>NZ_JBVIYZ010000005.1:0-485465 GCF_055592085.1 Streptomyces sp. NPDC041135
GCCCACCTCCAGCACGGCGGCCGCCCCGCCTTCGAACTGCGCGCCGTCCTCGCCGCCACCCTCTCCCCCGCCTGGGGCATCTACAGCGGCTACGAGCTGTGCGAGAACACCCCGCTGCGACCCGGCGGCGAGGAGTACCTCGACTCCGAGAAGTACCAGATCACCCCGCGCGACTGGGAGGCCGCCGAACGCGAGGGCCGCACCATCGCCCCCCTCATCACCCGCCTCAACGCCGTCCGCCGCGCCCACCCCGCCCTCCAGCAACTGCGCGACCTGCACTTCCACCACACCGACAACGACGCCGTGCTCGCCTACAGCAAACGCGCCGGGACCGACACCGTCGTGGTGGTCGTCAACCTCGACCCGCACCACACCCAGGAGGCCACGGTCTCGTTGGACATGCCGCGCCTCGGCCACGGCTGGCACGCCACCCTGCCCGTGCGGGACGAACTCACCGGCGCGACCTACCACTGGGGCAGGACCAACTTCGTGCGCCTCACCCCCGGCGAGGCGCCGGCGCACGTGCTGCATGCCGGGCGACCGTCCGCCTCGCCACCGATCGGAGGGCCCTCAGCGTCATGACTGTCAACGACCCCGTCCCGGACACCTTCGAGGACACTCCTGCCAAGGACCGGGACCCGGAGTGGTTCAAGCGTGCCGTCTTCTACGAGGTACTGGTCCGCTCCTTCCACGACAGCAACGGTGACGGCGTCGGCGACCTCAAGGGCCTGACCGCCAAACTCGACTACCTCCAGTGGCTCGGCGTGGACTGCCTCTGGCTGCCGCCCTTCTTCAAGTCGCCCTTGAAGGACGGCGGTTACGACGTCTCCGACTACACCGCGGTGCTGCCGGAGTTCGGTGACCTCGCCGACTTCGTGGAGTTCGTCGACGCCGCCCACCAGCGCGGCATGCGCGTGATCATCGACTTCGTCATGAACCACACCAGCGACCAGCACCCGTGGTTCCAGGAGTCGCGCACCAACCCCGACGGCCCCTACGGCGACTTCTACATGTGGGCCGACGACGACACCCGGTACCAGGACGCGCGGATCATCTTCGTCGACACCGAGGCCTCCAACTGGACCTTCGACCCGGTCCGCGGCCAGTACTACTTCCACCGCTTCTTCTCCCACCAGCCGGACCTCAACTACGAGAACCCGGCCGTGCAGGAGGAGATCCTGGCCGCCCTGCGCTTCTGGCTCGACCTGGGCATCGACGGCTACCGGCTGGACGCGGTCCCCTATCTCTACGCGGCCGAGGGCACCAACTGCGAGAACCTCCCCGCCACCCACGAGTTCCTCAGGCGCGTCCGCCGCGACATCGACGCCAAGTATCCCGACACCGTGCTGCTGGCGGAGGCCAACCAGTGGCCGGAGGACGTCGTCGACTACTTCGGCGACTACCCCAGCGGCGGCGACGAGTGCCACATGGCGTTCCACTTCCCCGTCATGCCCCGCATCTTCATGGCCGTGCGCCGCGAGTCGCGCCACCCCGTCTCCGAAATCCTCGCCAAGACCCCGGCCATCCCCTCGGGCTGCCAGTGGGGCATCTTCCTGCGCAACCACGACGAGCTGACCCTGGAGATGGTCACCGACGAGGAACGCGACTACATGTGGGCCGAGTACGCGAAAGACCCGCGGATGCGCGCCAACATCGGCATCCGCCGCCGCCTGGCACCGCTGCTGGACAACGACCGCAACCAGATCGAGCTGTTCACCGCCCTGCTGCTGGCCCTGCCCGGCTCGCCGATCCTCTACTACGGCGACGAGATCGGCATGGGCGACAACATCTGGCTCGGCGACCGCGACGCGGTGCGCACCCCCATGCAGTGGACCCCCGACCGCAACGCCGGATTCTCCTCCTGCGACCCCGGACGACTCTCCCTGCCCACGATCATGGACCCGGTCTACGGCTACCAGGTCACCAACGTCGAGGCCTCCATGTCCTCGCCGTCCAGCCTGCTGCACTGGACCCGCCGCATGATCGAGATCCGCAAGCAGAACCACGCCTTCGGACTCGGCTCCTACACCGAACTGCAGTCCTCCAACCCGGCCGTCCTCGCCTTCCTGCGCGAACACGGGGACGACCTGGTGCTGTGCGTCAACAACTTCTCCCGCTTCGCCCAGCCCACCGAACTCGACCTGCGGGCCTACGACGGACGGCACCCCGTGGAGCTGATCGGCGGGGTGCGCTTCCCCGCCATCGGTGAACTGCCCTATCTCCTCACCCTCGCGGGCCACGGCTTCTACTGGTTCCGGCTCACCCGAGTCGCATCCCGCATCGGCCGACGACGCTGAGCGTGCGACGCCGAGGAAAGGACGCGTCACCATGCCGAAGACCATCTCCCTGCGACCGAGGACCGTGGCCGGCGCCGACCGGCCCCTGGACTCGCTGGGCGGGCTGCTGCGCGACTGGCTGCCCAAGCAGCGCTGGTTCGCGGGCAAGGACCGGCCCGTCACGGAGCTGTCCGTGCTCTCGTCGACCGAGCTGTTCCCGGGCTGTCTGCATCTGCTCGTGCACGCCGGTCACTCGGCGGTGCCCGCCCCCGGCGGCACTCCCCCGGCCGGCGACTGCTACCAGCTGCTGCTCGGACTGCGCGAACGCCTCGCGCCGCGCCTGGAGCGGGCCTTCATCGGCCGGGTGCAGGAGGGCGCGCTGGCCGGCCTCGCCGTCTACGACGCCCTGCACGACCCACGCGCCGCCCACCTGCTGCTGGAGCGGCTGCGCCGGCCCGGCACGGCGGGCCCGCTGCGCTTCGAGGCGGCCCCCGAGGCGGAGCTGCCCGGCGGACTGGCGCCCCGGCTGCTGGACGCCGAGCAGTCCAACTCCTCGATCGTGTACGGCGACGCGTACATCCTGAAGGTCTTCCGGCGCATCCAGCCCGGCATCAACCCCGACCTGGAGGTGCCGGAGGCGCTGGCCGCCGAGGGCTGCACCCGGGTGCCCGCGCCGGTGGCCTGGTTCTGCACGACCGACCCGCGCCCGGCGACCCTCGGTGTGCTCCAGCCGTTCCTGCCCGACGCCACCGACGGCTGGACGCTCGCCCTGGGCGCCCTCGCCCGTGGCAGCGACTTCACCAAGGAGGCGCACGAGCTGGGCCGGGCCACGGCCGAGGTGCACCTGGCGCTGGCCTCCGCCTTCCCGCCCGCCGGACTCGGCGGGCACGGCCGTACGGCCGAGGCGATGTCCGCGCGGCTGGACGCCGCCGCGCACGCCGTGCCGTCGCTGCGCCCCTACGTGCCCGGCCTGCGCGCCGCCTTCGGGGCGCTGGCCACCTGCGACTCCGGGCCGCCCGCCCAGCGCATCCACGGCGACCTGCACCTCGGGCAGGTGCTGCGGGCCGGCCGCGACTGGTTCGTCATCGACTTCGAGGGCGAACCGTCCCGCCCGCTGGACGAGCGCCGGGGCGCCCAGTCACCGGTCCGCGACGTCGCCGGGATGCTGCGCTCCTTCGACTACGCCGCCCGGCAGCGCCGGCCCTGGCGCCCCGAGTGGGCCCGCCGCTGCCGGGAGGCGTTCTGCGCGGGCTACGCCGCCCGCGCGGGCTGGGACCCACGCAAGAAGCACGCTCTGCTGCGCGCCCACGAGACGGACCGCGCGGTGTACGAAGTGCTGTACGAGGCCAGACACCGCCCGGACTGGCTGCCGGTTCCGATGGCCGCTGTCAAGCGGCTCGCCGTCTGGGGAGGCTGACACCATGGCACTGCGCGACATCTCACTGCCGGAGACCGCGGGCCCGATCCCGCCCGCCGCCGTACCCACCACCGCGGTACCGCACACCGACCTGCCGCCCGCCGCCGTGCCGCTGGACCCCGGCGACCGCGCCCGGCTGCTGGCCGGGGCGTACCACGACCCGCACGGCCTGCTCGGCGCCCACCCGCTCCCGGGCGGCGTCGGCGTCGTCGTCCGGGCGCTGCGCCCGAACGCCCGCTCGGTGAGCGTCCTCACCGACGGCGGACGCACCCCGCTGGCGTCCGAGGGCGACGGCCTCTTCGCCGCCGTCCTGCCGGGCGCGGAGATCCCGTCGTACACGCTGCTGGTGGAGTACGCCGACGCGGAGCAGGAGGTGCACGACCCGTACCGCTTCCTGCCCGCCCTCGGGGAGCTGGACCTGCACCTGATCCGGGAGGGCCGGCACGAGCAGCTGTGGCAGGCGCTGGGCGCGCGGCCGATGACCCACCAGGGCGTGGCCGGCACCCGCTTCACCGTCTGGGCGCCGAACGCGCAGGGAGTACGGGTGGCCGGGGACTTCACCTACTGGGACGGCACCCAGTACCCGATGCGCTCGCTGGGCTCCTCCGGCGTGTGGGAGCTGTTCCTGCCCGGGATCGGCGAGGGCGCCCGGTACAAGTTCGAGATCACCTCCCGCTACGGCGGCCGCTTCCTCAAGGCCGACCCCATGGCCCGCCGCGCGGAGGAGCCGCCCGCGACCGCGTCGATCGTCACCGCCTCGCACTACGAGTGGGGCGACGCCGAGTGGCTGGCGCACCGCGCCGACACACCCGTGCACCGGGCGCCGATGTCGGTGTACGAGGTCCACCTGCCCTCCTGGCGGCCCGGGCTGGGCTACCGGGAGCTGGCCGAGCAGCTGCCGGCGTACGTGCGGGACATGGGGTTCACCCACGTCGAGCTGATGCCGGTCGCCGAGCACCCCTTCGGCCCCTCCTGGGGCTACCAGGTCACCGGCTTCTACGCCCCCACGGCCCGCCTGGGCACCCCGGACGACTTCAAGTTCCTGGTCGACGCCCTGCACCGGGCCGGCATCGGCGTGATCATGGACTGGGTGCCGGCGCACTTCCCCAAGGACGACTGGGCGCTGGCCCGCTTCGACGGGGACCCGCTGTACGAGCCCGGGGACGCCCGGCGGGCCGAGCACCCGGACTGGGGGACGTACGAGTTCGACTTCGGCCGCACCGAGGTGCGCAACTTCCTCGTCGCCAACGCCGTGTACTGGTGCGAGGAGTTCCACATCGACGGTCTGCGGGTGGATGCCGTCGCCTCCATGCTCTACCTCGACTACTCCCGGGAGTCCGGGCAGTGGGCGCCGAACGTCTTCGGCGGGCGGGAGGACCTGGACGCGGTGGCGTTCCTCCAGGAGATGAACGCCACCGTCTACCGGCGGTGCCCGGGGGTGGTGACCATCGCCGAGGAGTCCACCGCCTGGGAGGGGGTGACCCGGCCGACGGACAGCGGCGGGCTCGGGTTCGGGCTGAAGTGGAACATGGGCTGGATGCACGACTCGCTGGAGTACATCCAGCACGAGCCGGTGCACCGCAAGTACCACCACCACGAGCTGACGTTCTCGATGGTGTACGCCTACAGCGAGAACTACGTGCTGCCGATCTCCCACGACGAGGTGGTGCACGGCAAGCAGGCCCTGGTGTCGAAGATGCCCGGCGACTGGTGGCAGCGGCGCGCCAACCACCGCGCCTACCTCGGCTTCATGTGGGCCCACCCCGGCAAGCAGCTGCTGTTCATGGGGCAGGAGTTCGCCCAGGGCGCGGAGTGGTCCGAGCGCGAGGGGCCGGAGTGGTGGCTGCTCGACCCGGGCCACATGGCGGCCGGCGACCACCGGGGCGTACAGGATCTCGTGCGGGACCTGAACACCGTGTACCGGCAGACCCCGGCGCTGTGGGAGCGCGACACCGATCCGGACGGCTTCCGGTGGGTGCTGTGCGACGCCGCCGACGACAACGTCTTCGCCTTCCTGCGGTGGGACGCGGCCGGCTCCCCGGTGCTCGCGGTGTCGAACCTCTCCCCCGTCGTCCGGCACGACTACCGCCTGTGGGTCCCCGAGGACGTCCCCGCCTGGCAGGAGGCACTGAACACGGACGACACCCGGTACGGCGGCAGCGGCGCCGGCACCCCGGGCACCCTGCGGCCCGAGGACGGGGCCCTGTCGCTCACCCTGCCGCCGCTGGCCACCGTCTGGCTGGTCCCCGTGCGCTGACCGGGCAGGTGTCGGCGGCCGTAGCAGGGGCATGCGGGGTCTACGGACCAGCGATGCCCCTCGCGGACGGCCGCGAGCGGCACGGGCAGAAGGGCGGCACACGTGCGCACCGTCGGAGTGGAGGAGGAACTCCTCCTGGTCGATCCGGACAACGGCGAGCCGAAGGCGCTGTCGGCCGCCGTCCTGGCCCGTGCCGCCAAGGACGACCCGGACCAGGACGTGTTCGAGAAAGAGCTGTACGGGCAGATGCTGGAGTTCGCCACGCATCCGCAGTCGCGGATGAGCGACCTCGGCGCCGAGATCGTGCGCTGCCGCAAGGAGGCGGCCCGGCACGCCGGCGGGATCGGCTGCACGGTCGCCGCGCTGGCCAGCTCCCCGCTGCCGGTCAGCCCCTCGATCAGCATGAACGAGCGCTACCGGTGGATGGCCGAGCAGTACGGCATCGCCACCCGTGAGCAGCTGGTGTGCGGCTGCCACGTGCACGTGTCGGTGGAGTCCGACGAGGAGGGCGTCGCCGTCCTGGACCGCATCCGCCCCTGGCTGCCGGTGCTGGCCGCGCTCAGCGCCAACTCGCCGTTCTGGCAGGGCCGCGACTCCGGTTACGCCAGCTACCGCAGCCGGGTGTGGGGGCGCTGGCCGTCGGCGGGCCCCACCGAGCTGTTCGGCTCGGCCGCCGACTACCACCGGCGGGTCACCGACATGGTGGCCACCGGTGTCATCCTGGACCAGGGGATGATCTACTTCGACGCCCGCCTGTCCGCGAACTACCCGACCGTGGAGATCCGCGTGTCGGACGTCTGCCTGCGCGCGGACACCCCCGTCCTGATCGCCACGCTGGCCCGGGCCCTGGTGGAGACCGCCGCGCGCGAGTGGCGGGCCGGCCGGCCGCCGCGGGACCACAGCGTGAACCTGCTCCGGCTCGCCGCCTGGCAGGCCGCCCGTTCCGGCCTGGACGGCGACCTGCTCGACCCGGCCACGATGCGGCCCCGGCCCGCCCCGGACGTGCTGGGCGCGCTGGTCGCCCACGTCCGCGACGCTCTCGCCGACAGCGGCGACCTGGCCGCCGTCGAGGAGGGCGTCACCACGCATCTGCGGCGGGGCAACGGCGCCCGCGAGCAGCGGCGGCTGATGGAGGAGAGGGGCAGCCTCCGGGAGGTCGTCGTCGAGTGCGCGCGCTACACCCAGTGCTGAGGCGGGCGCGGCGGCGCGGGGCGGTGACCGGCGGGCTGCCGCAGGGCATCGGATGGCCTCACAGGATCAGGACGATGGCGTAGACCAGGAAGAACGCCGCCACCAGTACCACCAGCAGCAGGATCAGGGTCAGCGGCGCCTTGGCCCAGCCGCTGGTGCGCTCGCGGGTCTCGGGCGGGCCGGCGCCGGGCATGCTGCTCTCCGCCGGCGGTGTCTCGCCGGGCGGTACACCGCCGCCCGGCTCCAGGCCTGAGGTGCGCTCGGGTTCGGGATCTGGGTTCACATGGCTCATGCCCTCCGAGTCCCCCGGTCACGGCGAGATCATCAGTCGGAGACGAGTTGTCGTCTTCCGGGCCGCGACCGGCCTGCCCTGGGCTACATTCGAGCACCGTCGACAACGGTTCCGATCGGTGGGGTCACCCTCCGTACACACCAGGAGCAGCGCATGCGCGACGTGCCCTTCGCTCCGGCGACCGTCCCGGTGCTGACCGGCGGGCTCGCCGACAGCGTCTTCGAGGCCGCGGCCCGCACCCCCACGCTGCCGGTGCTCGCCCGCCCGGTGGCAGGTGCCTCCCCCGGCGGCGCCCGCCCGGGCTGGCAGGAGGTGACGGCGGTCGAGCTGCGCGACGAGGTGACCGACCTCGCCAAGGGGCTGGTGGCCTCGGGCATCTCGCCGGGTCACCGGGTGGCCCTGATGGCGCGGACCCGCTACGAGTGGACGCTCCTGAGCCACGCGCTGTGGACCGTGGGCGCCGAGGTCGTGCCGATCCATCCGACGTCCTCGCGGGAGCAGGTCGAGTGGATCCTGCGGGACGCCGGCTGCGTGGGCGTGTTCGTCGAGGACGAGCAGGGTGCCATGACGGTCGGTACCGTCTGCGCGCGGCTGCCCCGGCTGACGCACGTCTGGCAGCTGGACGCGGGGGCGCCGGCGCGGCTGGCGGAGCGCGGCGCGCTGGTCCCGCTCACGACCGTGCAGTCGCTGCGCCGGATCGTGCTGCCGGACGCGACCGCGGTCGTCGCCTACACCTCCGGCACCTCGGGCCGCCCGCTGGGCTGCGCGCTGAGCCACCGCAATCTCGCCCACCCGTGTGACACGCTGCTCGCGGGCTGGGGGCACACCGTGGCCCCGCCCGGCGAGCAGGGGTCCGTGCTGGCCTTCCTGCCGTTCTCGCACGTGTACGGGATCATGATCCAGCAGCTGTGCCTGCGCGGCGGCATCCTGCTCGGCCACGAACCGGAGATGACGCCCGCGGCGCTGTCGTCGGCGCTGCTCAGCTTCCGGCCCACCTACTTCTACGGCGTGCCTTCCGTCTACGAGAAGCTGTACAAGACGTTCCTGCGCACCGCCCAGCAGGCGGGCCGGGGTGCCCTGTTCGAGCGGGCGGCCCGCACGGCGCGGGACTTCGCCGAGGCGGAGGAGCGGCAGCGGCTGGGCACCGGACCGGGACCCGGCCTGGACCTGCGGTTGCAGCACGCGCTGTACGAACGGACGGTGTACCGCGGGCTGCGGGCCTCGCTGGGCGGCCGGGTGGTGCGGGGCACCTCGGGCGGTTCGCCGCTCGGCCGGGAGCTGTCGCTGTTCTACGCGGGCATCGGCATCCTCGTGCACGACGGCTACGGGCTGACCGAGGCCGGCGGCGGGATCACCATGCAGCCGCTGGGCCGGGAGAAGTCGGGAACGGTCGGGCGGGCGCTGCCGGGCACCGACATCCACGTGGCCCGCGACGGGGAGATCCTGGTGAGCGGCCCGTCGGTGTTCCAGGGCTACGTCGGCGACGAGGCGCGGACGCGGGCTGCGCTGCGCGACGGCTGGCTGGCCACCGGGGACATCGGCCGCCTCGACGGCGAGGGCTATCTGACCATCACCGGCCGCAAGAAGGACGTCATCATCACCCGCGGCGGCGAGAGCGTGGCGCCGGGCCCGCTGGAGCAGCGGCTGCGGATGCACCCGCTGATCCACCAGGCGGTGGTCGTCGGCGAGGACCGGCCCTGTGTGGGGGCGCTGCTCACCCTGGACCCGGACTTCCTGCTGCACTGGCGGGCCGGGCTGGCCCTCCAGGGTGACGCGCCGGTCCGGGAGGCGCGGGAGGACAACGCGCTGCGGGAGGAGATCGCGCGGGCGGTGGCCTCCGCCAACAGCGCCGTGTCCCGGGCGGAGTCCATTCGGGTCTACCGGGTCCTGCCGGAGCCGTTCGCCCCGGACAACGGGCTGCTGACGCCGTCGCTGAAGCTGCGCCGGGACGCGATCGCCCGCCACCACGCCGCCGACATCGACGCCATGTACCGGGCCCGTTCGCGCGCCGCGCCCCGGCCGGGCCCGTACGAGCAGCCGTCGGACTGGGACGAACCGGACAACGTGTTCCGGTGACCGGCGGGAACCGTGCACCGGACCGTCACGAACCCTCCTGACGGGAGCACGCGTACCCGGGGGCGGTTCGGGAACCCGCTGCGATGGGAAAGATGAGCAACGACTGCAGCCCTGCTCACGCGGGGCCGGCACGGCCCGCTCGACCGGGGCCGGGGAAGACGACATGGCGACGGAGCAGCGTTCGGACGACACACCGCCCTCGGAGGAGAAGTACGAGCGTACGTTCTCCTTCCCGGGGGAGCTGCGCAATGTGACGGGGGCCCGGCTCGCCGCGGAGGGGTTCCTCTCCGTCCTGGCGCAGGACACCCCGCCCGGGGCGCCCGAGTACTGGGACGACATCCTGCTGGTGGTCACGGAACTGGCCGCGAACGCCATCCAGTACGCGCCCGGTCCTTTCGACCTGCACATGCGCCGCACCTTCGACGGCCTTCATGTGACCATGCGCGACACCAGCACCACCAAGCCGGCGCCGCGGCCCTTCCACCCCAAGACCGGCGGGGGCGGCATCGGCTGGCACCTGGTGCACACCCTCTGCGACCAGGTGAGCGTCGTGGTCACCGACACCGGCAAGGACATCCACGTCTTCCTGCCCTGGTGACCGCGCGGGCCTTCGCCCCGCACCGGACGCTCGTGCGGCCGCCTCCGGCGAGAGCCCGCCCCGACCGGCGCGCGAGCGTGCGGCGCCACGCTCGGACCGCCCGGACCACCGCCGGGCGCCGGTGGGCACGCACGTGCGGCGTGTATCTGTGCGACATCCGGTTACTCCTGCCGGTGGCGGGGCATGTTGGTGCCCACGCGTTCGTCTGCCTGCCGCGCCCGGCTGGCGGAACGGCTCGGAGCACGGTGGGATCGATGTGGTGCGAGCAGCGATCCAGGGCAGGCGAACGGCGTCGAGTTCGACCGCCCGGAGCCGCAGAAAGGGATGACACCGTGACACGACCCAGGATCCTGGTGGTTGGCGCAGGCTTCGCCGGAGTGGAGTGCGTCCGCCGTCTGGAACGCAGACTCGCCCCCGACGAGGCCGACGTCACCCTGGTGACGCCGTTCGCCTATCAGCTCTACCTCCCGCTGCTGCCCCAGGTCGCCTCCGGCGTGCTGACACCGCAGTCGATCGCCGTCTCGCTGCGCCGCAGCCGGAAGTACCGCACCCGCATCATCCCCGGCGGTGCGATCGGCGTGGACCTGAAGGCCAAGGTGTGCGTGGTCCGCACGATCACCGACACGGTCGTCAACGAGCCCTACGACTACATCGTGCTGGCCCCGGGCAGCGTCACCCGCACCTTCGACATCCCCGGGCTCACCGAGCACGCCTACGGCATGAAGACGCTGGCCGAGGCCGCCTACATCCGCGACCACGTCATCTCCCAGCTCGACCTGGCCGACGCCAGCGACGACCCGGCGGAGCGGACCTCGCGGCTGCAGTTCGTGGTGGTCGGCGGCGGTTACGCCGGCACCGAGACGGCCGCCTGCCTGCAACGGCTGACGCACGCGGCCGTCAAGCGCTACCCGCGGCTGGACCCGAGCCTGATCAAGTGGCATCTGATCGACATCGCGCCGAAGCTGATGCCCGAGCTGGGCGACAAGCTCGGCCGCAGCGCCCAGGAGGTGCTGCGCCGGCGCGGGATCGATGTCTCGCTGGGCGTGTCGATCGACAAGGCGGGCCCCGAGGAGGTCACCTTCAC
This sequence comes from Streptomyces sp. NPDC041135, assembly GCF_055592085.1. Classification (NCBI taxonomy): domain Bacteria; kingdom Bacillati; phylum Actinomycetota; class Actinomycetes; order Kitasatosporales; family Streptomycetaceae; genus Streptomyces; species Streptomyces sp. NPDC041135. The sequence continues at coordinate 11,192 of NZ_JBVIYZ010000005.1, forward strand.
CGACGGCCGGGTGGTGCCCACCCGGACGCTGATCTGGACGGCCGGCGTGGTCGCCAGCCCGCTCATGGCGACGCTGGGCGCCGAGACGGTCCGCGGACGGCTCGCGGTGACCGCCGAGATGAACCTGCCGGGCAACGACGGCGTCTTCGCGCTCGGCGACGCCGCCGCCGTCCCGGACCGGGCCAAGGGCGAGGAGGGCGCGGTCTGCCCGCCCACCGCCCAGCACGCCATGCGCCAGGGCCGGACGGTCGCCGACAACGTCATCGCCACACTGCGCGCCCAGCCGCTCAAGCCGTACGTGCACAAGGACCTGGGACTGGTCGTCGACCTCGGCGGCAAGGACGCGGTGTCCAAGCCGCTCGGCATCGAGCTGCGCGGTCTGCCCGCCCAGGTGGTGGCCCGCGGCTACCACTGGTCGGCGCTGCGCACCAACGTGGCGAAGACCCGGGTGCTGACGAACTGGCTGCTCAACTCGGTCGCAGGCGACGATTTCGTGCGCACCGGGTTCCAGGCGCGCAAGGCGGCCAAGCTGAAGGACTTCGAGTTCACGGACTCGTATCTGACGCCGGAGCAGGTGCGGGCGCAGGTCGAGGGCCGCGCCGTCGACCAGCTCTGAGCCACCGGGACCGCCGGCCGGGATGCCCGGCCGGCGGTCCCACGCGGTCACCGGGGACGGTCTCGGGTCCGGGGGCGGCCTCGGGTCCGGGGCGGTCTCGGGTCCGGGCGGGGTGAGGGCGGTCATGGCGGTCATGGCCGACACGGGAGAGAGCACGGCGGAGTGAGAACAGCGGCACGGTCGGTGCGGGCACGGGCGTGGGACCGGCTCGCGGCCTCCGATCCCGGGCTGCTCCGGCTCACCGCGGGCCTGCGCACGGTGACCGCGATCGCCCTGACCCTGGTGCTGCTGGCGCTGCCGCGGGCCCCGGTGACCCATCTGGTGGCCGGGGCCATGGCCGCCATGGTCGCGACCTTCGCCATCCGCGAGAAGCAGCGCTCCGGGCAGGCCCTGACCCTCGCGCTGGGGCTGCCCGTCGCGCTGGCCTCGGTGTCGCTGGGCGCGCTGCTCAGCCGGCATGTCGTCGCCGGTGACCTGTTCTTCGTCGCCCTCATCTTCTGCGCGGTCTACGGCCGCCGCTTCGGCGACCGCGGCACCGCGCTCGGGCTGATCGGCTTCCAGATCTACTTCCTCTCCCTGTTCGTGCGGGCCGCTCCGGCCCAGCTGCCCGCCCTGTCCGGCGTGCTCACGGTCGCCTTCGCGTGCAGCGCGGCGGCGCGCTTCGTCCTGCTCCCGCAGACGCCCACCGGGACCCTGGACCGGCTGCGGCGGGCCTTCCGCGCCCGGCTCGCGCAGCTCGTCACGGCCCAGATCGCGCTGCTCGACGCCGGACCGGACGAGGCGGGGAAGGTTCTGGCGGAGCTGCGCACCAGGACCGCCCGGCTGCACGAGACGGCGCTGCTGATCCAGGGGCGGCTGGCGGACGGCACCTCCGACGCGTCGGTGGCCCGCCTGCTGCAGCGCCGGATCGCCGACGCGGAGATCGCGGCGGAGCGGCTGGGGCTGCTGCTGCTGACCGCGCGCAGCGCCGAGCGGACCCACACGCTCACCCTGCACCTGCCGGGCGCTCCCCTGCCGTCCGGCGGCGAGCGGCCGCTGCGGGACGAGTCGAGCGCCGGGCTGCGCCGGGACCTGGCGGCGCTGCGCGTGCTGGTGCTCCGGCCGGCCGGCGAGGCGTCCGGGACGGCGCTGGCGCAGCTGCGCAACCGGCTGCTCGGCTACCGCGAGGAGGACAGCCTGCCGCCCGCCCCGCCGGCCGTGCAGGACGTGTACCGGGGCATCGGCGAGGCGGCGCGCGCCGTGCTGGGGCTGCGGATCGCCCTGGACGGACCGCAGGACGAGTCCGACGACACGGCCGCCACCGCCCGCTCCCGCGAGGAGCTGGACGCGGAGGACGCCGCCATCGAGGTCGGTGAGGAGTGCGAGCCGGCGGAGCCGGAGCCGGCCGGGCTGCGGCGCCCGACCACACGGGCGGCCGTACAGGTGGCCGTGGGCTCGGCGCTGGCCATCGTCGGCGGTGAGCTGCTGTCCAGCCAGCGCTGGTACTGGGCGGTGCTGACGTGCTGGATCGTCTTCCTCAACACCGCGTCCACCGGGGAGATCCTGGTCAAGGGCTACCGCCGGCTGCTGGGCACGGTCCTCGGTGTGGTCGCCGGCATCGTCCTCGCCGGTGTGGTGGGCCACCACACGTGGACGGCGTTCGCGCTGGTGCTGCTGTTCGTCTTCGCCATGTTCTACACCGCGCCGCTGTCGTACACGCTGATGTCGTTCTTCGTCACGGCGATGCTCGGGCTGCTGTACACCCTGCTCAACACCTACAGCGCGGCCGTCCTGCTGCTGCGGGTGGAGGAGACGGCGCTGGGCGCGGCCTGCGGGGTGATCGCCGCCGCGGTGGTGCTGCCGGTGCACACCGACCGGCGCACCAACGACCTGCTCACCGGTGTGCTGGACCGGCTCGCCGACGTCACGCGGGCCGCGGTGGAGCAGCTCAGCGGGGGCCCGCCGGCCGACCTGGTGGAGCGCGCCCGTGACCTGGACCAGGCGCTGGCCGACCTGAGGGGTGCCACGCAGCCGCTCACCCATCCGATCACCCCGCTGCGCTCCCGCCGGGACACGGCCCGGTACGTGGTGGCGCTGCTGGAGACGTGCGCCTACCACGCGCGCTCGCTGGCGGCGACCGCCGAGCTGCTGCCGACGCACCCCTCGATCGCGGCGGACCCCCGGCTGCGCGGCGCGGGGCGGCGGATCGTGCGCAACATCGAGGCGACCGCGGCCCACGTCGCCCACCGGCAGACCGCGGCCGCCGTGGAGACGGGGCCGAGCGTCGCCTCGATGCTGGAGCCGGGCACCCTGCGCACCCCCCGCTACGGCCGGGTCACCGACCGGGTGCTGCGGCATCTTCAGCGCCTGGACGAGGCGGTCGTGGGTCTGGCCCGGCCGCTCGGCCTCCCGGTGCGGCCGCCGAAGCAGTGAGGTGGGCCCCCTCTCCCCGGGGGCGGCGCGACGCCGTACGGCTGAAGCCGCCCCGTGGGGCGGCTTCAGCCGTACGGCGGTGAGGTGTGGTGCGCGGATGCCGCTGCGGTCGGTCCGGTGCCGGTCGCCGTGGGCGATGCGTGGCGCCGGACCGATCGCAGGGAGGACGCTCAGCTCCCCAGGGTCTCGGTGGCGACGGAGCCGGTCAGGGAGGCGCTCACGGAGGCGGCGGCCGCCGGGGCCCGCATCGGGGCGGGCACGGTCGTGGAACCGCCGGTGACCGGGACGGGTCCGGTCTGCTGAGCGGGCCCGGGGACGACCACGCGCTCGGTCCGGGGCGCGGCTGCGGCCAGGTAGCTCCGGGCCGTCTCCAGGGCGGCTCTCACCTCACGGGTCCCGGTGGACACGCACAACGTGTAGGAGAGGTCGCGCAGCCGGGCACCGGGCTCGGACGCTCCGCTCAGCGTCTCCTCGGCGACGAGGCTCTCGTACTCCTCCAGGAGCCCCCGGAGGGTGGCGGGATGGGGCATCAGCATCTGTCTCGCTCCTCGGTGGGTGGGACGGGGGACGGGCTCGGCCGGTCCGGGTCGGTTCAGGCGCCGCCGCGGCCGTCCGGCCGCCGGCCCAGCACCTCGTCGCGCACGCGGGCACAGCTGCGGCTGATCAGCCGTGAGACGTGCATCTGCGAGATGCCCAGCTGGTCGGCGATGCGGCTCTGGGTCATGTCCTCGAAGAAGCGCATGTAGAGGATGGCCCGCTCCCGTTCCGGCAGCCGGCGCAGCCCCTCCTTGGCGGCCTCCCGGTCGACGACGACGTCGAACGAGGAGTCGGAGGCGCCCATGGTGTCGGCGAGGCTGTAACCGTCCTCGCCCGTGGACAGCTCGGCGTCCAGCGACAAGGTGCTGAAGCTCTCCAGTGCCTCCATGCCCGCGCCGACCTCGTCCTCGGTCAGGCCGGTGTGCGCGGCGATGTCCGCGATGCTGGGCTCGGGGGTGCCGGGAGTCTGGGTGAGTTCGCGGCGGGCGAGGCGCACCCGGTTGCGCAGTTCCTGCACCCGGCGCGGCACCCGCAGGGCCCACATCCGGTCCCGGAAGTGCCGCTTGACCTCACCGGTGATGGTGGGAACGGCGTAACTCTCGAAGGCCCCGCGAGAGGGGTCGAAGCGGTCGATCGCCTTGACCAGCCCGAGCGCGGCCACCTGGCGCAGGTCCTCGACGGACTCGCCGCGGTCGCGGAAGCGGCCGGCGATGCGGTGCGCCATGGGCAGCCAGGCGGTCGCGAGTTCGTCGCGCACGGCGTCCCGCTCGGGCCCGTTCTCCAGCTCCGCCATCCGGGCGAAGAGGGTGGCGGTGTCAGGGGCGTCGTCGTGAGTCCGGCGGGCGGGGCCGGGCGCGTCGGCCGAGGTGGGGGTACCGGGCGTGCCGGAACGGCTGGTCGACAGGTCAGTCAGCATGCGGAATCGCTCCTGAACGGTGGTATCAGGGCCGCTGCGCCGGGATTCTGGTTCCTGGGCGTGGCCCGAACGGTGGTGTCAGGGGTCCCCGCGGGACGGCGGCCCGGGCTCGGAAGGAGCCCGCGGCGGTCCCGCCGGGCGCGCGCCTCCGGTCCGAAGCACGAAACTCCGTCTGCCCTGGGCCCTTCCGGGCAAACGCCGGATTCCGAACTTCCGCCCTCCGGCTCAGGACAGCGGTACGACGGCGGTGATGCGTTTGCCGCCGCGGGGCAGGCCGGCCACCCGGACGTCGCGGGCGAGCCGGCAGACGATGGGCCAGCCGCGGCCGCCGACCCGGGAGCGGCCCGCGGGGTCCACGGGTGCGGCGGTCACCGGCAGGTCGTCGCTGGGGTCGCTCACCGACACGGCGACACCGCCCGCCTCGACGTCGACATCGACGTCGAAGCCGGTGATGCCGCCGCCGTGCAACAGGGCGTTGGAGGTGAGTTCGGAGGTCACCAGCAGGGCGTCCGCGAGGGCCTCGGCCGGGCACGGCACGGCGTGCTCCCGGCACCGCTCGTCCACCACCTGCCGTACCGCCGTGCGGGCGTCGGCCGGCCGGCATGGCAGCGGCCGGTCCGTCTCCCTCGGCCCGGCGATGACATCGGTCCCGTCCTTGTCGAGCATCCCGTCCCTCCCTGGGGGTCGGCCTGTGAACCGCCCGGTTTGCGCGGATCTCTCCTCCCGGCTGACCCCCAGGACGGAGACGAAACGCACACCGGGCACACTCGCGGAGCCGGACACTCCGCATCCGCGCGGTGCGGCCCCCCTTGGCCGCGGCCGCACCGGGTAGGCGGAGGTCATGACCGATGTGGTGGACGCGGACGAGTTGTTGCGGCGCATCCAGCGGGGCCGGGACGCGGCGGCCGAGGGTGAGCGGGCCTGGCGGGCGCGGGGCGAGGACCTCCGGGCGACCGATCCGGACAGCGCGCGCGAGGCCTTCGTACGGGCGACGGCGTACGAGGCGGTGCACCTCGCGCTGGAGGAGATCGTCGCCCCGGGCCGGCACGGAACGGTCCCGGACCCAGGGCCGGGAACGGACACGGACGGGGGGCCGGGACAGGGCTGAAACGCGGGCTCGGAGTGAAACAGGTCACGTGACCCGCTCCCGGAGGCGGGAACGCGCGCCGGATGGTTTATCGTTCATACATACGTGGAGTCGGAGCCGACCGAGCTGTCCTGCGGCCCCACCCCTGACTGCCCTGGCTGGTTTCCCCCGTCCAGCCAGGGCTTCTTCCTGCCCTGACGCCTGCCCCGCCCCCTGCCGTGCTGCTCCCGGCGGTGCGGCGCGGGTCCTTCGAGGTGCCCGTGGCGGCGCCAGCGGCTCCAATGGGTGGGGACGACCCGGAACCCTCTCCGGCGAGGAGCGCGGTGCCATGACCAAAGCGATCAAACTGCTCACGGCTCTGCCCCAGGCGCAGCGCGAGCGCCTCATGGAGGAGGCCAAGGAGGTCTCGTTCCCCGAGGACACCCGCATCTTCGAGGCGGGCGGCACCGCCGACCGGTTCTGGGTGATCCGCTCCGGCGCGGTCTCCCTCGACCAGCAGGTCACACCGCGGCAGCGGGTCACCGTCGCCACCCTCGGCGCGGGCGACATGCTCGGCTGGTCCTGGCTGTTCCCGCCGTACGAATGGGACTTCGGCGCGGTGGCCTTCAGCAATGTGCGGGCCTACGAGTTCGACGCCTCGGCCGTGCTCGGCCTGTGCGTGGAGGACCCGCTGCTGGGGCTGTCGGTGGTGCGCACGGTCGCCGAGATCCTCGCCCACCGCCTGGAGACGACCCGGGGCAAGCTGCTGGACCAGTACGCCCTGCGCCGGCGCGGCCCGCTGTAGCCGTTGCCGCGCCGGCGGCCGCGGCGGCTCAGACCCGGTAGCGGCGCAGTGCCGGGACCGCCGCGGCCAGCGCCAGCATCACCACCACGACCAGCGCCCCGCCGCCCGCCACGGCCGCCCGGGGCCCGAAGGCGGAGCCCGCGGTGCCGTGCAGCACGTCGGCCAGGCGCGGACCGCCCGCGACGACCACCGTGAACACGCCCTGCATCCGGCCGCGCATCTCGTCGGTGGCCGCGGACAGCAGGATCGCCCCGCGGAAGACCATCGAGACCATGTCGGCGACCCCGGCGGCGGCGAGGAAGGCCATGGCCAGCCAGAGGTTGCGGCTCAGCCCGAACGCCGCGATCGCCGCGCCCCAGCCGACCACCGCCCCGATGACCATCCAGCCGTGCCGCCGGGCCCGGGAGAACGTGCCCGAGAACAGGCCGCCGACCACCGCGCCGACCGGGATGCCCGCGAACAGCACGCCGAGCGCGAGCCCTTCGCCGTAGGGGGCGAACGTCTCGGCCGCCAGCTGCGGGAACAGGGCGCGGGGCATGCCGAGGACCATGGCGATGATGTCGGCCAGGAACGACAGCAGCAGCACCTTGTGCAGGGCTATGTAGCGGAAGCCCGCCACGACCTCCCGCAGGCCCGCCCGGCGCGCCGACGGCTCGCCCAGCGGCGGCAGCGCGGGCAGCCGGAACACGGCCCACACCGTGACGCACAGGGCCACGGCGTCGATGAGGTACAGCTCCGGCAGGCCGATGACCGGGATCAGCGCGCCCGCCAGCAGCGGTCCGGCGACCAGGCCGGTCTGCATCACGGTGGAACCCAGGGCGTTGGCGGCGGGCAGTTCGCCGGCCGGGACCAGGCGGGCGATGGAGGCGCTGCGGGCCGGCGAGTTCAGGCCGAAGAACGCCTGCTGCACGGCCAGCAGCACCATCAGCACGACGACCGAGTCGAGACCGCTGACGGCCTGCGCCCAGAACAGCAGCGAGGTGACGGCGATGCCGGTGTTGGTGATCAGCAGCAGCTTGCGGCGGTCCACCGTGTCGGCCACCGCGCCGCCCCAGAGCGCGAACACGACCATGGGCACCAGACCGGCCAGGCTCGCATAGCCGACCCAGGCCGAGGAGTGGGTGATGTCGTAGATCTGCTTGGGCACGGCCACGGCGGTGAGCTGGCTGCCGACGGCGGTGACGATGGTCGACGACCACAGCCGCCGGTAGGCGGGGCGGCGCAGCGGGCGGGTGTCCATCGCCCAGCGCCGCCAGCCGCGCCGGTCCGCGGACGGCGGTCCGGCGGCGGGCGCCTCGGTGCCGGAGGGCGCCGGGGTCTCGGAGGGGGTCGTGCTGCTGTCGCTCGTGTCCACGGAATCCCTGGTTGCTCGCTACATCTTTCGATCAGGAGTTCACTATCCCAGGACCGCCGGGGTCCGCCGAACCGGACCCGCGGCGACGGGCGGTGCCCCGCGCACGCGGACCGCCCGGCCCGGCCGGGTCAGGCGCCGGCGACGAGCAGGGCGCCGAGCGCGAGCATCGTGACGGCGACCAGGCCGTCCAGCACCCGCCAGGCGGCGGGCCTGGCCAGGAAGCGACCGAGCAGCCGCGCGCCGAAGCCGAGCGCGGCGAACCAGCAGAGGCTGGCGAGCGCGGCACCGAGCCCGAAGGTCCACCGCAGCGCGCCCCGGTCGGCCGCGAGGGAGCCGAGCAGGAAGACCGTGTCGAGGTAGACGTGCGGGTTGAGCCAGGTCAGCGCGAGGCAGGTGAGCACCGCGCGGCGGCGGGAGCCCGCCGCCTCGCCCTCGGTGCGCAGACCGGTGCCGGGCCTGAGGACCCGGCGGGCGGCGAGGGCGCCGTAGCAGAGCAGGAAGGCGCCGCCGACGAGCCCGACGGCCCGCACCGCACCCGGCCACGCGACCACGACCGCGCCGACCCCGCCCACCCCGAGCGCGATGAGCACCGCGTCGGACAGGGCGCAGATGCCGACGACGGCCAGGACCGCGTCCCGGCGCACCCCCTGGCGCAGGACGAAGGCGTTCTGGGCGCCGATGGCGACGATCAGCGAGAGGCCGGTACCGAAGCCGGCGGCCGCGGCGGTGAGTGCGTGGGACATGCCCCCGACGCTAGGCACTGACGCCACCTCGCGTACAGCTCAACCTTTTTACGTACCATTAGCTGAGCTTAAGAGGGCCTGCGGAGGTCCTGCCGTGACGGCCACGGAGGGGGACACGATGGCGGAGCTGCCCCTGGACCAGGTGCGGACGCTGCTGGCCGTGGTGGACGCGGGCACCTTCGACGCGGCGGCCGCCGCCCTGCACATCACGCCGTCGGCGGTCAGCCAGCGGGTGAAGGCGCTGGAGCAGCGCACGGGCCGGGTGCTGCTCCAGCGCACCAAGCCGGTGCGGCCCACCGAGTCCGGCGCGGTACTCGTCCGGTTCGCCCGGCAGCTGGCCAGGCTGGAGCGGGACGCGCGCGGGGAGCTGGGGATGAGCGGGTCGGCGGAGCCGACGCGGGTCTCGGTCGCGGTGAACGCGGACTCGCTGGCGACCTGGTTCCTGGCCGCCCTGCGCCGGGTGCCGCAGCAGCCGCGGATCTGCTTCGACCTGCACCGCGAGGACGAGGACCACACGGCGGCCCTGCTGCGCGAGGGGCTGGTGATGGCGGCCGTGACCTCCTCCGCCGACCCGGTGCCCGGCTGCTCGGTCCGGGCGCTCGGCCGGATGCGCTACCTGCCGGTGGCGAGCCCCGAGTTCGCCGGCGCCCATCTCACCGGGGCGCCGGCGAAAGCGCTGGCCGAGGCCCCCGTCGTGGTCTTCGACCAGGTGGACGACTTCCAGGACGGCTTCGTACGGCGGCTGGGCGGGACCGGCGGCGCCGCGAGCGCGCTGCGCCACCACGTGCCGACGTCGGAGGGGTTCGTGGACGCCGTCGCCGCCGGGTTCGGCTGGGGCATGGTCCCGGAGGCGCAGGCGGAGCGCCTGCTGCGCGCCGGACGCCTGGTGCCGCTGGTGCCCGGGGAGTGGGTGGACGTGCCCCTGTACTGGCAGCAGTGGAAGCTCGACTCCCCCGCCCTGGCGGCGGTGGCCGACGCGGTGACGGCCACCGCCGGGCAGGCGCTGCGCCGGTGACCCGGGGCCGCCATCCGGAGCGGCGCTCCTACCGGGCCGCACCGGTCCGGCCCCGGGGCGCCGGCAGCCGGCCCGCCGCGCTGTCCAGCAGCATCTCCAGGGCGGTCGGGTAGGCGCTGGTGAGCATGCGGGTGGCCAGCAGGGGCGCGGCCTCGGCGATGCGCGGATGGGTGGTGCGGGGCAGCCGGGCGTAGGTCGAGCGCCACTTGTCGTCGTCGGCGCGCTGCGAGGTGCGGGGCAGGGCCAGGGAAGCGGCGTCGAGGGCGGCGAAGGCGAGGGTCTGGTCGATGAAGGCGTGGTAGACGCGGACCGTCTCGGCGAGCGGGAACCCGGCGCCGCGCAGGACGTCCAGGACCGCTTCGTCGGCGGCCAGTTCGTGGGCACGGCCGGTGACCCGGTTGGCGGTCAGCAGGGCCGCCTGCGGGTGGGCGACGTAGGCGGCGTGGATGCGCAGCCCGATCGCCCGCAGGTCGGCCCGCCAGTCGCCGGTGGGCGTCCAGCCGTGCAGCGCCCGCCCGATGAGCGCGTCGCCGATCGCCAGGGTCAGGTCGTCCATGCCGCGGAAGTACCGGTAGAGGGTGCTGGGGTCGCAGTCGAGGGCGAGGCCGAGGCGGCGGGCGCTCAGCCCGGCGCTGCCGTGTGCGCGCAGCAGGCGCAGCGCGGTGTCGACGATCAGCCGTTCGCTGAGCACCGTGCCGCCACGGGTCGGCCGGCGCCGGCGCCGCTTCTCCTCCGGCACCACGGGTTTGGGCATGCGGCGCTCCCTTCGCGCTCCGGTGACCGTGCCGCGGTCCGCGGGGAGCTAGGGCCTGTCGTTTGGATCATGTCGGCGTCGCGGGGCGTGGCACGCACATCTGCGGCGTTGTCGTCGGTCCTCGACGCTCCGCGTCGACTCCCTCCTCCGCCTTGCAGCTGCACGCACCACGCCCCGCTCGGGTCGGCCGAAAGGCGCAGTTCCTCTCAGCCGACCTGATCCAAACGACAGGCCCTAGGCGCGCCCTGCGATGCGGCTTATGCCAACACCATTGACCTTACGCTCCGCCACCGCGTTGTATTCCGGCCGGGGCCCCCGGGGGACGTCTTCGACGTCCGCACCTCGATTTCCGTTCGGCAGGGAGATTCCGTCATGCGTGTACTGCTCGTGGGAGCCGGCGGCGTGGGCACCGCCATCACCCGGATCGCGGCCCGGCGCCCGTTCCTCGACCTCATGGTGGTCGCCGATCACGACCTGGCCCGCGCCGAGGCGGCCGTCGCGGCCCTCGGCGGCGCCGGTGACCGCTTCCGCGCCGAGCGCGTCGACGCGGCCGACCCGGAGGCGGTGGCCGAGCTGCTGTCCCGCCACGGCTGCGACGTGCTGCTCAACGCCACCGACCCGCGCTTCGTCATGCCGCTGTTCCGGGCGGCGCACACGGCCGGCGCACACTACCTGGACATGGCCATGTCCCTGTCCCGGCCGCACGGCGAGCGTCCGTACGCCGAGTGCGGGGTCAAGCTGGGCGACGAGCAGTTCGCGCTGGCCGCCGAATGGGAGGAGGCGGGCCGGCTGGCGCTGGTCGGCATGGGCGTCGAGCCGGGGCTGTCGGACGTGTTCGCCCGGCACGCGACCGACGAACTCTTCGACACCATCGAGGAGATCGGCATCCGCGACGGCGCGAACCTGACCGTCGACGGCTACGACTTCGCTCCCTCCTTCAGCATCTGGACCACCATCGAGGAGTGTCTGAACCCGCCCGTGGTCTACGAGGCCGGGCGCGGCTGGTTCACCACCGCCCCGTTCAGCGAGCCGGAGGTGTTCGACTTCCCCGAGGGCATCGGCCCCGTCGAGTGCGTCAACGTGGAGCACGAGGAGGTGCTGCTGGTGCCGCGCTGGATCGACGCCCGGCGCGTCACGTTCAAGTACGGACTGGGCCGGGAGTTCATCGAGACGCTGCGCACGCTGCACCTGCTGGGCCTGGACCGCACGGACCCGGTGACCGTGCGGTCCGCCGGCGGACCGGTGGCGGTCTCGCCCCGGGACGTGGTCGCCGCCTGCCTGCCCGACCCGGCCACCCTGGGCGAGCGGATGCACGGCAAGACCTGCGCGGGCACCTGGGTGCGCGGCACCAAGGACGGGGCGCCGCGCGAGGTGTACCTCTACCACGTGGTCGACAACCAGTGGTCGATGGCGGAGTACGGATGTCAGGCGGTGGTGTGGCAGACGGCGGTCAATCCGGTCGTGGCCCTCGAACTCCTCGCCGGCGGCGCCTGGTCGGGCACCGGTGTCCTCGGCCCGGAGGCGTTCCCGGCCCGTCCGTTCCTCGATCTGCTGACCGCGTACGGCTCGCCCTGGGGCATGCGGGAGCAGTGAGGCGGGCGCCGTCGGCCGCTTCCCCGTCCGCCGCTTCCGGTCCGTTCAGCGCCTGTTGTATCGGGTTCCGCTGTTTCACCGCGCCTCGATCGGTCACCCGCAGGTGAGAACACTTGGGCAGAGCACGGAAAAAACCGATCGCAGGAGACTTCGATGGACAACTGGCGCGAGAACGCCGAATGCCGCCACGAGGACCCCGACCTCTTCTTTCCCATCGGCACCACGGGACCGGCTCTGATGCAGACCCGGCAGGCCAAGGCCGTGTGCGGGCGGTGTCCGGTGCGGGCGCAGTGCCTGGACTGGGCGCTGGACTCGGGCCAGAGCATCGGGGTCTGGGGCGGCACGACCGAACTGGAGCGCCGCGCGATCAAGCGGCGCGCGGGGTCCCGCCCGCGCTCCGGCTGATCCGGGCCGAACGGCATCGCCGTCGCCAGGGGTGGTGGCGGGGAGGGAACGGGAGTGGGGGTCTCAGCGTCCGGTGCGGCGCAGGGGCCCCCACCCCCGTTCCTGCTGTGCGACCAGGGCCCTGGCCTCCCCGATGGCGTCGGCGGCGATCCAGCACATCGGTTCCACGGAGCCCACCAGCGGCTCGTTGTCGGGGCCCCGGCCCCGCTCGCACCCCTTGAGGATCCAGGGACGTACTCCGGGGCCCTTCTCGTGCGGCAGGTGCGCGTAGTCGTAGAGCCGGCGCGCCACCCACAGGTCCACGGGCCGGTCCTCCCACCACGCCTCGACGTCCAGCGGATTGGCGGACAGCCCCGGCATCCGGACGCCCGTGAGGTCGTCGACGCTGGAGATCGCGGTCAGGTCGACGGCCGGGCCCCGGGACCAGCGCACGTACAGGTCGCGGTGGCCCCGCACGAGGCCGACCAGCTCCGCGAGCGTCCGCACGACCGGCAACCCCTCCGCCGGCCGGACGTGCGGTGTGCTGTTCATGGCTGGACCTCCCGACCTTCGTTCGCCCTCGGGCGAGCGGAGTACCCACCGGCGCACCGCGGCAACCGGACCACCGGCCTCCGGGCTGGCTCCGCACCCGGGCGACACGTGCGTCGCGGCCGTCGGGGCCGCGGCCCGGCGCAGTACGCTCGCCGTCACAGGCCGTCACCGGAAGGGGTCCGACCGTGAGCGTCCGCGTACGCCGCATCTACGAACCGCCGGAGCCCGACGACGGGCTGCGGGTCCTGGTCGACCGGCTGTGGCCGCGCGGGGTGTCCAAGGACGAGGCGCACCTGGACCAGTGGGCGAAGGGGCTCACGCCGTCGGACGAGCTGCGCCGCTGGTACCACGCGGGCGGGGGCACGCACGAGGAGTTCCGCGGCCGCTACGAGGCCGAGCTGGCCGCACCGGAGGCCGCCGAGCTGCTCGACGCCCTGCGCGCCGCCGTCCGCGAGGGGCCGGTGACGCTGGTCACCGCGTCCAAGGCGCCGCAGGGAGGGCACGCCTCCGTGCTGGCGGCGCTGCTGGCGGAGTGAGCCGGCGGGCGCGGCGGCGACCGGGACCGCCGCCGCGCCCGGGTGCGTCAGGCGGTCTGCCGGGCCGCCGCGCGCCCGGCCGCCCGGCCGGAGAACAGGCAGCCGCCGAGGAAGGTGCCCTCCAGGGCGTTGTAGCCGTGGACGCCGCCACCGCCGAAGCCGGCCACCTCGCCGGCCGCGTACAGCCCCGCGATCGGCTGCCCGTCGGTGCCCAGGGCCCGCGAGTCCAGGTCGGTCTGGATGCCGCCGAGGGTCTTGCGGGTCAGGACGTGCAGCCGCACGCCGATCAGCGGGCCGGCCGCCGGGTCGAGGATGCGGTGCGGGGCGGCGACCCGGCCGAGGCGGTCGCCGATGTAGCGGCGGGCGTTGCGGATGCCCTGGATCTGGGAGTCCTTGCTGTAGGGGTTGGCGAGCTGGAGGTCGCGGGCCTCGATCTGGCGGCGCACCTCGGCCGCGTCCAGCAGCGGCTTCGCCGTCAGCGCGTTCATCTTCCCCACCAGGTCCTCCAGGGTGCCCGCGGTGACGAAGTCGGCGCCCTTGTCGACGAAGGCCCGCACCGGAGCGGGGGCGCCCGTGCCGAGCAGCCGGTCGCGCAGCACGGCCCCGCGGTCCTTGGCGGTGATGTCCGGGTTCTGCTCGGAGCCGGAGAGCGCGAACTCCTTCTCGATGATCTTCCGGGTGAGGACGAACCACGAGTGGTCGTACCCGGCGATGTCCTCGGTGGTGCGCAGGTGCCTGAGGGTGCCGAGGGTGTCGTAGCCGGGCAGGCAGGGGTCGGGCAGGCGGCGGCCGAGGGCGTCGAGCCAGATCGAGGACGGGCCGGGCAGGATGCGGATGCCGTGCCCGGGCCAGATCGGATCCCAGTTCTGCAGGCCCTCCGTGTAGTGCCACATGCGGTCGCGGTTGACCAGGCGGACGCCCGCCCCGGCGCTGATGTCGAGCATCCGGCCGTCGACGTAGGCGGGGACGCCGGTGACCATCTCGGCGGGGGGCGTGCCGAGCCGCTCGGGCCAGTGGCGGCGGACGATGTCGTGGTTGCCGCCGATGCCGCCGCTGGTGACGACGACGGCCTGGGCGGTGAGTTCGAAGTCGCCGACGCGCTCGCGGCTGGAGGTCACCCCGCGCGGGGAGTCGTCGGCGGCCAGCAGCGTGCCGCGCACCCCGCGCGCCGCGCCGCCCTCGATGACCAGCTCGTCGACCCGGTGGCGGTGGTGGAAGGTGAGCAGCCCGTCCCGGGCGGCCTGCCGGGCGTACCGTACGAACGGCTCGACGACCCCGGTGCCGGTGCCCCAGGCTATGTGGAAGCGGGGTACGGAGTTGCCGTGCCCGTGGGCGCGCAGGTCGCCGCGCTCGGCCCAGCCGACGGTGGGCAGCAGGGTGATGCCGTGCCCCTCCAGCCAGGACCGCTTCTCCCCCGCCGCGAACTCGACGTAGGCGCGCGCCCAGCGCACCGCCCAGGAGTCCTCGTCCTCGGTGCGGTCGAAGCCGGCGCTGCCCTGCCAGTCGCTCCAGGCGAGGTCGAGGGAGTCCTTGATGCCCAGGCGCCGCTGCTGCGGGGTGCCGACCAGGAAGAGTCCGCCGAAGGACCAGAACGCCTGGCCGCCGAGGTTGGCGGCGTTCTCCTGCTCGACCAGGGCGACCCGGCGGCCCCGGCTGGTGAGTTCGTGCGCCGCGACCAGGCCGGCGAGGCCGGCTCCGACGACGATGACGTCCGCGTCCATGGCGTCTGTGTCCTTCCCGGGGGTGTGTCCCGCACGGGCGTGCGTGCCGTGCGGGGGTGCGTCTGAGGGGGTGCGTCAGCGGGAGTGCGTCAGCGGGGGGTGCCGCTAACGTCGGTCAGCAGGGCGGTGAGCAGCTGCTTGAGCCAGGCGCGGGCGGCGTCGACGTCCTTGTCCAGCAGCAGCTGGGTGGTGACGCCGTCGTAGGCGGCGACCACCGCGTGCGCGGCGCCGTCGGCGTCACCGAGCACGGCGGGCAGCCGGGTGTGGCCCCGGGCCCTGAACAGGCGGTCGGCGACGGCCTCCCGCAGCCGCGCGCGGTGGCCGAGGAGGGCCTGGGCGACGGCCGGGTCGCGGGCGGCGTGCACCAGGAAGTCGGTCTTGACCAGCAGCCAGTCCACGTCCAGCAGCAGCACCTCGGTGACCCGGTCCACGGCGGCCGGCACGTCGAGGCCGGCGCCGTCCTCGGCGAGCGCGTCGGCCACCTGGGCCGCGATGAGGTCGGCGCGCTCCTGGTAGAGGGCGAAGAACAGTTCGTCGAGGGTGGCGAAGTTGGAGTAGAAGGCGCCCCTGCTGTAGCCGGCGGCCTCGCAGACCTCCTCGATGGAGACCCGGCCGAAGCCCTTGGCCGCGAACACGGTGAACGCGGCGTCGAGCAGGTTGGCGCGGGTCCGGGCCCGCCGCCTGGTGACCCGCGGGACCGCTTCCGCGGCGGCGGGGTGCCGCGTGGTCGTCTCCTGTGCCGTCATGCCGGAGCCTCCGTTCGATACGGAAATGTATCCGATACACCGGTGTATCGAAAGAGAAGGCGACCGGCCACGAGAACGCGACCGGCCCCGGGGGCACTGCCCGGCCTGGCGCCGGCCGCTCCCAGGGGAACGTATTTTCGATTAAGGAGTACGCTGGACCCATGTCCACGCACCTTCAGGGCTCCCTGTTCGACCAGACCGACGAGCTGCGCCTCGGCTCCCTGGCCGGGCTGCGGCGGACCGTGCTGGGTTCCGGGGCCTGGATCGACGTACTGCCCGGCTGGCTCTCCGGGGCCGACCGCCTGTTCGAACAGCTGGCCGCCGAGGTCCCCTGGCGGGCCGAGCGCCGCAGGATGTACGACCACGAGGTGGCGGTGCCGCGGCTGCTCGCCCATTACGGGGAGCAGGACCCGCTGCCGCACCCCGTGCTCGACGAGGCCCGCGCGGCGCTGTCCGCCCACTACGCCGGGGAACTGGGCGAGCCGTTCACCACCGCCGGGCTCTGCTTCTACCGCGACGGCCGGGACAGCGTGGCCTGGCACGGCGACCGGACCGGACGCGGAGCGCGGCAGGACACCATGGTCGCGATCCTGTCCGTCGGCGAACCCCGCGACCTGCTGCTGCGGCCCGCCGGAGGCGGCGGCACGACGGTCCGCCGGCCGCTCGGGCACGGCGACCTCATCGTGATGGGCGGCTCCTGCCAGCGCACCTGGGAGCACTGCGTGCCCAAGACCAGCCGGGCGGCGGGCCCCCGGATCAGCGTCCAGTTCCGGCCGCACGGCGTCCGCTGACCGGCCCGTCGCGGGGACCTTCCCGCCCCCGGGGCCGCGGCATCTGGTTGGCTGTCCCCGACGACCAGTCGCTCAGGCGCTCAGGGCTCGGGGAGACCATGCAGGCAGACGTACGCCAAGTCGCCGACGACACCTACCTGGTGCACGGCAGCAACACCAACTGGGTGATCCTGCGGGACGGTGACGCCCTGACGCTGGTGGACACCGGCTACCCGGGGGACCGGCAGCAGCTCCTCGCCTCCCTCGCCGCGGTGGGCGGTTCACCCGAGGCGGTCGCGGCCGTGCTGATCACCCACGCGCACAACGACCACCTCGGCTCGGCCGAGTACCTGCGCCGGACCTACGGCACGCCCGTGCGGCTGCACGAGGCCGAAGTGCCGCACGCGCGGCGGGACTTCCTCCAGCAGGTGTCGGTGGGAGCGGTGCTGCGCAACGCCTGGCGGCCCGGTGTCCTGCCCTGGCTGTCGCACGTGCTCAAGGTCGGCGGCACCGAGCAGCACCCGGTCGCCGCCCCGGAGGCGTTCCCCCACGCGGGCGCCCTCGACCTGCCGGGCCGGCCCGTCCCGGTCCACACCCCCGGCCACACCGACGGCCACTGCGTCTACCACCTGCCCGGCGCCGGCATCGTCATCTCCGGCGACGCGCTGGTCAGCGGCCACGCCACGTCCCGGGTCGAGGGGCCGCAGCTGCTGCTCGACATGTTCCACCACGAGCGGGAGCGCGCGGTGGCCTCGCTGGACGTGATCGAGGCGCTCGACGGCGACACCCTGCTGCCCGGGCACGGCCCCGTGCACCGGGGCCCGGTGCGCGCGGCCGCCCAGCTGGCCAGGGAGCGGGCTCGGTGACCCGCGGGGGCGGGCCGTAAGGTTCGTCCCATGGCCTTGCAGATCAACGCCACCAACCCGGAGCACCCCGCGCTGCTGCTCGAACTCCCCTGGGACCGGCCCCTGGAGGAGTGGCCCGAGGAGTACCTCGTCCCGCTCCCCCGCGGCATCTCCCGCCACGTCGTGCGCTACGCGCGCGCCGGGGAGGAGGTCGTCGCCGTCAAGGAGCTGGCCGAGCGGCCCGCGCTGCGCGAGTACGAGCTGCTGCGCGACCTCGACCGGCTCGGCATCCCCGCCGTCGATCCGCTCGCGGTGGTCACCGGCCGCGCGGACCGCGCCGGGGCTCCGCTGGAACCGGTGCTGATCACCCGGCACCTGCGCGCCTCGATGCCGTACCGCTCGATGTTCGAGACGACGATGCGCCCGGCGACCATGCACCGCCTCATGGACGCCCTCGCGGTGCTGCTGGTGCGGCTGCACCTGGCCGGGTTCGCCTGGGGCGACTGCTCGCTGTCCAACACGCTGTTCCGGCGCGACGCCGGCGCGTTCGCCGCGTACCTCGTGGACGCCGAGACGGGCGACCTGCATCCGCGGCTCAGCCCCGGGCAGCGCGACTACGACCTCGACCTGGCCCGGGTGAACATCAGCGGCGAGCTGCTGGACCTGGAGGCGTCCGGGGCGCTGCACCCCTCGGTCGACCCCATCGAGTTCGGCACCGAGATCTGCGCCCGCTACCAGGGCCTGTGGCAGGAGCTGACCCGCACCTCGGTGTACCCGGCGGGCAAGTACCACTACATAGAACGCCGGATACGGCGGCTCAACGACCTCGGCTTCGACGTCGCCGAGATGCAGATCGAGCACTCGTCCAACGGCGACACGGTCACCTTCGTGCCCAAGGTCGTCGACGCCGGCCACCACCAGCGCCAGCTGCTGCGCCTGACCGGCCTGGACACCGAGGAGAACCAGGCGCGGCGACTGCTGAACGACCTGGAGAGCTGGATGGCCACCCAGGACGACTACGCCCCCGGCGACGGGCTCTCGGCCCGCCCGGAGGTGCTGGCCCACCGCTGGGTGCGCGACGTGTTCCGGCCCACCGTGCGCGCCGTTCCGGCGCGGCTGCGCGGCGCCATGGACCCGGCCGAGATCTACCACGAGCTGCTGGAACACCGCTGGTACCTGTCGGAGCGTGCGCAGCACGACATCGGCCTGGACACCGCGGTCCAGGACTACGTCACCCGGGTGCTGCCGAAGGCGCGGGATACCCTGGAGCCGACGGCCCCGCAGGAGTAGCCCTCCGGGGGCGGCCGGCCCGCGGCGGGGTTCACCCGTGCGGGACCACCGCCACCGGGCAGCCGGCGTGGTGCAGCACCCCGTGCGCGACGGAGCCGATGCGGGCGCCGACGGCCGTGTGGCGGGCGCGGCGGCCGACGACCATCAGCTGGGCCCGCCCGGCCATGGACAGCAGGACCTGGCCGGCGCTGCCCATCTCGACGTGCTCGGCCACCGGTACAGCCGGGAACCGCTCCCGCCAGGGCCGCAGCGCCTCGGCGAGGGCCTTCCTCTCGTAGGGCTCGAGGCCGCCGGCGTCGTCGAGCAGCTTCAGCGAGCCGGGGCTGTAGGCGAACACCGGCGGCAGGGTCCAGGCGCGCACCGCGCGCACGGCCGCCCCGCGGGCCGCCGCCGTCTCGAACGCGAAGCGCAGCGCGGCCGCGCTGTCCTCGGGCCCGCCGTGCTGGCCGACCACCACGTCCCGGCCGGCGGCCTCGCCCACCGGCCGGTCCCCGGCCCGCACCAGGACGACGGGGCACGCGGCCCCGGCGATCACCTGCTGCCCGACGGAACCCAGCAGGAAGCCCACGACCGGCCCGTGCCCGCGCGAGCCCAGCACCAGTGCCTCCGCCTCGGTCGCGGCCGCCGTGAGCAGCGTGCGGACGGCGTCGTCCTCGACCACGTCCACGGTGACGCTCAGGTCCGGGTGGCGTCCGGTCACCGCGCGCACCGCCCGGTCCACCCCCTGCTCCACCCACTCCCGCTGCTCGTCCCGGCCCGAGTCCAGCCCGTCGTACGACCGCCAGGCGTGCACCACCCGCAGCGGCAGCCCCCGGCGCACGGCCTCCCGGGCCGCCCAGTCCACAGCGGCCAGGCTCTCCTCCGTACCGTCCACCCCTGCCGTGATCGGGCGTGTCATGCGCGGGCCTCCTCGTCGTCGCTGCCGTCGTCCGCAGTCGTTCCTACCGGATCGGGGCCGCTCAGGACCGCTGCCGGGCTGCTGCGCGTACCCCTACCCGGGAAAGGCGCGGTCAAGGACCGGCCGCGGCGCGCCGGTCCGCGCGGCGGCGGGCCCGCGGACGGGTGATCACGGCTGTCGCCGGTACCGGGGCGAACCCCGGCGATCGAACATACGATGGGCGGGAACCGGCGCGGTGACAACGGCGACACCGTCCCGTCGATCGACCGCTCGGGGTGGGAGACGTACGTATGGCACAGGCCGCCGACGCGAGCCGGACCGTCATCCTGACCGTGGACGACGACCCGGGGGTCTCCCGTGCCGTCGCCCGGGACCTGCGGCGCCGCTACGGCGAGTCGTACCGGATCGTGCGCGCGGAGTCCGGCGAGTCCGCGCTGGAGGCGCTGCGCGAACTGAAACTGCGCGGCGACCTGGTGGCGGTGATCCTGGCCGACTACCGCATGCCGCAGATGAACGGCATCGAGTTCCTGGAACAGGCGCTGGACGTGTATCCGGGGGCGCGCCGGGTGCTGCTGACCGCGTACGCGGACACCAACGCGGCGATCGACGCGATCAACGTCGTCGACCTGGACCACTACCTGCTCAAGCCGTGGGACCCGCCGGAGGAGAAGCTCTACCCGGTGCTCGACGACCTGCTGGAGGCCTGGCGCGCCAGCGACCACAGGCCGGTGCCCAGCACCAAGGTCGTCGGGCACCGCTGGTCGGCGCGCTCCTCGGACGTGCGGGAGTTCCTCGCCCGCAACCAGGTGCCCTACCGCTGGTACTCGGTGGAGGAGCCGGAGGGGCAGCGGCTGCTGGCGGCCGCCGGGCAGGACGGGCAGCGGCTGCCGGTGGTGGTCACGCCGGACGGCACGCCCCTGGTCGAGCCCGAGGCGCCCGAGCTGGCCGCGCGGGTGGGCCTGGCGACGACCCCTACGGCCGAGTTCTACGACCTCGTGGTCATCGGCGGCGGTCCGGCCGGGCTCGGTGCGGCCGTGTACGGGGCCTCGGAGGGGCTGCGGACGGTCCTGGTCGAGCGGTCGGCGACGGGTGGGCAGGCCGGGCAGAGCAGCCGGATCGAGAACTACCTCGGCTTCCCCGACGGTGTCTCCGGTGCCCAGCTCACCGAGCGGGCGCGGCGGCAGGCGGCCAAGTTCGGCGCCGAGATCCTCACCGCGCGCGAGGTGGCCGGACTGGAGGTCAACGGGGCGGCGCGGGTCGTGCGGTTCACGGACGGCTCGGCGGTCGCGGCGCACAGCGTGATCCTGGCGACCGGTGTGCAGTACCGGCAGCTGACCGCCGACGGCTGCGACGGCCTGACCGGCTGCGGGGTGTTCTACGGCTCGGCGCTGACCGAGGCGGCCGCCTGCCAGGGCCAGGACGTGTACATCGTGGGCGGCGCCAACTCGGCGGGTCAGGCGGCGATGTACCTCTCGCGGTTCGCCAAGTCGGTGACCCTGCTGGTGCGCGGCCCGGACCTGTCGGCGTCCATGTCGCACTACCTGATCCAGCAGATCGAGGAGGCGCCGAACATCTCGGTGCGCTGCCGCACCGAGGTGGGCGCGGCGCACGGCGCGGACCACCTGGAGCACCTGACGCTGCGTCACACGCAGACCGGTGAGAGCGAACGGGTGGAGGCGCAGTGGGTGTTCGTGTTCATCGGCGCCGCGCCGCTGACCGACTGGCTGGGTGAGACGGTGCTGCGCGACGCGCGCGGTTTCATCCTGGCCGGGCCGGATCTGAGCGCCGACGGGCGGCCGCCGGCCGGCTGGGAGCTGGACCGGCCGCCGTACCACCTGGAGACCAGCGTGCCCGGCGTGTTCGTGGCGGGGGACGCCCGCGCGGAGTCCGCCAAGCGCGTCGCGTCGGCCGTCGGCGAGGGAGCCATGGCCGTGATGCTCGTCCACCGGTACCTGGAGCAGTCATGAGCGGTCGGCCGATGCCGTGCAGCGCCCGGGAGATCGGCGCGCTGTTCCTCTTCGAGAAGCTGGCGCCGGAGCAGCTGGGGCGGCTGTGCGCCGAGGGCCGGGTGGAGCTGTTCGAGCCCGGCCCGGTGTACGCCGAGGGTGACCCCGCCACCTGCTTCTACGTCCTGATCGAGGGCACGGTCGTGCTCTCCCGCCGGGTCGGCGGCGACGACGTGGAGGTCAGCCGGACCTCGCAGCGCGGCGTGTACGCGGGCGCGATGCAGGCCTACCTCGGGGAGCGGGTGCGCCAGGCCTACAACAACTCGATGCGGGTGACGGAGCCGTCGCGGTTCTTCGTGCTGCCGGCGGACACCTTCGCGGACATCATGCGCGAGTGGTTCCCGATGGCGGTGCACCTGCTGGAGGGGCTGTTCTTCGGCTCGAAGAACACCCAGGCGGCGATCGGGCAGCGCGAACGGCTGCTGGCCCTCGGCTCGTTGTCGGCCGGGCTGACGCACGAGCTGAACAACCCGGCCGCGGCGGCCGTCCGGGCCACCTCGACGCTGCGCGAACGCGTGGCGAAGATGCGGCACAAGCTCGCCGTGATCGCCGAGGGGCCGTTCTCCCGCGAGGCGCTGGCGGAGCTGATCGAGATCCAGGAACGCACCGCCGAGCGGGTCGCGAAGGCGCCCGCGCTCAGCCCGCTGGAGGCCTCGGACCGGGAGGACGCCCTCTCCGACTGGCTCGAGGACCACGGCATCGGCTACGGCTGGCAGCTCGCGCCCACCTTCGTGCAGGCCGGGCTGGACATCGACTGGCTGGAGCAGGTGGCGGCCGCCGTGGGCGAGGAGATCCTGCCCGGGGCGGTCGGCTGGCTGAACTACACCATCGAGACCGAGCTGCTGATGAACGAGATCCAGGACTCCACCACCCGCGTCTCGCACCTCGTCGACGCCGCCAAGCAGTACTCCCAGCTGGACCGGGCGCCCTACCGCGTGGTGGACGTGCACGAACTCCTCGACTCCACCCTGCTGATGCTGTCCGGCAAGATCGGGCCGCGGATCGCGGTCGTCAAGGACTACGACCGCACACTCCCGCCGGTCCCGGCCTACCCGGCCGAGCTGAACCAGGTGTGGACCAACCTGATCGACAACGCCGTCTCAGCGATCGCCGGCGCGGGCGGCGACGGCACGCTGACCGTTCGTACCGCGCTCGACCACGAGCGGGTCCTGGTGGAGTTCCGGGACACCGGGACGGGCATCCCGCCGGAGATCAGGGGCCGCATCTTCGATCCGTTCTTCACCACCAAGCCGGTCGGTGAGGGCACCGGCCTCGGCCTGGACATCTCCTGGCGGATCGTCGTCAACAAGCACCACGGCAGCCTCCAGGTGGAGTCGGTGCCCGGGGACACCCGCTTCCAGGTGCTGCTGCCGCTGACCGCCGAGACCGCCGACGAGACGCCCGAGGAGACGGCATGAACAGCGACGCCCCGATCGATCCCGCCGCAGCGCCGAGCGGCACCGGCTGCGTGGAGTGCGAGGCGTCCGGCGGCTGGTGGTTCCATCTGCGCCGCTGCGCGCGGTGCGGGCACATCGGCTGCTGCGACGACTCCCCCGGGCGGCACGCCAGCGCCCACTTCCGGCAGAGCGGGCATCCGGTGATCCGCAGTTTCGAGCCGGGCGAGGACTGGTTCTGGGACTACGCGGCCGAGGAGCTGTACGACTCCGGTCCCGAGCTGGCCCCGCCGGCCGCGCACCCCGCGGACCAGCCCACTCCGGGGCCCGCCGGACGCGTCCCGGCCGACTGGGCGCGCACCCTGCGCTGACCTCTCCCCGCGGCGCCGTCCGCCCGGCGCGGGGCGGGCGTGCGGATGCCCCGCGCGAGGGCGGGGCATCCGGTACCGCTGGTGCCGTGCGGCCGCGTCAGTGGCGGGCGGCCGGCGTGTTGGCGACGGTGACGTTGACCGCGGCCCACGCCCGGTCCACCGTCGTGTACTCGACGCTGCCGGCGCCGTAGAGGTCCTGGGCCGCCTTCAGCGTCGCGACGCGCGCGTCGTGGAAGTCGGTCGTGGAGACCATGTAGCGGGTCAGGGCGCGGTAGAAGATCGCCGTGGCCTTGGTCCGGCCGATGCCCTTGACCACCGAGCCGTCGACGGTCGGCGAGTTGTACGTGAAGCCGCCGATCGTCTTGCGCCCGCTGCCCTCCGCGAGGAGGTAGAAGGCGTGCGAGGAGACGC
Organism: Streptomyces sp. NPDC041135; assembly: GCF_055592085.1. Taxonomy (NCBI): domain Bacteria; kingdom Bacillati; phylum Actinomycetota; class Actinomycetes; order Kitasatosporales; family Streptomycetaceae; genus Streptomyces; species Streptomyces sp. NPDC041135. Next base: position 34,927 of record NZ_JBVIYZ010000005.1, read on the forward strand.
CCGAGCCGGCGTGCACCTCGGTGTAGTACGTCTCCGGCGACCAGTAGTCGATCGTGCCCTCGAGCTTGTCGAGCGAGGGGTGGTCGAGGCGCCGCAGGAACTTCTGCTGAAGGCCCAGCTTCTCGCCCATCAGGTAGTTCGGCGGGTTCTTGGCGTTCTTGGCGTAGAACTCGACGTCGGAGCCGAAGATGTCCGCCAGCGACTCGTTGAGCGAGCCGGGCTCGCCGTACTGGTTGCCGTCGCTGTCCTGGAAGGTCGGCTCCAGGTTGGCGGTCGCCTCCACCACGCCGTGGGTGAGTTCGTGACCGGTGACGTCCAGGACGACGAGCGGCTTCTTGAACAGCTGGCCGTCGCCGTCGCCGTACAGCATGCAGGCGCACTGCGGGTCCCAGAACGCGTTGCCGACCTTGCTGCCCCAGTGGACCAGCGCGCGGGCGGGCTTGCTGTTGTTGGCGATGCCCTTGCGGCCGAACGTCTTCTTGTAGAAGTCCAGCGTCTTGGTGATGCCGTACTGGGCGTCGGCGGCGGCGCTGGCGCGGCTGGAGGTCTTGCCGTTGCCCCACACGTCGGTGGTGTTGGTGAACTTGCTGCCCTGCCCGAAGGACTCGGTGTACTTGCCCTTGGCGTCCCGGGTCTCGGTGCCGTACCGGGTGGGGTCCTTGAGCTGGTACTTACTGCGGGCGGTCGCCGTGGTGGTCAGCGGGATCTTGCCGGCGAAGAGGGACTTGCCCGTGCCGTGGGCGGTCGCCGGGTAGTGCGTGGCGCCGCTCAGCGAGGGCGTGGCGGACGCGGCCGCGCCGGTGTCCGCGCTGCCGATGCCGGTGGCCGGGTCGATGGTCTCGCCCCGCCGGCGCAGGGTGTCGAGCAGCTTGGGCGAGAGGAACTCGTCGTGGTCCGCGGTGTTGCTGCGCACCGCGCCGGTGACGGCGTCGATGACGACCGTCCGCGAGCCGCCGTCGGCGGTCGGGCTGCCGGTGACCGTGACCTGGTAGGCGAGGGCCGGGGCGCCGGTGCGGGCGTCCACGACGAGGGCGGCGCCGCCCGCGTCGCCCTGGGCGGCCCGGGCAGCCTTCGCCTCGGCCTGTGCGGCGCTGAGCTTCGCCCGCGTGGCGGACGGGGCGACGGCCCGGTCCGCGGCGCGGGTGACGCCGGTGAAGGCGAGCTGCCGGGAGAGGTGGACGACGAGGTCGCCGCCGAGCACCGGCAGGCCGTCGTGGGTCCGGATGAAGCGCACGTGCCGCGCGCCCTCCGGGTCGATCAGGACGTCCTGGGCGTGCAGGGCGTCGCCCTGGGAGACGCCCGTCGCCGCGGCGTGGGCGAAGGCGGCGTTCCGGGCCGCCTGCACCACCGAGGCGGCCGAGGTCGCGGAGGTCGTGACGGACTGCTCCACCCCCGTGGAGGGACCGGCGAAGGCGGTACCGGCCAGGCCCGTGGCAGCCGTCGTCACGGCGACGGCGACCGCCACGCTGCGTATGTGCGGTCTACGCACTAGGAGGGTTCCTTCGTTCGAAAGCAGCCGGGGTCACCAACCGCCTTGAGGCAGGGCGCAGTTGGCGCGCCCAGGGGGCTGGTCGGGCCCCGGTCGGAACCCTTGCGGATGAGTCATGTCCGCGTAAAGGCGGAATGATCGCTTTCGCCGCGTTCTAGGGCAATCCTTTACGAATGCGCCTCACTGAGTGACTGCCCCGTCACCACTTGTGTGTCGCCTGTGGAGATGCCACGGGGCGCCGGTAGGTTCCCTCGCCGGGATGTGACGGATATCGCACCGCACGGCGTGCGGAGGGGAGCAGTCGGATGGTTTCAGCAACTGTGGGCAGGGGGGCGGTACTCGGAGCGGCCGTCTTGTCGCTCCTCGCCGTTCCGGCACACGCGGTGACCGGTGCGGCGCCCGCCCCGCCGGCCGCGCCGGCGGCCGGCGCACTGCCGGCTCCCGACACGGCGGGCCTGCGCGACGTACTGCGCTCGGTGGTGAACAAGGGCGCACCCGGCGCCATGGCGCGGATCGACGACCAGGGCACCGTCCACCTGGCCGAGCGCGGGGTGGCCGACCGGGTCACCCGCCGGGCCATCGGCACCGGCGACCGCTTCCGGGTCGGCAGCGTCACCAAGACCTTCACGGCCGTCGTCCTGCTGCAACTGGCCGCGGAGCACAGACTGTCGCTGGACGCCCCGGTCAACCGCTATCTGCCGGGCCTGCTGCCGAGCGACCGGATCACGGTCCGGCACGTGCTCAGCCACCGCAGCGGACTGCACGACTACACCGAGGAGATGTTCGCCGACAGCGTCCAGGGGTTCGAGGCGGTGCGCCACAAGGTCTTCGCCTACCGCCAGCTGGTCGCCCTCTCCCTCGCCAAGCCGCGCAGCAGCGCGCCCGGCGCCGTGTACTCCTACTCCAACACCAACTTCGTGGTCGCCGGGATGCTCGTCGAGAAGCTCACCGGACACTCCGTGGCCACCGAGTACCAGCGGCGCATCCTCACCCCGCTGAACCTGCGCGACACCTTCTACGTGCACCCCGACACCAAGCTGCCGGGCCGTTACGCCCGGGGCTACCTCACCCCGGACCGGGCGGGCGCCCCGCTGGTCGACGCCACCGAGCAGACGGTGTCCTGGGCGCAGAGCGCGGGCGCCGTCGTCTCCACCGCCCGCGACCTCAACACCTTCTACTCGGCGCTGCTGGGGGGCCGGCTGCTGCCGTCCGCCCAGCTGACCGAGATGCGGCGGTGGACCCCGGTCAACAGCACCACCGCCTACGGGCTGGGCCTGCGGCGGCGCACCCTGTCGTGCGGCACGTCGGTGTACGGCCACACGGGCGCCGTACAGGGCTACTACACCTACGCGTTCACCTCGGCGGACGGCCGCCGCAGCCTCACCGCGGTCGCCAACGCCTCCAACAGCGCCCCCGTCCTCGACGCGCTCGCCGGCGCCCTGGAGTCGGCGTTCTGCGGCAAGGCGGCGAAGGCGGCCGGACCGCGCGGCGCCGCCGCGGACGTCGAGCGGAACCTGGACATCACCCCGGCCGGCGGCTGAGCCCCGCCCCGGTGCGCGGGCCGGCCGCGCCCCGGCCTTGGCGGAACGGCATCCTCCGGGACACCATGCCCGGCATGAAGGGTGATCTTTTCTCCAGTGGGCACATGGTGCGGCCGGCCACCGAGCCGGGCATGACCGTCGAGAACGCGAAGTGCATCAGATACGCGGTGAACGGCGAGATGGTCGCCCGGCAGGGCGCGATGATCGCGTACCGGGGCAGTCTCCAGTTCGAGCGCAAGGGCCAGGGCGTGGGCGGCATGCTCAAGCGCGCGGTCACCGGCGAGGGGCTGCCGCTGATGGCGGTGCGCGGGCAGGGTGAGGCCTGGTTCGCGCACGAGGCGCAGAACTGTTTCGTCGTGGAGGTCGAGCCCGGTGACGTGTTCACCGTCAACGGCCGCAACGTCCTGTGTTTCGACGCCTCGTTGTCGTACGAGATCAAGACGGTGAAGGGTTCGGGCATCGCCGGCGGCGGCCTGTTCAACAGCGTCTTCACCGGGCACGGCCGGCTGGGCCTGATGTGCGAGGGCAACCCGCTCGTCATACCGGTCTCGCCGCAGTACCCGGTGTACGTCGACACGGACGCGGTGGTGGGCTGGAGCGCCCACCTGCAGACCTCGCTGCACCGCTCGCAGTCCATCGGCTCGATGCTGCGCGGCGGTTCGGGCGAGGCCGTGCAACTCATGCTCCAGGGCGAGGGATTCGTCGTGGTGCGACCCAGCGAGGTGACGCCGCAGAAGGCCCAGCAGCACTGAGCGCCCGCGTGGGTGATCTGCGTCTCGCAGGCAACCCGTGCGGCCGTGCGGACGTCTTGACCGGCGACAGAGCGCGCCCTGGCCCTCGGGCCAGGGCCTTTTTCCGACGCGCTATACACATCATGTATACATAGCGCGTATAGAGAGGCACTCATGCACGCCAAGGCATTCGCCCCGGAGTACCAGGGCACCCTGACCTCCCTGTCCGTGAACTCCTCACTGGTCGACGTGCTGGCCGAGGCCACCGAGCGGCTGCGGGAGGCCGAACGGTCCGGGCGGCGCGACGAGGAGGCCCGCTGCGGGCTCGCGGTGGCCGAGGCGCACCGGCGGCTCGGCCGGATACACGACGCGGACCGGGCCTGGAAGGCGAGTTACCGCGCCGCCCGGACGGCCGGGGACACCGCCGCGATGGCCTGGGCCCTGTGGAGCGGCGGCACCCTCGCCCGCCAGCGCGGCGCGTTCCCGCTGGCCCGGCGGCTGCTGGAGCTCGCCGCCGACCTCGGTGAGCGCGGCGGGGACGTCGTCGTACGGGGCTACTCACTGGCGGGGCTCGCCGAGACCGGACGGATACAGGGCGACTACGAGGCGGTCGGCCGGCTGCACGAGCAGCTGCTGGCCGAGGCCCGCAGGCGCGGCGAGGCCCGGCACACGGTGTGGGCGCTGGAGGGCATCGCGCAGATGCACCGCAACACCGGCTCCTACGACACCGCGTACGCGCTGTTCGAGGAGGCGGCGCAGACGGCCGCGCGGGCCGAGGACCGGCGCGGCCACGCCTGGGCGCTGCGCGGACTCGCCGACATCCTCTCCATACGCGACCACGACACCGCCCGGGCGCTGGAGCTGCTGTCGGAGGCGGAGGCCATCTGCCGGGAGATGAACCTCTCCAGCGCGCTGGCCTACAACCACAAGATGCGCGCCAACGTCTGCTACCGGGCCGGGCGGTACACCGAGGCGCGGGACCTGTACCGGCTGGCGCTGGAGGAGTTCCGCGCGATGAGCGAGCCGCGCGGCACGGCCCTGGCCCGGCTGGGACTGGCCAAGGCGCTGGCCCGGCTCGGCCGCGACCGGTCCGAGACGGCGGCCGAACTCGCCGACCTGGCCCAGGTGCTGGAGCGCGCCGGCCTGCGGCACGCGCGGGAGATGGTGACCCGGGCGCAGCGGGAGTTCGGCGTGGACGCGGAGGCCGTACGGTGAGCGCGCCGACGTCGGCGGTGCAGGCGCCGCCGTGCGCTCCCCCGGTCCTCGGCCGCTGCCGGGAGCTGGTGCGGCCCGCGCTGCGGGAGGCCGTGGGGCGGCTGCACCCGTGGGTGGGCGAGATGGCGGCGTACGCCTTCGGCTGGAGCGAGGTGGGCGGCGCGCCGGCCGTCGCGCCGGGCGGCAAGGGGGTGCGGCAGGCGCTGGCGGTGCTCGGCGCCCAGGCGGCCGGCGCGCCCGCGCGCGCCGGAATCCCGGCGGCGGTCGCGGTGGAGCTGGTGCACGCCTTCTCGCTGCTGCACGACGACATCATGGACGGCGACGCCACCCGGCGCGGCCGCCCCGCGGTCTGGCAGGCGTACGGCACCGGCCCGGCGGTCCTCGCGGGCGACGCCCTGTTCGCGCTGGCCGTGGAGAGCCTCGCGCTCGCCCCGGGGGGCTCGGGCGCCGTACGGCTGCTGTCGGCGGCGCTGGCCGACCTGGTGCGCGGGCAGGCGGACGACCTGCTGTTCGCGGCGCGGCCCTGGAACGGCCCCGGCCGGGTGTCGCCGCACGAGTACCGGGCGATGGCCGAGCACAAGACCGGCGCCCTGCTGGGCTGCGCGGCCGCGCTGGGCGCCGTGCTCGGCGGGGCGCCCGCGGCGACGGCCGACGCGCTGGACCGGGCCGGCCGCCATCTGGGGGTCGCCTTCCAGCTGGTGGACGACGTGCTCGGGATCTGGGGCGACCCGGCCGTCACCGGCAAGCCCGCGCACGGCGATCTGCGGGAGCGCAAGAAGACGTACCCGGTGCTGGCCGCGCTCGCCTCGCCCGCGGGCGGCCGGCTGCCCGCGCTGCTGGACACCGGGAGCACCGAGGCCGCGGCAGCGCTGGTCGAGGAGGCGGGCGGGTGTACGGCCGCGCTCGCCGAGGCCCGTCGGCACACGGCTGCCGCCGGGGCGCTGCTGGCCGCCGCCCCGCTGGCGGCAGGTCCCGCCGCGGAGCTGCGCCTGCTGCTGGAGTACCTGGTGGGCCGCGAGCTGTGAGAAGTTGACCTCTTCCGCCCGCTCGGGTGAGGGTGCCGGTGGCGCGGAGCCCATCCCCGCGCCGGAAGGGTGGACCGCCTTGATCGGCATCTCGGACATCGAAGCCGCCGCGCAGCTCATCGCCGGGCACGTGGTACGGACCCCGACCGTGCCCAGTCCGGGCCTGTCCGCACTGCTCGGCGTCCCGGTCACCACCAAGCTGGAACTGCTCCAGCGCACGGGCTCGTTCAAGGCGCGCGGGGCGGCGGCCCGGCTGCTGTCGCTGACCGAGGCCGAGCGGGCGGCGGGAGTGGTGGCGGTCAGCGGCGGCAACCACGGCATCGCCCTGGCCGTGATGGCCGCGGCCCTGGACGTGAAGGCCACGGTGATCATGCCGCGCACGGCGCCGGCGCGCTCGATCGCACTCGTCGAGGAGAGCGGGGCCACGATACGGCTGACCGACGGCATGGACACCGCGTTCCAGCTGGTGAACAGCTGCCGGGACGAGGGGCTGACGCTGGTCCACCCCTTCGACGACCCGGTGGTGATCGCCGCTCAGGGCACGGTGGGCCTGGAGTTCGCCGAGGACGCCGACGCCGACGCGCTGACGGACGTGATCGTCAGCATCGGCGGCGGGGGCCTGATCGCCGGTGTGGCGGCGGCGCTGCGCGCCAGGCGGCCGGACGTGCGGGTGTGGGGTGTGGAGACGGCGGGCGCCGAGGCCATGTCCGGGGCGCTGGCGGCGGGCGGGCCGCTGCCGGTCGCGCTGTCGTCGATCGTGACGACGCTCAGCGCGCCGTCGGTGTCCCGGCTGACCTACGACCACGTGGCCGAGCTGGTCACGGAGGTCCTGGTGGTCCCGGACGAGGAGGCGGTGCGCGGCTGCCTGGAGCTGGCCGAGCACGCCAAGGTGTGGACGGAGCCCGCCGCGGGCTGTCTGCTGCCGGCGGCCCGGCGGATCCGGGAGCGGGTCGGCGACGGCGCGCGGCTGGGGCTGGTGGTGTGCGGGGGCAACGCGACACCCGCCGACGTCCTCGGCTGGGCGCGGCGGTTCGCCCTGCTGTGACGCCCGGCCTGCGGCGCTCACGGGGAGCGGACGGGCGTTCCCCCGCGCCCCCGCGCCGCCATGCCTCGTATCCGACGGCCTACCGTCGGTAACCCGCAGGTGGAGGCCCGCCGTTGGTCGCTCTCCGCACGCCGGGGCGCCGTATTGGGAGGTGAAAAGAAAGGCGGAAAGCGCTCCCCGGTCGCCCATCCTTTGAGACGCCGGGCCCTTCCCCGCGTACCTCTGGGCACGACGAGGCAGGGGTTTCAGCGAGGGATGACGATGGCCGACGCGCACGTCTTCGCACCACAGGTGATCGCCGAGCGGTACCGGCTCCTGGAGGTGGTGGACCGCGAGACGAACCGGGTGCGCTGGTCCGCCGAGGACGTCGCGGCGGCGCGGCCCCGCCTGGTGACGCGGACCGCGCTCCCGGCGGGGCCCGACGAGGAGACCGCGCGCCGCACCACCGCGCGCATCCTGCGCACCTCCGAGACGATGGCCCTGCTGCGCCCCGGCCGGGTGGCCGCGGTCGTCGACGCCGTCGAGGAGCCGGGGACGCTGTGGACGGTCACCGAGTGGATCGACGGCACACCGCTGGGCGAACTCCTCGCCCAAGAGGGGCCGTTGCACTACGTACGGGCCGCGCGGATCGGCCTCGACGTGCTCGACGTGCTCCAGGCCGCGCACGACGAGGGCATCACCCACGGCGAACTCAGCCCCAACCAGGTCTTCGTGCGCGACGGAGGCCCGGCCGTACTGACCGGCTTCGGCCTGGCGGGCACGACCCTGGCCCCCCGGATCACCGCACCGGCGTACGCCTCCCCCGAGCAGGCCCGCGACGAACGCGTCGGCCCGGCCGCCGACCTGTGGGCGCTGGGCGCGATCCTGTACACCCTGGTCGAGGGCCGGGCGCCGTACCGCGACCGGGGCCGCCCGGAGGCCACCCTGAAGGGCGTGGACCGGCTGCCGCTGCGCACGCCCGCGCACGCGGGTCCGCTCGCCCAAGTGGTGCAGGGGCTGCTGCGCAAGGACTCCCGGGAGCGGCTGACCCGGCCCGTGGTCCGCGCGGCCCTGCTCCGCATCCTCAGCGAGGAGTCCGACGCCGACCGGCAGCCCGCCCCGAGCCCGCGGCTGCGCCGCGCCTTCGCCGGGGTCGGGCAGCCGGGCGCGGGCCGGCGCCGCGGGCCCGCGGTGGCAGGCACCGTGCTGGCGGTCGCCACGGTCGCGGTGGCCGTCCTCGCCGCCACCCACCAGTTGCCCGGCACCACCACCGCGGCGCCGCCGACCGCCACCGCGGACCGCCGCGGCCCCACCGGCGCGGTCGCCTCACGCACGCCGCCGTCCCCCTCCCCCTCCCCCTCAGCGACGACCGCCCCCGCGTCCACGCCCAGGGCCGCCGCGCTGCCGGCCGGCTACCGCCGCTACACCGCGCCGGAGGGCTTCCGGGTCGCGCTGCCCGCCGCGTGGCGGCGGCTGGCCACCTCACGGGTGCCGGACGCCTACCGGGTCACCTTCGGAACCGGCGGGAACTCCCCCACCCTGGCCGTCACCTACAGCGAGCGGGTCGGCCCGGACCCGGCCGCCGTCTGGCGCGACGACGTCGAGCCGGGGCTGCGGCAGACCGGCGGCTACCGGCGCCTGGGCGCCGTGCGGGCCACCACCTACCGGGGCCGCAGCGCCGCCGACATGGAGTGGCTCTCCGGCACCGGCGCCGGCCGCACGCACACCTTCGGGCGAGGCTTCCTGCTCGGCGGCCGGCGCGGGTTCTCCCTGCGGTTCACCACCCCGGCGGCGGAGTGGGACACGGCCGCCGACCGGCTGGCGCTGACGACGTTCCTGACGACGTTCCGGGAACCCGTCCACTGAGCCAGGCGGCTGCCCCACGGACGCGGGTCGTTAGGAGTCCGCGATCGCGGGGACTCTCCGGCTATGGTGCAAATCGGATACACGATGATGACCGAGCAGGCCGGCCCCCGTGACCTGGTGGACCACCTGGTGCAGGCCGAGGAGGCGGGCTTCGACTTCTCGGTGATCTCCGACCACTACTTCCCCTGGCTGCGCTCGCAGGGCCACGCCCCGTACGCGTGGAGCGTGCTGGGCGCCGCCGCCCAGGCCACCTCGCGCATCCCGCTGATGACGTACGTGACGTGCCCGACCTTCCGCTACCACCCGGCCGTGGTGGCGCAGAAGGCGGCGACCGTGCAGCTGCTGTCCGAGGGCCGCTTCCGGCTCGGGCTGGGATCGGGCGAGAACCTCAACGAGCACGTGGTGGGCGGCGGATGGCCGCCGGTGGACGTGCGGCACGAGATGCTCGAAGAGGCGGTGGAGATCATCCGCGCGCTGTTCGAGGGTGGTCACGTCACGCATCACGGCACCCACTACGACGTGGAGTCGGCCCGGTTGTGGGACCTGCCCGAGCAGGCGCCGCCGATCGGTGTCGCGGTCTCCGGCGAGCAGTCGTGCAAGCTGGCCGGTCATCTCGCCGACCTGGTGATCGCCACCGAGCCGAAGGCGGGCCTGCTGGAGGCCTTCGACCGGCACGGCGGCACCGGCAAGCCCCGGGTGGGCCAGCTGCCGGTGTGCTACGACCCCGACCGGGAGACCGCGGTCAAGCGCGCCCACTCCCAGTTCCGCTGGTTCGGGCTCGGCTGGAAGGTGAACGCCGAACTGCCGCACCCGGACTCCTTCGAGGCCGCGACCCAGTTCGTCACCCCGGACGACGTGGCCGGGTCCATCCCGTGCGGCGACGACCCCGAGGACTTCGTGGAGGCGGTACGGCCGTACGCCGAGGCCGGGTTCACCGAGGTCGCGCTGGTGCAGATCGGCGGCGAGTCGCAGCCGGCGTTCCTGGACTGGGCGCAGAAGACGCTGCTGCCCGCGCTGCGGGACGCCCTGGGCTGACGTTTTCACGGGAATCATCCGCTCGGGTGAGCATCATGCGCTCAGGCGGGGTAATAGAGGGCTCTACGTCGATTTCCCGGAGGCCCTCGCGTGAACCGCTTCGTGCACAAGAGCCTGGTGGTGCAGCTGCAGGCGGGGGGCACCGGCCGGTGTCCCGTGCTCGCCCACCTGAGCTACGACGCCGACGACCCGTTCGCCGTCACCGCCGTGTTCGGTCACGACGGGCACGTGCTCGCGCAGTGGCGGCTGGACCGGGAGATGCTGCACGACGGGCTGAGCAAGGCGGTCGGCGTCGGGGACGTGCGGCTGCGGCCGGTGTCCACGGGGATGTGGCGCGAGCTGCGGATGGAGTTCCTCGGCGACACCCGCGCCGACGGCACCCGGCACCACGCCGTGGTGTTCGCCTGGGCGCCCGCGGTGGCCGCCTTCCTGCGGGACACCCATCAGGTGGTGGCCCCGGGCAGCGAGGAGGTCCGCGTCGACGACCTGCTGGCGGAGATCCTCTCCGCGGGCTGAGCCGGCTCCCCCCGCGGGCCTGAGTAGCCGTACTCATGCCGGCCCGCTCCCACTCGGTCACTCTGGGACTCCCGACGACAAGGAGCCCCGGCCATGACCGCTGTGCAGAGCGCCCCGCACCCCACCGCGCACCGCATCCCGCCCGCCGTGCTCGCCGGGGCGGTGACCGCCGCCCTCGCCCTGTCGGCGTGGGGCGCCCGTGACCGCACCACCTGGTTCCTGGAGACCGTGTGGGTGTTCGCCGGGCTGCCGCTGGTGATCCTGACCTGGCGGCGCTTCCCGCTGACCGGGCTGCTGTCCGGGCTGCTCGCCGTGCACGCGCTGGTCCTGATGGTCGGCGGCCACTACACCTACGCACAGGTGCCGCTCGGCGACTGGGTCCGCGACACCTTCGGCCTCGACCGCAATCCGTACGACAGGTTCGGCCACCTCATGCAGGGCTTCGTGCCGGCGGTGCTGGTGCGGGAACTGCTCAGCCGCACCTCACCGCTGCGCGGCAGCCGCTGGCTCGCTCCGCTGACCGTGTGCGCCTGCCTCGCCTTCAGCGCCTGCTTCGAGCTGCTGGAGTGGCTGGCCGCCGAGATCGGCGGGCACGGCGCCGACGCCTTCCTCGCCACCCAGGGCGACGTCTGGGACACCCAGTGGGACATGTTCTGCGCCCTGATCGGGGCCGTCGTGTCGGTGCTGCTGCTGAGCGGGGCGCACGACCGTCAGCTGGCGGCGCTGAAGGGCGGCTCGTCGTCGCGTCCGTCGGCGTCCCGGGACGTGTGACGCGTACGCGCCCAGATCGGCAGGACGTACCAGCACACCAGGTACCAGAGCACGACCGCGCCGACCAGCCAGGGCACGTAGCCGTCGTGGGTGGCGACCCGCAGGATCAGCAGCAGGGAGGAGGTCATGGTGGCGAGCAGCAGGATCAGGCCGACGAACGTCAGCCGGGACGCCAGCCGCACCGCCTGGGGCTTGACCCGGCGGCCCGCGACGAGGCGGTGCAGGGAGACGGGGCCGATGAGGGCGCCGGTCGCGCACGCGCCGAGTATGACGGTGACGATGTAGATAATTTGATCGACGTGGGCCAGCGTGGCGTACTTCGGGGTGAAGACGACCGTCAGCAGGAAGCCGAAGAGAATCTGGACGCCCGTCTGCGCGACCCGGACCTCCTGGATGAGTTCGCCCCACTTGCGGTCGGCACGCTCCTCCTCTGTCTCGTTCCGCCCCGTGCGCCGGCCGTCCCGCCGTCCCTCCTGCTGCTTCATGCGCTGCGGGTTACCCGGAGATCGTTCCCTCAAACAGCCGAAGCGGCCCGGAGCAGCGACGATGCCGCCGTCCCGGGCCGCGGCGGGGGCTACCAGCGGTGCTCTACGTGGTCCTTGATCCGGCGCTCGTACAGCTCCCGGATCGCGGTGACCGTCTCCTCGGGCAGCGGGGGCAGCTTGGCGGCGGCCGCGTTGGCCCGGGCCTGCTCGGGGTTGCGGGCGCCCGGGATCACGGTGGTCACACCGGGCTGCTCGATGATCCAGCGCAGCGCCAGCTGGGCCGGGGTGTACCCCTCGGGGGCGAGCGCGGCGAACTCGGCGGCCGCCTCGACGCCCGTGCCGTAGTCCACGCCGGAGAAGGTCTCGCCCTGGTCGAAGGCCTCGCCGTGCCGGTTGTACGTGCGGTGGTCGTCGGCGGCGAACACCGTGTCGCGGGTGTACTTGCCCGACAGCAGCCCGGAGGCCAGCGGCACGCGCGCGATGATGCCGACGCCCGCCTCCCGCGCGGCCGGGAGCACCTCGCGCAGGGGCTTCATGCGGAACGGGTTGAGGATGATCTGCACGCTCGCCACGTTCGGCCGGGCGATCGCGGCCAGCGCCTCGGCGCAGGTCTCCACGCTGACCCCGTACGCGGCGACGCGCTCCTCCTCGACCAGGGTGTCGAGGGCGTCGAACACCTCGTCGCAGGAGTACACCGGCGTCGGCGGGCAGTGCAGCTGCACCAGGTCGACGCGGTCCACGCCCAGGTTGCGGCGGGAGCGGTCGTTCCAGGCCCGGAAGTTGTCCAGGACGTAGTTCTGCGGGATCTGCCCGACCCGGCGCCCCATCTTGGTCGCCACCAGCACGTGCAGGTCGGGCCGGCCGCTGAGGAACGCGGCGATGGTCTGCTCGCTGCGCCCGTCGCCGTACACGTCCGCCGTGTCGAAGAAGGTCACTCCGGACTCGGCGGCCGTCTCCAGTACGCGGAGGGCCTCCTTGTCGTCCACCTCGCCCCAGTCGGCGCCCAGCTGCCACGTGCCGAGGCCGACGACCGACGTCCACTGCCCCGACCTGCCGATTACGCGTTCGTCCATGGCGTCAGTCTGTCATCCGGGACGCGCGGGCGGGGAGCGGGCCGCTTCCCGGGCCGACACACCATCGACGCGTTTTTCACCCGCACGAGTGAATGTGTTCGACGGAAAACCGTCCGCCGCCACCGGCCGCCTAGCGTGACCGGGTGACTGATGGTTCATTGAGCAACGATTCGCCCTGGAGCCGCCGGGGCTTCCTGCGCACCGCCGCCGCGCTGGCCGCCGTGCCCGTGCTGGTGGCGGCCGACCCGGCCGCCGCCGCGGCCGCGCTGCCCGGCTTCCCGGCCGGTGTGGCGCTGTGCCGTTCGGCGTACCGCAACTGGGTCGGCGAGATCACCGCCGACGGGCTGTGGGCCTGTACGCCGACCGGCCCCGACCAGGTGCTCGCCGTCATCGACTGGGCGTGGCGCAACGGCTGGCGGGTGCGGGCGCGGGGCTGCTCGCACGGCTGGTCGCCGCTGACCGTCACCGACGGGACGCCGGCCGACGCGCGCGTGCTGCTGGTCGACACCACCACGCACCTGACCGGACTGGCGCTGGAGTCCGCCACCTCCGTGCGGGCCGGCGCCGGAGTCACCATGGAGGCGCTGCTGGCCTTCCTGGAGGAGCACGGCCTCGGCGTGACCGCGGCGCCCGCGCCCGGCGACCTGACGCTCGGCGGCGCCCTGGCCGTCGACGCGCACGGCACCGCCGTAGCGGCCGCCGGTGAGACCCGGGCGCCGGGGCACACCTACGGCTCGCTGAGCAACCGCGTGCTGTCGCTGACGGCGGTGGTGTGGGACGCGGACAGCGGTGACGGCGGCGCCTACGTGCTGCGCACCTTCCACCGCGACGAGGCCGACAGCGCCGCGCTCCTGGCCCACCTGGGCCGCGCCCTCGTCACCGAGGTCGTGCTGCGCGTGGGCGCCGACAGCAACCTGCGCTGCGTCAGCCGGACCGACATCCCGGCCACCGAGCTGTTCGCGGCGCCGGGCTCCGGGGGACGGACGCTGGAGACGTTCCTCGCGCGCTCCGGGCGGGTGGAGGCGATCTGGTTCGCCTTCACCGAGTTCCCGTGGCTGAAGGAGTGGAGCGTCGCCCCGGACCGGCCGCCGACGTCGCGGCACGTCACCTCGCCCTACAACTACCCGTTCTCGGACAGCATCCCGGCCCCGGTCGCGGACCTGGTGGGCCGGATGACGTCGGGCGCCGCCTGGTACCTGGCGCCGGCGCTCGGCACGGCCCAGCTGGAGGCCGCCACGCTCGGTCTCGTGGCGACGCTCTCCGCCGACCTGTGGGGGCCGTCGAAGAACACGCTGCTGTACATCAGGCCGACCACGCTGCGGGTGTCCGCCAACGGGTACGCGGTGCTGACCACCCGGGACCGGGTGCAGCGGGTGGTGCACGAGTTCACGGCCTTCTACCACGAGCGCCTGGCCGCCTACGCGGCGCTGGGCCGCTTCCCGGTCAACGGCTCGGTGGAGATCCGGGTGACCGGGCTCGACGACCCGGCCCACTGCGGCGTGGCCGGCGCCACCGCTCCCGCGCTCTCCGCGCTGCGCCCGGACGAGGACGCCCCTGCCTGGGACACCGCGGTGTGGCTGGACGTGCTCAGCCTGCCCGACACCCCGCACGCCGAGGAGTTCCTGCGCGAACTGGAGCGGTTCCTGCTGGACACCTACGACGGCGGGTACGGCCGGACCCGCGTGGAGTGGTCCAAGGGCTGGGCGTACACCCGGGACGCGGTGTGGAGCGACGAGGAGGTGCTGTCCACCGCGGTACCCGCCTCGCTGGGCACCGGGGTGTGGCAGCAGGCGGTCGCCACGCTGGACCGGCTGGACCCGCACCGGGTGTTCGGCAACGGCTTCCTCGACCGCCTCCTGCGCTGACCGCGCGGGTCAGGCCCAGGGCGGTGTCAGCTGGGCCTGCACGAGGGGGCCGTAGCGGTCGGTGATGGCGTCGATGTCGGTGGCCCGCAGGTGCGGGCCGCGCGCGATGCCGTACATGACGCCCAGGCCCAGGAGCGCGGCGACGGCGAGTTCGGCGCGGACACCCGCGTCGGGGCCGGACAGGCGGCCGGCGAGCCGTCCGGTCACCTGGGCGCGGAAGTTGGCGCGCAGGACCTCGCCGTGGTCACCGTGCAGCGGGGCGAACACGATGCGCAGCAACGGGTCGGCGCCCCGCTCGCGCTGGCTGGCCAGCACGTGGCGGACCATGTGCCGGCCGAGGTCCGCCGGCGGCGCGTCCAGCAGGTCGGCCGCGTCGGCGTCGAAGGACATGACCCGGGCGAAAAGGGCGTCACGGTTCCCGAAGTACTTGAGCACCAGCGGCGGGCTGACCCCGGCCCGTTCGGCGACCGCCTTCAGCGTGATGTCGGCGTGGGCGTGCCGGGCGAGGAGGTACCGGGCCGCCTTGAGAATCGCGGCCTTGGTGGCCTCGGCGTCCCGCCGGGCGGGGGCGGGTGTCCGGGGGTCGGGTGGAGTGCTCACGGCACTCATGCTCCCTCCATCGCCTCGTCCCGGGCGCCCCGGGTGGCCCGCCGGAACCGCCCGGTGCCCGGGGACGGCTCGTCCCCGGGGATGGACAGGGCGGCCGCGCAGGCCGCCAGCGCGACGGCGCCCGCCATGGCGAACGCCAGCAGGTATCCGTGCAGCGTGGGCACCGGGAGGCGCCCGACGAGACTGCTGTGGTGGACGAGGACCGCGGCGACGGCGGCGCTGGAGGTGGCCTGGCCGATGGTGCGCATCAGGACGTTGACGCCGTTGGCGGAGGCCGTCTGCCCGGCCGGCACCGCACGCAGGATCAGGGTGGGCAGCGCCGAGTAGGCGAGGGTGGTGCCGGTGGCCACCACCGTGGCGCCCAGGATGATCATCCACAGGTCGCGGCTGTCGGCGATGCGCACCGCGTACCCGCAGGCGATGACGGCCGCGCCGAGGGCGAGGGTGATCCGGGGGCCGCGGGTGGCGGAGATGCGCGCCGAGACGGGCGACAGCAGCAACATGGTGACGCCGCCGGGCAGCAGGCACAGGCCGGTGGCGACGATGGACAGCCCGAGGCCGTAGCCGGTGGCCTCGGGCGCCTGCACCAGCTGGGCGGTGACCAGCGAGTTGGCGTAGAAGGCGAACCCGGTCAGCAGGGCGGCGACGTGCGAGAGGCCCACCCGGGGACGGGTGACCAGCCGCAGGTCGACCAGCGGGCGCTCGGCGCGCAGCTGCTGGCGGCACCACAGCGCCAGCACGGCCGCGGCGGCCCCGAACAGGGACAGGACGGCGGGGCTCGCCCACCCCCACTGCCCGCCCTGGGACACCGCGAGCAGCAGGCTGATCAGCCCGGCAGCGAGCCCCAGCGCGCCGAGGACGTCGAAGCGCCCCGGCTCGCGCACCGGTGACTCCTTCACCGCCCACCACACCGCGCTCACGCCGAGCGCGCCGAGGGCGCTGGTGAGCCAGAACATGGTGTGCCAGTCGGCGTACTGCACCACCAGCGCGGCCAGCGGCAGGCCGAGCGCGGCGCCGATGCCGACGGTGGAGCTCATCAGGGCCACCGCCGATCCCCGCCGCTCGGGGGGCAGTTCGTCCCGCAGGATGCTGATGGACAGCGGGACGACGGAGGCGGCGGCGCCCTGCAGGGCGCGGGCGGCGATGAGGACGCGGATGTCGGAGGACAGCGCGCACATCACCGAGCCCACGGTCATCAGGGCGAGCGCCGCCGTCAGCACCCGGCGCTTGCCGTACATGTCACCGGCGCGGCCGAGCACGGGGGTGAGGACCGCGCCGGCCAGCAGGGTGGCGGTGACGGTCCAGGAGACGGCGGCGGGTGAGGCGCCGGTCAGCCGGGGCAGGTCCGGCAGCAGCGGTACGACGACGGTCTGCATGACGGCCATCAGGATGCCGCCCGACGCCAGCACCGGGATGGTCATCCGGTCCCGCAGCGGGACCGGGCCGGTGGCGGGCGGCCGGGGTATCGGGACGGGCTGCTCCATCGGCACTCCAGAGGGCGCTGCGGTGGGAAGGCGCTGCGGCGGGAACACGTGAATCGCAATTCACCTTACCGGGTGAATTGAAATTCATCTACCGCTCGCCCTGCCCTGCACCCGCCGCTCGTCCAGCCCTCGCCCACCGCTCCCCCGGCCCACACCGGCGGCCCGGCTCACCTGCCGGCGGAGCGTGCGTGCAGGGCCCGGGCCGCGCGGGGCCCGAGCCACCGCTTGAACCTGCGCAGGGCCTCCAGCCGCCCGGCGGCCTTGTCGAGCCCGTAGTACAGCTGCGGCGGCACGTACGGCAGCAGGGGGGAATGGCGCTGGCCGAGCAGGGCGAACATGCGGTGCGGGGGCAGGTGGATGTAGCGGGGCAGGTTCTCGTACCACTGGGCGCTGTAGCGGGCCGCGCTCTGCACCGACAGCAGCTCGGAGCGGCGCCGGCGTTCGTAGGCGGCCAGCGCCTCGGGCACGGTGCCGTGCTCGCGCAGGCTGCCGGCGAGGCAGATCGCGTCCTCCAGGGCGAGGGTGGTGCCCGCGCCGATGGAGTAGTGGGTGGTGTGGGCGGCGTCGCCCAGGAGGACCAGTTTGCCGTGGTGCCAGGTGCGGTTGGTGAGGGTGCGGAAGTTCAGCCAGCCCGCGCCGCCGTCCGCGGAGGGGCGGCCGGTCAGGGGGTGGCCGTCGAGGACGTCGGCGAAGATCTCCTCCAGCAGGGCCAGGCCGTCGGCCGCGCCGGCGCGGTCCAGGCCGAGGCCGGTGAAGGTCTGCGGGGAGCACTCGACGACGCAGGTGCTGTGGCCGGCGCTGTAGCCGTAGCCGTAGCACCAGATCCAGCCGTGCGCGGTCTCGACGAAGGCGAAGGTGAAGGCGTCGAAGACCTTGGTGGTGCCGAGCCAGAGGTAGTGGTTGCGGCCGGTGTGGACGCGGGTGCCGAAGTGGTCGGCGTGGCGGGTGCGCAGCGCGCTGTGCACGCCGTCGGCCGCGACGACCAGGTCGGCGCCGTCGGGCACGGCGGTGATCTCGTCCTCGTACCGCAGCCGCACGCCCAGTGACCGGGCCCGGGACGCGAGGAGGTCGAGCAGGCGGTGGCGGCCGATGCCGAAGCCCTCGTCGCCGCTGTGCCGGGTGGTCAGGTCGCCGACGCGGGCGACGCCGTCGCTCCAGCGGACCGAGTACTCCTCGACGGCGCGCGCCGACGCGACGTCGTGCGCTTGGAGCTTGTCGAGCAGCCCGCGCCAGTAGGTCACGCCCCAGCCGTAGGTCGAGCCCTCGGGGCCCCGTTCGTGGACGGTGATGTCGTGGGACGGGTTCTGCCGCTTGAGCAGGATGGCGAGGTACAGGCCCGCGGGCCCGCCTCCGACACAGACGACCTTCACGCGCACACCCCTGATAGTCACTGAACGTGGCCGATTGGCACCGCAGGGTAGCAGCACCGGGCGCGGGCGCCGGGGGTCGCGGATCGCGTCAGTCTGCGGCGGTGAGCCACGCCACCCGGACGGCGGCCCGCCGCGAAAGATCACCGGAAACCCGCCCGCGACGGCACGGAACGACCCGTTCCGGGGGCCGGCGGACCGGCCGGGCAGCAAGATCATCCTGGTTCAACACTCAAGGACGTAACGGTACTTGTCCGGATCGCGGCCAACCGGCCGGGCGCGATTGCGGCCGCCCGGGACCGGGCCGGTAGGCATACGGGGTCATCGTCCGCACGACCCCGCGAGGAGCACCCGCATGCCCGAACCGTCCCGCCCGCCCGCGCTCACCCGCCGCCGCGCGCTCACCGCCGCGGCCGCCGTCGCAGCCGCGGCGGCCGGAGCCCAGTCACTGGCCGCGCCGCGAGCGGCGGCCGCCGGGCATCACCCCGACGCCCCGGCCTCCTTCGACGAGGTCTACCGGGGCCGCCGGATACAGGGCCGCCCGGCGGGCGCGGGCGGTCACCACCACGTACCCGGCGCCGGGTACGCCGTGTTCCTCGACGGGGTGGAACTGCACGTGATGCGCAACGCCGACGGCAGCTGGATCAGCGTCGTCAGCCACTACGACCCGGTGCCCACGCCGCGCGCCGCCGCCCGCGCCGCGGTGGACGAACTCCAGGGCGCCGCGCTGCTGCCCTTCCCCGCCAACTGACCGCCCCCGCACGGACCTCCGGAGCACCTCGCACATGACCGTACGCAAGAACCAGGCCGCCCTGACCACCGACGAGAAGCGGCGGTTCGTCGCCGCCGTCCTCGAACTCAAGCGCGGCGGGCGCTACGACGAGTTCGTGCGCACCCACAACGCCTTCATCATGGCGGACACCGACACCGGCGAGCGCACCGGTCACCGCTCGCCGTCCTTCCTGCCCTGGCACCGCAGGTTCCTGCTGGACTTCGAGCAGGCGCTGCAGTCGGTGGACCCCTCGGTCGCGCTGCCCTACTGGGACTGGAGCACCGACCGCACGGTGCGCGCCTCGCTGTGGGCGCCGGACTTCCTCGGCGGCACCGGGCGCGGCACGGACGGCAGGGTGATGGACGGCCCGTTCGCCGCCGCCACCGGGAACTGGCCGCTGGCGGTGCGCGTGGACGGCCGTACGTTCCTGCGCCGCTCGCTGGGCACCGGGGTGCGCGAGCTGCCGACGCGGGCGGAGGTGGAGTCGGTGCTGGCGATGCCGGTGTACGACATGGCGCCCTTCAACAGCGCCTCCGACGGCTTCCGCAACCACCTGGAGGGCTGGCGCGGGGTCAACCTGCACAACCGGGTCCACGTGTGGGTCGGCGGCACCATGGCCACCGGGGTCTCCCCCAACGACCCGGTGTTCTGGCTCCACCACGCCTTCATAGACAAGCTGTGGGCCGAGTGGCGGCGCCGGCACCCGGACGCCGGTTACGTCCCGGCCGGCGGGACGCCGGACGTGGTGGACCTCGAGGAGACGATGAAGCCGTGGAACACCGTGCGACCGGCGGACCTGCTGGACCACACGGGGTTCTACACGTTCGACACCGACGCCTGAACGGCAGCCGTCAGGGCGTCTCGGCCGCGCGGCACTCCGGGTGGCCCCAGCCCTGGGCATTCTTGGCGATGGGCTCGCCCGCCGCGTAGGAGCGGCCGCACAGGCAGCGGCCGGGGAACTTCGCCTTGATCGTGCGGGCGGAGGCCGCGCCGCCGCCGGTCCGCCGGGGCGTCTTGCGGCGCGGGGCCGCGGCGGCGGGGGTGTCGGGCGACGCGGGCGGCTCCGGGGAGCCCAGGGCGCTGCCCGCCGCCTCCTGGACGGTCGCCGCCTGGCTGGCCGCGCGGTCGGCGAAGTCGTTCAGCGGGTCGCCGTCGACCTGGTGGGCGGGGACGTAGCGGAACTCCACGGAGCGGCCGTCGAGCAGCTGGTCGATGCGGACCACCAGGTCCTGGTTGGCGAC
The DNA here is from genome assembly GCF_055592085.1 of Streptomyces sp. NPDC041135. Lineage (NCBI taxonomy): Bacteria > Bacillati > Actinomycetota > Actinomycetes > Kitasatosporales > Streptomycetaceae > Streptomyces > Streptomyces sp. NPDC041135. Next base: position 55,036 of record NZ_JBVIYZ010000005.1, read on the forward strand.
CGGCTTGCCGGCGGCCGTCTTCCAGCCGTTGCGCTTCCAGCCGGGCAGCCAGGTGGTGACGGCCTTCATGGCGTACTGGGAGTCCATCCGGATCTCCAGCGGCACCTCCGGGCCGACGGCCGACAGCAGCCGCTCCAGAGCGGTCAGTTCGGCCACGTTGTTGGTCGCCCGGCCCAGCGGTCCGGCCTCCCATCGGGCCGCCGTCCGCGCGTCGTCCGAGACCACCCACGCCCAGGCCGCCGGTCCGGGGTTTCCCTTCGAAGCCCCGTCGCACGCGGCCACCACACGTTCACCCATGCAGCCGATCATGCCACGGCCGCGACGGGCTCCGCCCCGCGGACGCGCTGCGGCCGGACAGGTGTGCGTGCCGTCCGGCGCACGGGTGAGGACGGCGGCCCGGCGGCGGGCATGGGGCACCCCGGAAGACCGGTACCGAGGGCGTCCGCGCAGGTCGGCGGTGGTGCGCCGAGTCCATCCGTGATCGCCGCCTGGGCGCGGAGGCGGCACACCGGCGCGTGATCACTCACGCGTCCGCCCCGCGCCCCGTCCGGCACGTTCACGCCACCGAAGATCAAATCCGCCCCGTTCGCGCCGTACCGCCGGTCACCGGCGGCCTGTTCGGCTGGTTGCTGCGCACCGCCACCTCGCACCCCACCGACCGATCCGGCCACCCCCGTTCACTGGAGGGAATGTGTCCACACCGGACAGCGCCACCGGTCCCGCCGCCGACCACCGCGCACCCGTTCTGCCCGCCGGTGCGCCCGCCGGCGGGCAGGCGACCAGTCTGAGCACCCGGGCGGCACGCCGGCTCGCCACGACCACCAAGTCCGAACCGCAGATGCGGGGCATCAGCCCGCGGTGGCTGCTGAGGTCACTGCCGTGGGTGGACGTCAAGGGCGGCACCTACCGGGTCAACCGCCGCCTCCAGCTGCGGACCGGGCACGGCCGGGTGCAGTTCGAGCACCACGGCGCCGACGACATCCGGGTGATCCCCCGGACGCTGACCGAACTGCCCGTCCTGCGCGGCTACACCGACACCGAGGTGCTGCGGGAGATCGCCGCCCGCTTCCGCCCCCGCGAGGTGCGTGCCGGGCAGGCGCTGGCCGAGGCGGGCCGGCCGATCACGGAGGTGTACCTCGTCGTGCACGGCCGCTTCGCCCGCCGCGCGGCCGGGGCCTACGGCGAGGAGCAGGTCGTCGGGCTCGTCACCGGCGGCGACCCGGTGGGCGACGAGGCGATCGGCCGGTCCGACCCGCTCTGGCCGGCCTCCGTGCGGGCCGAGACGGCCGGGGTGGTCCTCGCGCTGTCCCGGGACGCCCTGACGGGGATCACCGGACGGGCGCCCTCCCTCGCCGCCCACCTGCGGGCCGGTGCGGAGCGCCGGCGCCGGCCGGTGAACCGCGCGGGCGAGGCGACGGTACTTGGTGATCACCGGCTGCTACAACGACACCTACGGGCAGGCCTCGCGGGAGGTGTCGCTGATCAACGCGCACTACATCTGCGACATCCATCCGCGGTCGGCCTACTTCAGGGCCATGACCCGCAACCGCCTGGTACCGGTCCACGTGCAGGACCTGACGGAGGCCACGATCCCCTACTGGGAGCTGCGCAAGCAGGCCGACCACCTGGTCACCGGCATCGAGGACACCTTCCTGTCGGCGTACCGCAACGGCAGCTTCCAGTACCTGCTGATCGTGGCCGACCGGGTCTGAGCACCCGGCCGGACAGCACGGGGCGCACCGGCGGGCGCCGACCCGCCGGTGCGCCCGCGGCACTCCCCCGGGGGTGGCCGCGCTCCCTATGGGGCGTCGTAGGCCCGCTGGAGCGCGGCGACGTCGAGCTTGCCCATCGGCATCATGGCGGCCATGGTCCGCGCCGCCCGCTGCGGGTCCGGGTCGCTGATCAGCTCGGGCAACCGGTCCCACACGACCTGCCAGGACAGGCCGTACTTGTCCTTGAGCCAGCCGCAGGAGCTGCCCTCGCCGCCGTCCTCGGTCAGCCTGGCCCAGTAGTGGTCGATCTCCTGCTGGTCGGCGCAGAGGATCTGGAACGAGACGGCCTCGGTGAAGGTGAACTGCGGGCCGCCGTTGAGGGCGAGGAACTTCTGTCCGTTGGCGGTGAACTCCACGGTCAGCACGGAACCGGCCGGACGCGGGCCGCCTTCGGTGTAGCGGCTGATCCGGCCGATGCCGGAGTTCTTGAAGACCGACACGTAGAAATGAGCGGCCTCCTCGGCCTGCTCGTCGAACCAGAGACACGTGGTGAATCCGTCGGCGGTCATGAGCACCTCCTGGGCGTGGAACGCGGTCACCGGTGTCGACCGGCCCGCGCCCGGAAACTCATCGGTGCGGGCCGTCCTCTCCGCCCGGTCGGCCGATCAGGCGGCCAGCGCGAGACCGGTGTACGACGAGGCCGCGGTGTCGCGGCTGCCGGGGTGCCGCCGGCCCAGCTCGCCTCGCACGCGCACCAGCAGGTCGCCCAGGCCCAGACCCAGGGCGCCGGCGGCCGCCGCCAGGACCTCCGAGGAGGCCTCCTTGCGGCCCCGCTCGACCTCCGAGAGGTAGGGCAGGGAGATCCGGGCCGCGTCGGCGACGTCCTTGAGGGTCCGCTCCTGTGCCTGCCGCTCCCGCCGCAGCACGTCGCCGACCAGGTCGCGCCAGAGGGGCTCCCGGGCCGCGCGCGCCGGGGTCGTGGCCGGGGCACCGGGGCGGGCGGCCGGCGGGCGCAGCGGGAGGACACGCGCCGACGGCGCGTCCCTCAACGCTTCTTCCGGCGTCCCGTCCGGCGCTTCGTCCGGCGCTTCGATCGCTGTGTGGTGCGGCGGTGGATTCGTCACCGTCACAGCCTAGGAGCCCGCCCGGCGAGGGCAAGGGACCGGAATTGCGCTCTCGGTGAAGCCGGTGGGACGGCGGAAACGGGGCAGGAGGGCATCGGCGGGACGTTCAGCGGGACGCGGAGGGCGTCAGCGGGACGCGGGCGCAGACGCGTTTGCCGACGGGGACCCGTTCGACGGTGATCTCCTCGACCAGGGCGTGCACGATCTCCAGGCCGTGCCGGCCGACGCGCTGGGGATCACGGGCGAAGCGCCGGGGCAGGGTGGCGCTGCTGTCGTAGACGCACACCGTCACCGCGCGGTCGGTGCCCTCCAGCTCCAGGATGTACGGGCCGCTGCTGTGCCGGTCGGCGTTGGTGACCAGCTCGCTGACCACCAGGAGCAGGTCGCCGTCGGTGCGCGGCTCGATGCGGGCGCACCACTCGGTCCGGAGCTGCTGCAGGAACTGGGCCGCGAAGCGCCGGGCGTCGGCGATGCAGCCGGGTTCACCGGTGAAGTGCGCCGCACGCCGCAGTGGCTCCACGGGGACGTCGAAACCAGTCGGTATCACTGCCCCGCCCAGGTGATCGTTCATACGTTTCTCTCTCGGAAGCCGGCCGGCCGGTCGCTGTCGCACCGGTCCTCGTACCCCGGGTACGGCCGGGCAGTCCCCCGCGCGTGTTCGCCCAGCGCGCACAACCGCGCGGGGTGACATCCTCCGGGCGGTCGGGGGAACACGCGGGACGTGGGCCCGGCCGACGGCGGCCGGTCCGGGTGTCCGGAGGTGGACGGTGGTCTGGTGGGTATGGCTGGTCCTGGTGGTGGCGGCGGTGGCCGTCGTGGCCGGGGCGGTGCTGGCGGTCCAGGCCCGGCGGCGGTCCGGGACGGTCATCGCCGTGCGGCGCGGCGGGCGCCACGGCGGGCGGAGCGCGTGATGGCCGGGCCGGCGACGGAGCTGATCGAGGCGCGGAGCCTGACGACCCTGCCGGTGGTGACCCTGGCGGGCGACGCGGTCGCGCAGATCAAGGACACGGTGTTCGACGCCCCGGCGGGCCGGATCACGGGGTTCACGCTCAGCGGCCGCGGCCTGCTCGCGGGACCGCTGAAGCAGAGCCTGCCGTGGGCGTCGGTGCACTCCCTGGGACAGCACGCGGTGATGATCCGCGATGCGCGGGACCTCGCCGAGCCGGGTGCGGTGGTCGACCGCAAGGAGGCCGCGCGGGGCCAGGTGCTCGGCGCCAAGGTGCTCACGGACGCGGGCACGGAGGTCGGCACGGTGCTGGACGTGGTGGTGGAGGCCGGCGCCGGCGGGCGGGTCGTCGGCTTCCGGATCGCGGCGACCAAGGAGCTGACGGCCGCGTCGGCGCGCCGCAGGCGCAAGGTGTACGTGCCCCGGGGCGAGACCCTGGCCGTGTCCGGCCAGGCCCTGGTGATCCCGGCGGACGCGGCGCTGTACGTCGCCGAGGACCTGCCGACCTTCGTCGGTCAGGTGGGGGCGTTCCACGCGCGGGGCGAGGCCCCGCTGCCGCACTCGCCGAAGGAGATGCCGTCGTGATGCTGTACTCGCAGGTGCGCGGCCTGCCCGTGGTGACCGTCAGCGAGGCGAACGAGATCGGCAGGGTGACCTCCCTGGCCGTCGACGCCGTCTCGGGCACCGTCACGCACGTGCGGGTCGGTCACGGCCGCAAGGAGACCGTGCTGCCGTGGGCGGCGCTCCAGGCGGTCGGCCCGGACGCGGTCCTGGTCCGCCCCCATCACGAGCCCGCGGACGCGGCACCGGTACCGCACGAGATGCTGCGGCGCCGGGTGCTGACGGAGACCGGTGACGAGCGCGGCACGGTCCAGGACGTGGCGTTCGACCCGGAGAGCGGCCGCGTGGACGCGGTCCTCACCGCGCTGGGCACGATCCCGGCCGGCGGTCTGCTGGGCCTGGGCGACTACGCCCTGGTCGTCCGCGCCGGCTGACCCGGCCGGCACGGACCCAGAGGCCCGGGAGACCTCGGGCTGCGGACGTCAGGGGGACGTGCCGCCTCCCGAGTCCTGGGACGGTCCGGACACCGGTGGCGGCTGCTCGGAGGACGGCGGGGGCTCGTCAGGCCGCTCGGACTCGCCCGACGACGAGGACCCCGGGAGGCTGCTGGGCGGGGACTCGTCGGTCGCCGTACCGGAGGTCTCCGTGCCGGGGGGTGTCCGGGGCGCCGGCGGCCGGGAGGTGCCGGTGGCCGGGGAGTCGGAGGCCGGGGTGTCCGACGACGAGGAGTCCGACGACTCGGACGACGGCTTCGAGGGCGGTTTCGACGACGGCTGCGAGGACGACCCCGGCGGTTTCGAGGAGGGCGGCGACGACGGCGACGACGCTCCCCCGGACGTCGCCGGGCAGTCGGACGATCCCGGTCCGCCGGGTGAGGCGCAGTCAGCGGCCGGTGGCTTCGGCGGGTTCGACGGGTCGACCGGATGCTCCGGCGGTGCCGTCTTCTCGTCGTGGCGTCCGGTGTCGCCCCGCTGCCGGTGGAACCAGTCGTGGTGGCGGGGGTCGTAGAGCACGAAGACGTCGACGACCCGCGGGGCCGGTGTGACCACCACGACGTTGGAGGGCCGGTACGACGGCCAGGAGTCCCCGACCGGCCTCGGCGTGGTCCGGATGGCCACCGGGGAGGTCAGCGGGTTGCCGCAGGCGCAGCGCACCCGGGGCACGCCGTGGCCGTCGATGAGGACGGCGGTGCCCGCCTGGAGTACCGCCTGGTAGCTGGTGGCGGCCCCGTCGCGGTAGCCGTGGTTGGTGACCCGGGTGTCCGCGCGCAGCTGGACGGGGGTCAGCGAGCGCAGGTAGGCGGGAACGCCGCCCGGCTCCACCCCGGCCACCGAGGCGAACGCGCGGTTCTTGGCCGGGGTGGCCCGCAGGCTCTTGATCTGGGCCTCGACGTCGCAGGTGGACACCTTGGGGGTGCCGCCGTAGAGGCCGGGCGCGTCGCCGTCGACCCCGCGGACCTCGTTGGACGGTGCGGCGGAGGTGGACGGGGCGGTGGAGGTGGACGGGGCGGTGGAGCCCTGCGGGAGCGCACTCTCCTTCGCCGTGGACCGCGTGTAGGGGTCCGGGCCGGTCTGACCGGCCGACTGAAGGAACACCTCGCCGCCCTTGGCCGCCGAGCCGCCGCCCGAGCGGGTGAACACCAGTGCCAGGACCACGGCCGCGACCACCACCGCGGTGAGGGCGGCCACGCGCGGTGCGGATCTCCACCACGGCGGACGCGGCCGGCCGGGGGAAGGACCCTCGCCCGGGTCCGGGCCGCCGCCGGAACCCGGGCCGCCGGAACCACCACCGGAGCCGCCACCGGGAACCGAGCCGGGGCCGGAACCCGCGCCGGAGCCGTCTCGGGGTGGCCGCGCCGGTGGCGGACCGGTGGGCGGTAGACCCGCCAGCGGTCCGGAGGGCGGTCCCGTGGGGCGGCCGGAAGACGGTGGTTGGACGCTCACGAGCTTCTTCTTCCGTAGCGGCAGGTGATGGTGGTGCCTGTGCCGGTTCCCTGCCCCCGAGCCCATTGTGTGCGCTGTCACCAGGGGCCCCGCAAGCGGACTTCCGGAAGCCGGCCCGGGAGCGCCCCGCAGGGCGCTCGGGCGGGTGCGGGCGGGTGCCGGACGGGTGCGGACGGCCCAGCCCGGCAAGCGGGTTCGGCAGCCCGTGCCTAGCCTGACCAGGGTGAGTCCCGCCACCGCGTCCGTCCGGCCCGGCGCCCGCCACGGCTGGCCGCGGGCGCCGGTCGTGGTGCTGGCCGCGCTGGCGGCCATGGCCGTGGACGCCGCGCTCGGGCTGTGGGCGGCGGGGGCGGCGGACCTGCCCGACGGCGCTTTCCCGCGCGTGGTGGCGGCGACCGTGGTGCTGGCCGTCGGCGGCACCGTCGAGCTGTCGGGCGACGCCGGCGCGCTCGCCGAGAGCCATGCCGGACTGGTCGTCATGCCGCTGTCGGTGACGCTGACCGGGGCCCTGGTGACGGGTGCCGGGTTCCTGCGCCCGCTGCGGCACCGGGCGGTCGCCGGGGCCGGTGAGCTGGCGGGCTGGGCCGCCCGGATCGCGGTGCTGTGGCTGCTCGCGCTGACCGGCCTGGCGCTCTGCGCGCGGCAGTCCTTCGCCGTGGACGTCGGCGACGGCACGCTCAGCGACCTGGCCGGCCTGCTGGGCACCGCGCCGCGGGTCGGGTTCACCACGGACGTGCCGCTGACCCTGCTCGCCGGGCTGCTGTGGCTGGCGGGCGTCCTGCTGCTGACGTTGCTGGCGGCACGCGGGGCCCCGCTCCCGGCGCGGCTGCTGCGCCTGCACCGGACGGTCCGCCCGGTGGCGCACGCGATGATCGTCCTCCTGCTCGCCTGGGTCGTGCTGGGTGTCCTCGCCGCCCTGGCGGTGGCGGTGGTGCGCGGTCACGCGGCCCAGGTCGGGGCGACCGTCCTGCTGGGTCTGCCCAACGTGGCCTGGCCGGCCTTCACGGTGGGGCTGGGGGCCACCTGGGACGGCCGGGTGGACGGCCCGTTCGGGCTGCCGATGCCGACGGTGCTGAACGCCGTGCTGCGCACCCCGGACCTCGCGGCGGTGAACCTGCGCACGCTGGGCGCGCACGACGGCCGGGTGTGGTGGCTGCCGGCCGTGGCCGCCGTCCTGCTGCTCGCCGCCGCCTTCCTGGTGGCGCTGCGCTCACCGCCCGGCGTCCGCGCCCGGCGGCACGCGCTGCGCCTGGCCGTGGCGCTGGCCCTGACGGTGCTCGTGATCTGCCTGGTGGGCCGGGTCTCCGCGCACTACGGGCTGTCCCTGCTCGGCCTCGGCGACCTGGGCGGGAACCTCTCCGGCGAGGTGCTGCTGCGGCCCCGGCCGTGGTCGGCGGTGGCCCTGGGCGCGCTGTGGGGCCTGGTCGCCGGGTTCCTCGGCGCCACGCTCGCCGGACCGGCCTGCCGGCGGCGCGATCTCCGGGCACGGCGGTCGGACGGGAGCGGCCGGGAAGGGCGCGCGGAACGCCGTCCGGGTCGGCCGGGGTAGACCTAGCGTTCGCCCTCGGAGGTGACGACCCGGGTCGGGGCGTGCCCGTGGTCCTCCCGGGCCGGGGTGCGTCCCTGGGGCTCGGTCTCGGGCTGCGCCCGGTCGGTGGCGAAGGTGGCGAGCCGGCGCCCGTCGCCGTACAGCCAGCGGCCCTCACCGGGGTCGTACAGCCACACGGACTCACCGTCCACGACGACGCCGATCCGCAGGCCGTACGTGCGGCCGCGGAAGGACTCGCCGTCCAGGTCGCCGGCCACCAGTTCCTCGACCGCCGCCCGGTAGTGCGCCAGGGCCTGTCCGGCGCGCTCCAGCAGGGGCCGCGGGTCGTCGGCCGCGTCACCGGGCGGGTCGTCGGCGAGGGGCGGGTCCTGGGGTACGGCGACCAGGTGGCGGCCGTCCACCCAGGCGGTCCAGCCGTTGGCGCAGCGGATGTGCGCCCAGTCGCCCTGCCGCCGGACGAGCTGGACCGGCAGCAGCGCGTCGAGGGGGACGGTCGGCCGGGCGGGGTCCGGGGCCTCCCAGGCGGGCATGCCGCGCGGGGGCACGACGTGGGTCGGGCGGAACGCGGGGGCCGTCATCGCACCCGCCTCACGTCCGCATCACGACGGGCTCGTGCCGGCGCAGCAGCCGGGCCACCAGGAAGCCGCAGCCGGCCGACAGCACCAGCAGCATGCCCATGTCCAGCAGCCACACCCCGGCCGTGTGGCGGTACAGGGGGTCGCCGGTCAGCTCACCGGGGACGATCCGGGCCACGTCGATGGTGCTCGCCATGGCGCCCAGGGCCCAGCGGGAGGGCACCAGCCAGGCCACCTGCTCCAGTCCGGGCACGCCGTGCAGGGGCAGCAGGGCACCGCAGAGGACGACCTGGACGATGGCCAGCAGCACCAGCAGCGGCATCGTGACCTCTTCCTTGCGCACCAGCGCCGAGACCAGCAGGCCGAGCATCATCGCCGTGAAGGACAGCAGGGCGACGGCGAGCGTGATCTCGGCCAGCGGCGGCAGCAGCACGCCGTGCCCGCCGGGGGCGCCGAGGCCGACACCGAGCAGGGCCACCAGGGTGAGCACCACGGCCTGGGCCACGGTGACGGCGCCGAGGACGACGACCTTGGACATCAGGTACGCCGATCTGGACAGGCCGACCGCCCGTTCGCGCTGGTAGATCACCCGTTCCTTGACCAGTTCGCGCACCGCGTTGGCCGCTCCGGTGAGCACGCCGCCCACGCACAGGATGATCAGCGTGTTCATCGCCGTCTCCCGCGTCAGCGTGCCGCCCGCCAGGGCCCGCGCCATCGCGCCCATGACGAACGGCAGCGCGACCATGACGGCCAGGAAGGTGCGGTCGGCGCTGAGCGCGGACGCGTAGCGGCGGACCAGGGTGCTCAGCTGGGCGCCCCAGCCGCGGGGGCGGGGCGGGGGCGCCACGGCGACGGGCCGGGCGCCGGTCAGGTGGGGCTGGGCGCCGGCCTCGACGACGTACCGGCGGTGCGAGGACGACTGCCGGTACTCCCCCGCCCAGTCCCGCTCCTGGTCGCGCTCGAAGGCCTCGAAGGCCTCCGGCCACTGCTCGAAGCCGAAGAAGGCGAGGGCGTCGCCGGGCGGCCCGTAGTAGGCGGTCCTGCCGCCCGGGGCGAGCACCAGCAGCCGGTCGCAGACGTCGAGGCTGAGGACGCTGTGGGTGACGACGATGACGGTGCGGCCGTCGTCCGCGAGGCCGCGCAGCATGTGCATCACGGAGCGGTCCATGCCGGGGTCGAGTCCGGAGGTCGGCTCGTCGAGGAAGAGCAGGGACGGCTTGGTCAGCAGTTCCAGGGCCACGCTGACTCGCTTGCGCTGCCCGCCGGAGAGGCTGTGCACGGGCTGCCCGGCGCGCTGCCCGAGGCCGAGTTCCCCGATCACCTCGTCCACCCGGGCCCGCCGTTCCGCCTTGCCGGTGTCCTGCGGGAAGCGCAGCTCGGCGGCGTAGGACAGGGCGGCGCGCACGGTGAGCTGGGCGTGCAGGATGTCGTCCTGCGGGACCAGGCCGATGCGCTGACGCAGTTCGGCGTAGTCGTGGTAGAGGTCGCGGCCGTCGTACAGGACGGTGCCGAGGTCGGCGGGGCGCTGCCCGGTCAGGGCGTTCAGCAGGGTGGACTTGCCCGCGCCGCTCGGTCCGACCACCGCCAGCAGGCACTTCTCGCCCACCGGGAAGGAGACGTGGTCGAGGAGCACCTTGCGGCCGCGGTCGACGGCGACGGTGAGGTCCTCCACGTCCAGGGAGACCTCGCCGGTGTCGACGTACTCCTGCAGTGAGCCGCCGGCCAGGCAGAACGCGGAGTGCCCGATGCCGACGATGTCGCCGGGGCGGACCGGGGCGCGGCCGACGGGGCTGCCGTCGAGGTAGGTGCCGTTGTGGCTGCCGAGGTCGACGATCTCGTACGTGCCGTCGGGCCGGGCGTGCAGCTCGGCGTGGTAGCGGGAGACGATCAGGTCGTCGACGACGATGTCGTTGTCGGGGGCCCGGCCGATGCGCAGCTCACGGGCGGGCAGCGGCCGTACCGTGCTGGGCCGGCGGAAGGTGCCGGTCAGGGCGGGTGCGGCGACGGCGGAGGGGCGGTCCCGGGCGGGCGGGGGACGGTCGGTGAGGACGGCGCGCGGTCCGTCGGCGGGACTGGCGAGGCGGATCTCGCTGCCGGGGCCGACGTCCCGTTCACGGACGCGGCGGCCGTCGGCGTAGGTGCCGTTGGTGCTGCCTTCGTCCTCCAGCGTCCAGTGGCCGTCCTCGCAGCGGAGCACCGCGTGGTGCCAGGAGACCCGGGCGTCGTCCAGGACGATCTCGCTCAACGGGTCGCGGCCCAGACGGTAGTCGTGGCCCGGGCTCATCACCAGGGAGCCGGCGTCGGTCTCCAGCACGAGTTCGGGTGCCGTCGGGGCGGCCGGTCGCTCCGCCATACCCCGGATTCTACCGATTGGTCACGAAGGGCGCCGTCCCACCGACCGGCGGGGGACGGTGGCCGGCGGCCGCTGTCACGTGTCAGGCGACGGGAACGATCAGCGCAGGCAGGGTGCGCTGCATGCGCAGGGCGTCGACGGACTCGGCGAGCAGTTCGTACTCGGTGGTCTCGTCGCTGGCGGCGATCCGCACCAGCCGTCCGCCGGCCAGTTCCTCGGCGACCAGTTCCTGCCGGTCGGTGTCGGCGCACCAGGCGCGCAGCAGCACCGGCACGTCGGTCACCGTCTCCGCGACCGGGACGAGGGCGCCCGGCGGGAAGGCGGGGTCGGAGGGCAGCGGGTCGAGCCGTTCGGCGATCCAGGACGCCCGGTCCCGCAGCCACCACAGGGCCAGCGCCAGGGTGGGCGCGCGATAGGTGCCGAGCGGTACGCCGATACGGCGCCCGCCGCATATTCCGTACGCCGTGACATGGCACAGGAATTCGTCGTGCACGATCACTCCCCCGTCGCTCGCCGGTGTGCCGGCCGGATCTCGCATTCCGTACGGCTCCTGTGCGGTGAAGTGCCCCTGGCGTTTGAGTATCTTCACTCCCGAAACACTGTCACCACGACTTTCCGGCCAGTCTCCTGGCATATTCCGCGCACGCGTTGGCCGAAATGCGCCGGGTGCGCCGCCCATTGCCATTACCCGAGGGGTAATCGATCTCCCCGCACTTCCCGGGCATGGTGGTGCCACCGGATCGACGCAGGCGGAGATCCGGCACCGACCAGCGGTTACGACCCTCAACGGAGGCTGATTCACCATGTCCGTGCACACCGACCGCCACGAGAACGCCGTCGCCCGCTACTTCGAGGCCTGGAACGCCACCGACCCGCGGACCCGGGCCGAGGCGGTCGCCGCGGCGTGGGCCGCCGACGGCGCCTACACCGACCCGCTGGCCGACGTCCGCGGGCACGAGCAGATCGCGGCCGTGATCGCGGCGGCGCACGAGCAGTTCCCGGGGTTCGCCTTCCGCCCGCTCGGCGCGGTGGACGGGCACCACGACACCGCCCGCTTCTCCTGGGAGCTGGTGAACGAGGCGGACGGCTCGGCGCCGGTGGCCGGGTCCGACGTGATCACGCTGGACGGCGAGGGACGGATCCGGGCCGTCCTCGGCTTCCTGGACCGGGTCCCGGCCGGCGCCTGACCGGCGGCCAAGGCCGAATAGGGTCGATGATCCGCGGAGTCACGGCCGGTGATCCGGAAAGCCGGTGACAGCGGTGAGGTGACAGCGGTGAAAGGAGTGAAAGGGATGCCGAAAGCCGGCGTGACGGCCGAGGGGAAGGCCGCGGTGCGGACCGCGAGGACCGCGGCGAGGGTGATTGTGAAAGTGATGTGAAACCGCAAAGAAGCGGTGTCACGACGCACGTGGAATTCACCGCGATTTCACGGCGGCCGCCGGAAAGGCGGCCGGAGGTGGTGTATCGCGGTGCGGCCCGGCGGAACCACCCGCGTCGCTTCGCGGTCCGGGGCCGGGCCGCGAAGCGGCGGAGTGCCGCGGTGACGGGTCCTCAGCCGTTGACGACCGCGTCGATCCGGGCCAGTTCCTCGGCGTCGAAGTCCAGGTTGGCGATGGCGCCCACGCTGTCCTCGAGCTGGCGGGGGCTGCTCGCGCCCACCAGGGCGGAGGTCACCCGGCCGCCGCGCAGCACCCAGGCCAGGGCGAGCTGGGCCAGGCTCTGGCCGCGGGACTTGGCGATCTCGTCGAGGGCGCGCAGCTTGCCGACGAGGTCTTCGGTGACGGCGTCGGAGCTGAGGAAGGGGCTGTCGCTCGCGGCCCGCGAGTCCTCGGGGATGCCGTCGAGGTAGCGGCCGGTGAGCAGGCCCTGCTCCAGCGGGGAGAAGACGATGGAACCGACCTGGAGGTCGTCCAGGGCGTCCAGCAGGCCCTCGGTCTCCGGGCGGCGGTCGAGCATCGAGTAGCGCGGCTGGTGGATCAGCAGCGGGGTGCCCAGGTCGTCGAGGATGCGGGCGGCCTCCCGGGTCTGCTCGGCCGAGTAGTTGGAGATGCCGACGTAGAGCGCCTTGCCCTGCTGGACCGCCGAGTGCAGCGCGCCCATCGTCTCCTCCAGCGGAGTCTCGGGGTCCGGGCGGTGCGAGTAGAAGATGTCGACGTACTCCAGACCCATCCGCCGCAGGCTGCGGTCCAGCGAGGACAGCAGGTACTTGCGGGAGCCCCATTCGCCGTACGGGCCGGGCCACATCAGGTAGCCGGCCTTGGTGGAGACGACCAGCTCGTCGCGGTACGGCGCGAAGTCCGCCCGCAGGGCCTCACCGAGCGCGGACTCGGCGGCGCCGGGCGGCGGGCCGTAGTTGTTGGCCAGGTCGAAGTGGGTGACACCGAGGTCGAAGGCGCGGCGCAGGATGGCGCGCTGCGTCTCGACGGGACGGTCGGGGCCGAAGTTGTGCCACAGGCCGAGCGACAGCGCGGGGAGCTTCAGTCCGCTGCGTCCGGTGCGCCGGTAGGGCATGTCGGCGTAGCGGTCGGGGTGTGCGGTGTACAACGCGACTCCAGAGGGGTTGGCACACGGTCGGACGGCGCCCCGGAACGGCTCGTTCCAGGGAACCGCTCCTCCTACTCTTCCCCGGGGCGCGGGCAGCGGTCCAACAGGAGAATCCGATGGAATTCAGCGGCTAGGCTTCTCAATCATGGAACTGCGCCACCTCCAGCACTTCGTCGCCGTCGCCGAGGACCAGCACTTCACCCGGGCCGCCGAACGCCTGATGGTGTCCCAGTCGGGCCTGTCGGCGTCCATCCGGGCGCTGGAGCGGGAGCTGCGGGCACCGCTGTTCGTGCGCACCACCCGGCGGGTGACCCTGACCGAGGCCGGGCGGGCGCTGCTGGCCGAGGCCGAGCGCATCCTGGCACAGGTGCGGTCGGCGCACGAGGCGGTCGCCGCGGTGCAGGGCGTCCTGCGCGGCACCCTGGCGCTGGGCACCGAGCAGTGCATCGCCGGGGTGCAGGTGGCGCGGCTGCTGGCGGCGTTCCGGGGCCGGCACCCGGACGTGGAGATCCGGCTGCGCCAGGCGGGCTCGGGCGCGCTGGCGGAGGAGGTCGCGGCCGGCCGGCTCGACCTGGCCTTCGCCTACCGCACCCAGGCGGACAGCGACCAGCTGCGCTCGGTGCCGCTGACCAGCGAGCCGATGACCGTGCTCTGCCATCCCGGCCACCGGCTCGCCTCGGCGGGCGCCGTCCTCACCCCGGACGACCTGGCCGGTGAGGTCTTCGTCGACTTCCACCCGGACTGGGGCCCGCGCCGCACCACCGACGCCGCGTTCGGCGCCCTCGGTATCCGGCGCACGGTCGCGCTGGAGGTCAACGACGTGCACAGCCTGCTGGACCTGGTCGACGAGAACCTCGGCATCGCCGTCGTACCCCGGCACTTCCGCCACAAGCGGCCCGCGCTGACCGCGCTGCCGCTGAAGGAGACGGGCGGGGCCCGTTACGAGACGGTGGCCCTGCTGCCGCCCGACCGGGCCACCAGTCCGGCGGCCCGCGCGCTCGTCACCCTGCTCGGGACGGACGGCGAGGCGGCGCCCGAGGACACACCACCCGTGGAGGCGGCGCCCATGCACGGTTCGCAGCCGTCCTGAGGATCGGCGGCGCATACCGCCGGGCGGCCGCGGGAGGCGGATTCCGGCCGCGCGGCGGACGGCGGTTTCCGGACGCACGGGGGACGCCGATGCGCCATGGTGGTCGTATGCATGCGAAGGACATCCTCATCGACGGCTACGGCCGCATCCAGGAAGAGGTCCACGCCGCCCTCGACGGCCTCGGCCCCGACGACCTCCATCACCGCCCGGCCCCCGGCGCCAACTCGATCGCCTGGCTCGTCTGGCACCTCACCCGGGTCCAGGACGACCACGTCGCCGACGCCTTCGACCGGGAACAGGTGTGGCTGTCGGACGGCTGGGAGAAGCGGTTCGGCCTCGATCTGCCCCGTCAGGACACCGGCTACGGGCACAGCCCGGCGAAGGTCGCCAAGGTGCGGGTCGACTCCGCCGAGCTGCTGACCGGGTACTACGACGCCGTCCACGAGCAGACCCTGGCCGCGCTGCGCGGGCTCGCCGCCAAGGACCTCGAACGCGTGGTGGACGAGCGCTGGGACCCGCCGGTGACCCTGGGCGTCCGGCTGGTGAGCGTCCTGTCCGACGACCTCCAGCACGTCGGACAGGCCGCCTACCTGCGCGGGCTGCGTCAGAGCGCGGCCGCGTAACCCGGCAGGACCACGTCCTCCAGGAGGGCCTTGCGCTCGTCGAACGGGATGAACGCGCTCTTGACGGCGTTCACCGTGACGGTGCGCAGGTCCTCCACCGTCCAGCCCGCCTCCTCGACCAGCAGCGACATCTCACGGGTCATCGTCGTGCCGGACACCAGCCGGTTGTCGGTGTTGAGGGTGACCCGGAAGCCCAGGTCCTTCAGCGCGGTGATCGGGTGCTCGGCGATCGAGGTGGCGCAGCCCGTCTGGAGGTTGGAGGTCGGGCACATCTCCAGCGCGATGCGCCGGTCGCGCACCCAGCCCGCGAGGCGGCCGAGCTTGCCGTCGACGATGTCCTCGGTGAGGCGCACCCCGTGGCCGATCCGCTGGGCGCCGCACACCTGGAGGGCCTGGTGGATGCTGGGCAGGCCGTGCGCCTCGCCGGCGTGGATGGTGAACGGCACGCTCTCGCGGCGCAGGTGCTCGAACGCGGCGAGGTGGTCGGCGGGCGGGAAGCCGTCCTCGGCGCCCGCGATGTCGAAGCCGACGACACCGGCGTCGCGGTAGGCGACGGCCAGGTCGGCGGCCTCACCGACCCGGTCGAACATCCGCATCCCGCACAGCAGGGTGCCCACGCGGACCGGGGTACCGGCCGCGGCCGCCTTCGCCATGCCGGCGGCGAGGCCCTCCTGCACGGTCTCGACGACCTCGTTCAGGGTCAGCCCGCCGTTGACGTTCAGCTCGGGGGCGTAGCGCACCTCGGCGTAGACGACACCGTCCGCCGCCAGGTCCAGGACGTACTCCTCGGCCGCCCGCAGCAGGCCCTCGCGGGTCTGGAGCACGGCCAGGGTGTGCTCGAAGGTGGCTATGTAGCGGACCAGGTCACCGGAGGCGGCGGCCTCGACGTACCAGGCGGCCAGCTCGTCGGGGTCGGTCGTGGGCAGCGTGTGGCCGACCGCGGCCGCGAGTTCGACGACGGTGGCGGGGCGCAGGGCGCCGTCGAGGTGGTCGTGCAGCACGGCCTTGGGCAGCCGGCGGAGCGTGTCGGTGTCGATGCGGGGCGCGGTCATGGCGTGGTTCCTCGGCAGTGGTTCAGTCGGTTGCGGGGGTGGCGGGCTGGAGCAGGTCCCAGCGGTTGCCGTACAGGTCCTGGAAGACGGCGACGCTGCCGTACGGCTCGTGCCGCGGCTCCTCCAGGAAGGTGACGCCGGCGGCGCGCATGCGGGCGTGGTCGCGGGCGAAGTCGTCGGTGTGCAGGAAGAAGCCGACGCGGCCTCCGGTCTGGTCGCCGATCCGGGCCCGCTGCTCCGCGCCCTTGGCACGGGCGAGCAGCAGTCCGGTGCCGCCGCTCGGCCCTCCGGGCTCGACGACGACCCACCGGGCTCCGTCGGGCCGCGGCGCGTCCTCGGCCACCCGGAATCCGAGGGCCTCGGTGTAGAAGCGGATCGCCTCGTCGTAGTCGTCGACGACGAGGGTGACCAGGGCGATACGTCTCATCGGAACCTTCAGAGCCTTCCGGCGGGGGTGGTTAGCGGGAGAGGTTATACGTAAAACTTCGAGGATGCCAGTTCCTCCCGGAGGGTGGGGCGGGAGGCGGGTCGCCGGGCATCGAGGGGGCGGGTCACGCCCCCTCGATGCCCGGCGGGGTGGGCCCGGACCTGTGCCGCGGGGGCACCGGACGCGTCCCGCGGGACACGCGCCGGGGGCACGCGGCCGGGGCACCCGTGAAGCCCGGAGGGGCCCGAGGGGCGGCAGGGGCCGGAGGGGCGGAGAGAGACCGCAGGGGCCCTACGGGCCGGCGAGGGACCGGGGGCCCCGGAGGGTGGGGCGGGAGGCGGGCCGGAGGCATCGAGGTGGCGGGTCACGCCCCGCCGCCGCCCCACCGGACGCCCGTCGGGCGGCCCCCGACGCGTCCCGCGGGGCACACGCCGGGGCACACGTCCGGGACACCCGGGAGGCCCAAGGGGCCGGAGGGGCCGGAGGGCCCGCACGAGCCGCAGGCGCCGCAGAGGCCCTAGGAGCCGAGAGGCCCTAGGGGTCGCGGAGAGGCCGAGAGGCCGAAGGGTCCCGGGGGGTCCGGAGGGTCCGGAGAGGCCGCAGGGTCGGAGAGACCGCAGGGGCCCCACGGGCCGGCGAGGAGCCTGAGGGTCCGTGGAGCCGGAGGGCCGGAAGGGCCAATAGGGGGTGCAGGAGTTGAGAGGCCGTAGGGGCCCGGCCCTAAGGTCGCAGAGACCATGGGGGCCGGAGGGCGGAAGGGCCGGAAGGGCTGGAGAGGCCGGGCACGCCGGACGAGCCGGAGAGGCCCGGGCAGGCCGGGGAAGCCGGGCGGGCCGGGGGCCTGGGTGGGGTCAGTTGGTCTGGGTGTGCAGGGCGGCGAGGCGGTCGAGTTGTTGCGGGGTGAGGCGCAGTGCGCCGGCGGCGACGTTCTCGGCGAGGTGGTCGGGGTTGCCGGTACCGGGGATGGCCAGGACGTGCGGGCCCTGGTTCAGGGTCCAGGCGATCCGCACCTGCGCGGGGGTCACGCCGTGCTCGGCGGCGACGGCACGTACCTCCCCGTCGTGGGCTCCGGCCGCGCCGTGCGCCGCGCCCTCGCCGGCGACGGCGTAGAACGGCACGAAGGCGATGCCCGCCGCACCGCACAGGCGCAGCATCTCGTCGTCGACCGGGTCGGGGCGGTCGAGGGCGTACCGGTTCTGCACGGACACCACCGGCGCGATCGCCTGTGCCTCGTGGAGGTGGCGGGGCTCCACGGCGGAGATCCCTAGGTGCCGGATCAGGCCGGCCTCGCGCAGTTCGGCGAGCGCGCCGAAGTGCTCGGCGATCGAGTCCTGGTTCATGCGCCGCAGATAGACCAGGTCCAGGTGGTCGCGGCCGAGCTGGCGCAGGTTCTCCTCCACGTGGCCGCGCAGCTCCTCGGGCCGGGCCCCGGTGCCCCACTCGCCCTGGTAGTCGCGGTAGGGGCCGACCTTGGCGGCGATGACCAGGTCGTCGGCGTACGGGGACAGCGCGGTGTTGATGAGTTCGTTGGCCGAACGCAGGGAGGAGAAGTAGAAGGCGGCCGTGTCGATGTGGTTCACCCCCAGCTCGACGGCCCGGCGCAGCACCCGCAGCGAGCGCTCCCGGTCGCTGGGCGTGCCGAGGTGGAAGGCGGCGCTGCCGGTCAGCCGCATCGCGCCGAAGCCGATGCGGTGGACGGGCAGATCGCCGAGGTTCCAAGTGCCGGACGCGTGCGCGGTGATCGTTTCAGAGGTCATCGGCGCAGTCTCGCACGGCCCCGGTCCCCTGCTCCTGACAACAGCGGGAAGCGGCCGCGCGGACGCCTCGACGGGCCCGGTGACCGGGTCAGTGGGTGTCCGCGAAGGCGCGTACCTCGATGGGCAGGGTGGTGGCCAGTGCGGCCTTCCTGCCCCACCCCAGGGCCTCGTCCAGGTCGGCGGCCTCGATGAGGCAGAGCCCGCCGAGGTACTCACCGCCCTCGGCGTACGGCCCGTCGCTGGTGTGCACCTCGCCGTCCGCGGGGCGCAGCACGGTGGCCGTCTCCGGGCCCTGGAGGCCGCCCGCGAAGACGTAGGCGCCGGCGTCGCGCAGCTCCTGGTCGAACGCCTCGACGTCCCGCATGATCGTGGCGAGCGAGTCCGGGGCGGGCGGCTCACCAGCGGCCGGCTGGACCACGCTGAGCAGGTAGTGCGTCATGGCAGGCTCCTTCGTTCCCACGCCTGCGGTCGGCGGCGGCGCGGGGATGTCGAACGGGTTCCCCTCCTCCTACACGAACGGCGGTCACCGCGCCCGGCACCGCGCCCCGGGCAGCCGGAGGAATTACCGCACCCGGCCCGCCGGGAACCGCGCGCGCGGGCCGCGCGGCCACTCCCGGCGCCGTGGTGGTCGTCGAAAGCCGTCCAAATCGTGATCCGCGTCGCGATCCTCAGCCCGCCGCCGCCAGGACCGGGATGCGGGTGGTCAGGGCGGTCGAGAACTGGTCCACCACCTGGGCCAGTGCCTCACTGGCGGCCGGGGCCACGGAGAGCGTCCCGTCCTCCCGCACGGTGATGTCCTTGTCGAGGGTGAACCAGCCTTGGACTATGTGGGCGGCGCCCATGGAGTTGAGCACCGGGCGGAGCGCGTAATCGATGGCGAGGACGTGTGCGGTCGAACCGCCGGTGGCGAGCGGCAGCACGGTCTTGCCGCTGAGCGCGTACTGCGGCAGCAGGTCGAGCAGGGCCTTCAGGACGCCGGAGTACGACGCCTTGTACACGGGGGTGGCGACCACGACCCCGTCGGCCCGCGCCACCAGGTCGGTCGCCTCGACGATGGCCGGGTGCCGGAAGTCGGCGCCGAGCAGGGCCTCGGCGGGGATGGTGCGGACGTCGAGCGGGACGACCTCGTGGCCCTGTGCCGTCAGCCGCTGGTCCAGATGGCGCAACAGGCGGCCGGTGCGCGAGGAGGCGGACGGGCTGCCGGAGAGGGACAGGACGGTGGCCATGGGTGCCTCTTTCTTGCGGTGCGGTGCGGTGCGGAGTGGAGTGGTGGCGAGCGGAGCGAAACGTCGCGGGCAGAGGAGGAAGCGACCGGAGGCGCCTGACCGGGTGGTTCCGCGCGGCAGCCGCATGCGTGGCGGGCGCGGGTGAGGGGGATTCAGGTCACGGGCTCTCTCGGACACGCCGAATGCCGGGCACGCCTTGTCGGTTTGTCGGTGACGTCGGTGGCGCTTTCCGAATGCGCGCTGCGTGTCGAATCCGGGGCAGGCGGATCGGTGGCATGCCGAATCCGGTGCATGCCGAATTCAGGGTGAGCCGAATGCCGTGTGCCGGGCGGGAATCGTGGCGCCGGGAGAGGTGCTCGAGGCGCGGCGGACCGGGAGGGGCAGGTCAGGCCGCGGTGCGACAGGAGGTGCTGGAGACGCGCGCGAGGTCGACATGGCGTCGCCGCGTGAGGTCCAGTCGCATTGTCATGTCGTCGATCGTGGCAGTCGCCCCGGGAGCCGTCAAGAAGAACCCGGACGGGTCTCGCATCGCGGACCAGCGCCTTTCATCCGGCCGTAACAGGGAAACGGGGCAACGCAATTACGGACGGCCGTTCTCCCTCGCCGTGCGGCTCTGACGGCCGGTCACCCGGCGACCCCCGGCGCTGCCCGGCTCACGTCACCGCCGGCCCGGCAGCACCTCCGCGGGCGCGGCCCGCGGCGCGCTCCCTCCAGGACCCAAGTCCGTGCGTCACGCGCCGTGTTGCCGTGTCGCCGTCTCACAGTGTGCCGACACGGCTCGGGGCGGGTCCGCTCGTCAGCAGTACCCGCCCCGTCCGCTTCGCGGCACCCGCCCCGCTCGGTTCCCGTGGCGTCAGTCGTCGTCCTGGGCCGGGATCACGACGAGGAAGGCATCGGACTTCAGGTCCATGACCACAGTCGCGGCCTCCCCCTCGGCACGGCGCGCGGCGGCGTACTCCTCGGCCGGCCAGGAACCGCGAGGAGAACCCGCGGGAAATCGCTCCAACACCTTCGCACTCATGGCGGCGGACACCTCCTGCGTCGACGAACGGGACGAACTGGCTGAACTCAATGAACTGAATGAACTGGCCGAACAGAATCAAGGGGATCGACTGGATCAAGTGGCTGAACCGGTTGTACCCGCTGCGATCCGCCTGCCCGGCATCCGCACTGTCATGCCCCTGCGTGCGTGGTTCCTCCGTTCGGAGTGCGCGCATCCGCCGGCGGCGTCCCCGTGGAAGGGATCACAGGGGGCCGGCAGGCCCCGGCGACAGGGACCGAGGGAAGGGCCGGACCGATGAGCGGTGACGACTCGGGCGGCGGGCCGCGCTGCCTGGTGACGGGGGCCACGGGGTACATCGGGGGGCGCCTGGTGCCCGAGCTGCTGGGCGCCGGGTACCGCGTGCGCTGCCTGGCCCGCTCCCCCGGCAAGCTGCGCGACCACCCCTGGACGGCGGACGTGGAGGTGGTCCGCGGCGACGTGACCGACGCGGATTCCGTCGCCGGGGCGATGCGGGACGTCGACGTGGCCTATTACCTGGTGCACGCGCTGGGCAAGCCGGGCGGCTTCGAGGAGACCGACCGCCGGGCGGCGCGCGTCTTCGGCGAGGCGGCCCGCGCGGCCGGCGTCCGGCGCATCGTCTACCTCGGCGGACTCACCCCGGCCGGCGTGCCGGAGCGCGAGCTGTCGCCCCACCTGCGCTCCCGCGCGGAGGTGGGCCGCATCCTGCTGGCGTCGGGCGTGCCGGCCACGGTGCTGCGCGCGGCGATCGTCATCGGCTCCGGGTCGGTCTCCTTCGAGATGCTGCGCTACCTCACCGAGCGCCTGCCCGTGATGGTCACCCCGAGCTGGGTGCGCACCCGGATCCAGCCGATCGCCGTACGGGACGTACTGCGCACCCTCGTCGGCAGCGCGCGCATGCCCGCCGAGGTCAGCCGGGCCTTCGACATCGGGGGGCCGGAGATCCTGACGTACCGGGAGATGATGCTGCGCTACGCGGCCGTGGCCGGGCTGCCCCGCCGGCTGATCTTCCCGGTGCCGGTGCTCAGCCCGCGGCTGTCCAGCCTGTGGGTCGGCCTGGTCACGCCGGTGCCCGCGGGCATCGCCCGGCCGCTGGCGGAGTCGCTGCGCCACGAGGTGGTGTGCCGCGAGCACGACATCACCCGGTACGTGCCCGACCCGCCGGGGCATCCGGTCGGCTTCGACGAGGCGGTCCGGCTCGCCCTGCTGCGGGTGCGGGACGCCCAGGTGGCCACCCGCTGGTCGTCCGCCGCCGTACCCGGCGCGCCGAGCGACCCGCTGCCCACCGACCCCGACTGGGCGGGCGGCAGCCTCTACACCGACCGGCGTGCGGTCCGGGTCGACGCGCCGGTGGACGCCCTCTGGCGGGTCGTCGAGGGCATCGGCGGTGAGAACGGCTGGTACTCCTTCCCGCCGGCCTGGGCGCTGCGCGGCTGGCTGGACCGGCTGGCCGGCGGGGTGGGCCTGCGCCGGGGGCGGCGGGACGCCCAGCGGCTGCGGGTCGGCGACTCGCTGGACTTCTGGCGGGTGGAGGAGATCGAGCCGGGCCGGCTGCTGCGGCTGCGGGCCGAGATGCGGCTGCCGGGGCTGGCCTGGCTGGAGATGTGCGCCGAGCCGGACGGCAGCGGCCGCAGCCGGTACCGCCAGCGCGCCCTGTTCCATCCGCACGGGCTGCTCGGACACGCCTACTGGTGGAGCGTCTCGCCCTTCCACGCGGTGGTGTTCGGCGGGATGGCCCGCAACATCGCGCGGGCCGCCGAGAGCGAGGGGGCGGTCACCCGGACGAGGGATCGCCGGCCCGCCCGCATCCGCCGCGGCCGGTGACCCGGAAGCACAGGGTGAGCCCCCTTCCCTTCCCCCGTCCCCGTACCGGAGCCGCGCCATGAACGTCTCGGTCGTCCTGTTCACCGCCGACCTGCGGCTGCACGACCACCCCCCGCTGCGGGCCGCGCTGGAGGGCGGCCGTCCCGTGGTCCCGCTCTTCGTGCGCGACCCGGGCGTGGACCGGGCCGGGTTCGCCGCACCCAACCGGCTCGCCTTCCTCGCCGACTGCCTGCGCTCCCTGGACGGCGGGCTGCGCGAGCGCGGGGGGCGGCTGGTGGTCCGCTCGGGCGAGCTGGTCGAGGAGGTGTGCAAGGTGGTCGCCGAGGCGGATGCCGACGAGGTGCACCTGGCGGCCGACGCCAGTGCCTTCGCGCACCGGCGGGAGCAGCGGCTGCGGCAGGCGCTGGAGGCGGACGGGCGGCGGCTGCACGTCCACGACACGGTGACCACCACGGTGGCGCCCGGCAGGCTGACCCCGGCGTCCTCCGATCACTTCGCGGTGTTCACGCCGTACTTCCGGCAGTGGTCGCAGCAGCGGCTGCGGGACACCCTGGACGCGCCCCGCGCGGTGCGCGTCCCCGAGGGGATCGCCTCCGAGGAGCTGCCCGGCCGCCCCGTCCCGGCCGCGCTGTCGCCGGGGCTGGCCGCCGGGGGCGAGGAGGCGGGGCGGCAGCGGTTCTCCGCCTGGCTGCGCTCGGGCGTGAGCGCGTACGAGGGCGGCCACGACGACCTGGCCGGCGACGCGACCTCCCGGCTCTCGCCGTACCTGCACTTCGGCACGCTCTCCCCGGTGGAGCTGGTGCACCGCACGCGTGCGGCGGGCGGACCGGGCGCGGAGGCCTTCGTGCGGCAGCTCGCCTGGCGCGACTTCCACCGGCAGGTGCTGGCCGCCCGGCCGCAGGCGGCCGGTACCGACTACCGCACCAAGCACGACCGCTGGCGGACCGAGCGCACGGCGCGCGAGGACATCGCGGCGTGGCGGGAGGGCCGTACCGGTTACCCGGTGGTCGACGCGGGGATGCGCCAGCTGCGCCACGAGGGCTGGATGCACAACCGGGCCCGGCTGCTGACCGCGAGTTTCCTGGTCAAGACGCTGTACGTCGACTGGCGGGTGGGCGCCCGGCACTTCCTCGAGCTGCTGGTGGACGGGGATCTCGCCAACAACCAGCTCAACTGGCAGTGGATGGCGGGCACCGGCACCGACACCCGTCCCAACCGCGTGCTCAACCCGGTGACCCAGGGCAAGCGGTACGACCCCGACGGCGGGTACGTGCGCCGGTGGGTGCCCGAGCTGGCGTCGCTCACCGGGGCCGCCGTGCACGAGCCGTGGCGGCTGCCGGCGCCGGAGCGGGCGGCGATCGACTACCCGGAGCCGATCGTGGAGCTGTCCGAGGGCCTCGCCCGCTTCCGGCGGGCCCGCGAACGGGAGTGAGGGTCCCCGGGCCGGCCGGGTCCGGTCGGTGCAGCCGTGGTCAGTCCGGCGCGGTGGGCCGGAGTGCCCGGTAGAGGGCGTCGAGGGTGCCGAGGGCCTCATGCAGGTTCGCCGGGCGCGGCATCCCGCGCAGCGGGCGTCCAGCCCAGCCCGGGCCGCCCAGCAGGACCGCGGGCTGCCGCCGGGCGCCCTTGACGCCCCACTCGGCGGAGGCGATGTGCCGGGCCAGCGGCGGACTCGCCGAGGACCGCGACTGCGCCCACAGCACCACGGCGGCGGGACCCAGCCGCCGTACCGCGGCGGTCAGCGCCTCCGCGGGCACGGCGGCGCCGAACATCCTGGTCGGGACGCCCAGCTCGCCGAGCCCGGCGTTGAGCGCCTCCAGCGGCAGGGTGTGCTCCTCACCGGGCACGCAGGCCAGCACCACCGGGCCGGGGGCCCCGGCGCCGTCGGCGGTCGCCGGGGGGCGGGTGTGCCGGCGCAGGGTGGTGGAGACGTGCCAGGACAGCAGGTGCTCCACCTCGACGTAGCGGTCCCCCGACGACGCCCACTTGCGGCCGACGGCGTGCAGGGTGGGCACGATCACCTCGTGCCAGGCGGTGGCCACGCCGTGCTCGGCGACGGCGGCGGCGAGCCGGTCCTCGACGGCGGCGGCGTCCAGCCGCACGGCGGCGCGGGCCAGTCCCCGGCACTCCTGCCGTACGTCGCCCAGCGGCAGCGCGCCGGCCGCCCGGGACCGCGTGGGCGCGACGGACACGGCGGCGGGGGGCGCCGTCCCCGCTCCCTGTTTCGCCGCGCGGGCGGCCTCGGCGGGCGGCACGCCGCCGGCGGTCAGCCGGCACATGGTCTCCAGCATGGCCACGTCGGCGGGCGTCCAGCGCCGGTGGCGGCCGTCGGCGCGCACGGCCGGCCCGATGCCGTAGCGGCGGTCCCAGGACCGCAGGGTGGTGGGCGAGACGCCGAGCCTGCGGGCCAGCGCGCCGGTGGTGAGCCCGGTGTCCGCGGCGGACGGCGGGCGGCCGGGGCCCGTAGTGGAGGTCCCGCCGTCGGTCCGGTCCGTCCCGATCGTGCTCATGCACCGACTATACGACGCAGAAACGATGCGAGTTGATCGCCCGGTCCGGCGGCTCCCAGGATGACGGCGACGGAATCCGACGGTATGGGAGGAGCCGCGGTCATGACTCCGCTTGCGGCCACTGTCCCCCGGGACCGGGCCGGCGCCGCACCGCCGCAGGCACCGGCCGGGGAGACGTTCAGCGACGAGCAGCTCGCGCGGGGCCTGGTGGCGGGCGACGAGGCCTGCTGGAGCGCCGCGTACCGCCGCTGGTCGTCGCTGGTGTACACGCTGGCCCGGCGTTCGCTCGGCGACGCGGGTGAGGCCGAGGACGTCACCCAGCAGGTGTTCCTCGGGGTGTGGCGCGGACGCGGCACCTACCGGCCCGAGCGCGGTCCGCTCGGCGGCTGGATCGTCGGCATCACCCGCCGCAAGGTGGCCGACGCGCTGTCGGCGCGGACCCGGCGCGGGGAGCTGACCGCCGCGGCCGGCTCGGCCCTGGCCTCCGCCGACCCGCGGGCGGACGCGCCCGAGGCGGTCCTGGACCGGGTGCTCGTCGGGCACGAGCTGGACCGGCTGCCCCCGGCGCAGCGACGGGTGCTGCGGCTGGCCTTCTACGAGGACCTGACCCAGCCGCAGATAGCCGCCCGCACGGGCTGGCCGCTGGGCACCGTCAAGAGCCACGCCCGGCGCGGGCTGCACCGGCTGCGCGACCGTCTGGAGCCCGCGGCGCAGGCGGCCGGGGAGGAACCGGCGTCCATGTGAGCCGCACACATGTGCTACCCCTACACATAAGGGAGCAACAGGCGCAAAATGGATATGCGGCGCACAGCAGCTGCCGCGTCCGGCGCGGCCAGGCCCGGAAGCCGAAGGAGACGGATCATGGCCAACGTCTCGCGCACCCGGGGTGACATGACGAGCCACCCCGACGCCCCCGAGATGCGGGAGCGCTACGACCGCGTGCTCGGCGGCCGCGACGTGGTGCTCGTGGACGGACCGGTCTTCCTGCTCGGGCTGTACTGCGCGGCGTCCCCGTGGATCCTGCACTGCACACTGAGCCAGCCGGCCCTGGCGACGCACAACCTGATCATGGGCATCGCCATCGGTGTACTGGCGCTGGGATTCACCGCGGCCCCGGCCCGGATGTACGGCCTCAGCTGGGCCATGTGCGCCATGGGCGTCTGGATGGTCGTCGCACCCTGGGTGGTGGGCAGCGGCCCGGACGCCGGGGTGATCGTCAACAACATCGTCATCGGCGCGCTGGCGCTCGCCCTCGGGCTCGTGTGCGCCGCCACGGCGGCGAAGAGCGCCCCCAGGAGCCACCGGTAACACAGTCCAGAGGGAAAGGAAGTGGGACACATACAACGGCACACGGAGAGAACCGGGGCCGGTCCGCCCGGGCGGACCGGCCTCGGCGTGCGGGCGGACGGCCTCGGCGTGCGGGCGACCGGGTGACGGGCGGGGGCGTCGCCGACGCCTGGCGGCCGCCCGGTGCTTGACTCGTCGTCAGCCGTGCCCCGGCCCGGCCCCGAGTCGCTCCCCGAGGCTGGAGACCGCCGTGTTCCCTCGCCCCGCCCCCCGGCACCGCCTCACCATGGCCGCCGCGGCACTGGGCCTGCTGTGCTCGCTGCCCGCCCTGGCCTGGGCCGGGTCACCCACCGCCGCCGCCGGGCCGGAGCGGACGTCCTCACCGCACGGCCGGGCCGAGGTCACCCGGGTGCCGTCCGCCGCCGGGTCCCGCACCCCGCTGAGGGGCTTCGCCGTCCGCTCCACCGCGCAGACGCCCGACCCCGCCTCCGCCGTCTCCTCCCCCGGTTACCCGGCCACCGGCTGGTACCCGGCGGGCCCGCGCTCCACCGTCCTCGCCGCCCTCCTCGCCAACGGCGTGTACGGCGACCCGTTCTACTCCACCGCCCAGCGGAAGATCCCCAGGTCGGCCTTCCAGGTGCCCTGGTGGTACCGCTCGGACTTCACGGTCGCCGACACCTCCCGGCGCACCTACCTCGACGTCAGCGGGGTGGTCTCGGCGGCCGACGTCCACGTCAACGGCCACCGGGTGGCCCGGGCCGCCGCCGTCACCGGCGCCTACACCCGCCACGAGCTGGACATCACCGCGCTGGTCAGGGCCGGCACCAACACCGTCGCCCTCCGGGTCGAGCCCAACGACCCGAACAAGCGGCTCACCATGGGCTGGCTGGACTGGCTCCAGCCGCCGCCCGACGAGAACATGGGCATCGTCCGGGACGTCGTGGTCCAGCGCGGCGGCCCCGTCGCCCTGCGCGACGCGCACGTGGTCACCGCCCTGAAGGTGCCCTCGCTGGCGAGCGCCGACCTCACCGTCCGGGCACGGGCCCGCAACGACTCCGCCGCACCGGTCCAGGCACGGATCACCGGCAGCGTCGCCGGCACGCGTCTGGCCAGGACCGTCCGGCTCGCCCCGCACGAGACGAAGACCGTCACCTTCTCCCCCGCCGACACCCCGGGCCTGCACCTGACCTCGCCGAAGGTGTGGTGGCCGGCCGGGATGGGCGGCCGGCCGCTGTACGGCCTGGACCTCACGGCGTCCGTCACCGGGACGGTGTCGGACACCGCGCACCGCACCTTCGGCATCCGGGACGTGCGGGCGCCCCTGAACGCCGACGGCGCCCGGGAGTACCGGATCAACGGCCGCAGGCTGCTGATCAAGGGCGGCGGCTGGTCACCGGACGAGTTCCTGCGCTGGGACCCGGTCTACACCGAGGACCGCCTGAAGTACGCCCTCGACCTGGGCCTGAACACCATCCGCCTGGAAGGGCACCTGGAGCCCGACGAGTTCTTCGACCTCACCGACCGCTACGGCATCCTGACGCTGCCCGGCTGGGAGTGCTGCGACAAGTGGGAGGGCAACGTCAACAGCGGTGAGAAGGGCGAGCGGTGGACGGAGGCCGACTACCCGGTCGCCCGGGCCTCCATGGCCGCCGAGGCCGCCCGGCTGCGCGACCACCCGAGCGTCGTCTCCTTCCTCGTCGGCAGCGACGCCGCGCCCGACGAGCGGATCGAGAAGACCTACCTGGACGCGCTCGCGGCCGCCGACTGGTCCGTGCCCGTGGTCGCCGCCGCCTCCGACGCCGCCTCCCCGCGGCTCGGCCGCTCGGGCATGAAGATGACCGGCCCCTACGACTGGGTGCCGCCGGGCTACTGGTACGCCAAGCGCGAGGGCGGGGCCACCGGCTTCAACTCCGAGACCAGCGCGGGCCCCGACATCCCCACCCTGGACACCCTGCGCCGGATGCTGACCCCCGCCGAGCTGGACACCCTCTGGAAGCAGCCCGGCGCCCGGCAGTACCACCGCTCCCCCTCGGCCGTCTTCGACACCCTCCAGCTCTACGACCGCGCCCTCACCGGCCGTTACGGCGCCCCGGCCGGCCTCGCGGACTACGTACGCAAGGCGCAGCTGGCGCAGTACGAGAACGTCCGGGCGCAGTTCGAGGCCTACGCGCGCAACGCCACCGACGCCTCCGCCCCCGCCACCGGTGTCGTCTACTGGATGTTCAACAGCGGCTGGACCTCGCTGCACTGGCAGCTGGTGGACCGTCACCTCGACCAGGGCGGTGCCTACTTCGGCACCAAGAAGGCCAACGAGCCGCTGCACGTGCAGTACTCCTACGACGACCGCTCGGTCGTCGTGGTGAACAACCGGCACGGCTCCGCGACCGCGCTGACCGCGCGCGCCACCCTGTCCGACCCCGACGGCACCCGCAGGTACGACCGGACGGTCCCGGGCGTGACGGTGCGCGGCGACGGCGCGCACAGCACCGTGCTCACCCTGCCCGCGGCCGTGGACGGACCGGCGGCGACCCGTCTGCTCCGCCTGACCCTGACGGACGCCGGCGGCCGCGAGGTCAGTCGGAACGTGTACTGGCTGTCCACCCGGCCGGACACCCTCGACTGGGCGCACACGGACTGGTACCACACGCCGACGACCGGTTACGCCGACCTCACCGGGCTGTCCTCGATGGCCCGGGTGCCGGTGGCGGCGACGGCGGTGACCACGGCGTCGGGCGCCGTCTCCACGACGACCGTGACCCTGCGCCGCACCGGTACCGGCGGGACGCCGGCGCTGCTGACGGACGCCCATCTCGTCGACGCCGCGGGCCGGCCGGTGCTGCCGGTGCGCTGGTCGGACAACGCGGTCAGCCTGTGGCCGGGTGAGTCGGTGAGGCTGACGGCCACCTACCGCACGGCCGACCTGCACGGCTCCGCGCCACATGTGCGGATCTCCGGCTGGAACACCCCGCAGCACACCGTCCCGGCGGCGTGAGCGGCCGGGACCCGCGGGTCAGCCGCCGTGCAGGTACGGCGTCGTCCTGCTCAGCGCGGCGAAGCCCAGGCGTTCGAGGATGGGGCGGCTGAGCTGCGAGGCGTCGACCTGGAGGTAGCGGTAACCGCGGTCCGCGGCGACCCGGGCGCGGTGGGCGACGAGGGTCCGGTAGAGCCCGCGGCCCCGCCAGGCCTCGACGGTGCCGCCGCCCCACAGTCCGGCGAACCGGGTGCCGGGCACGAGTTCCATCCGGGCGGCGGCGACCGGTTCGTCACCGGCGAGCGCGACGACGGCGACGACCGTGTCCGGGGCGGCGGCCAGCCGGTCCAGCATCTGGTGGCGCAGCCGGGTGCCGTCGCCGCCGAAGGCCCGCTCGTGCACGGTGACGAGGAGGTCGACGCCGGCCGCGTCGGTGACGCTCAGCAGGCGGACGCCGTCGGGCGGCCTCGCGTCCAGCGCCGTCCGGGCGGTCTCACCGACCATCAGCGTCTCCTCCGGCTCGGGCCGGAATCCGGCGGCGGCGAGCCGGGCGCCGAGGTCGCGCGGGCGGTCGTGGGCGTAGAGCTTCCACTCGAAGCCGCGTCCGAGCGCGGTGTAGTGGGTGATCTGGTCGGCGATGGCCCGGTCCGCGTCCCGCTCGTCCAGCGCCGACCAGAGGATGCCGTTCCAGCCGTGTCCGTCGGCGACCTGGCGCACCACGCCGCCGGCGCGTTCGACGCGGGCGCCGGGGCCGTCGGGCCGGGCCCCCTGGCGCATGTCCCGGTCGTAGAGGGCGAGTACCGCCGCGTGATCCATGGGCTCACTCCAGCAGCCGGGGCGCCGGCGGGCAACGGGATTACCGGCCGCGAGGCGCGGCACCGGCGCCCGTACGCCCCGCGGCGTGATGTCCGAACGCCCGGGTGGATCAGCCGAGTTCGAGTGTGGTCACCCCGAAGACCCGTTCCTGGGCGTGGGGGCGCACCGGGCCCGTGTACATGCGGGCGGTCTCGAACGAGGGGGTGAGTCCGGCCTCCCTGGCGAGCGCGGTGCCCGCGGTGTTCGGCTCGGGCACGTCGATGGCGACCTCGCGGCCGGCGGCGTCGGCGGTGAGGGCGGCGAACAGCGCCCGGGCGTCCTCGGGGGTGTCGGCGAACAGCGGGCCGATGCGCAGGCTGTCGCGGCCGGGGCGGATGACGCCGTAGCCGGTGAGGCGGTCGCCGTCGTGGCGGACGACGCCGCGGTGGCCGGGCCCGGTCAGCCACTCGGCGAGGAAGCGCGGACGGTCGGCCGGGACGCAGGCGCCGTCGTAGGCGGTGACGGCGGGGAGGTCGGCGGGCGTGGCGGGGCGGACGCCCGGATCGGCTCCGGGGGCCGGGCGGCCGGCGGCGCCGACGGTGCCGGTGAAACGGACGGTCCGGTAGGCGAGTTCGAAGCCCGACTGGCGGTAGTTGTCCTGCTGGGCGACCACTCCGTCGAGACCGACGGTGCGGTCGCCGGCGTGGGCGAGCGCCGTCTTCCACGTCGTGAGGCCGTAACCGCGGCCCCGCAGGTCCGGGCGGACCAGGTAGCAGCCGAGGAAGGCGTAGTCCGGGCCGTAGGTGACGACGGAGACGGCGGACACCGGCTCGCCGTCGACGCGGCCGAGGAAGAACCCGTCGGGGTCCTGGGCGAAGAAGGCGGCGCCGTCGGCCAGGCCGGGGTTCCAGCCCTCGTCGGCCGCCCACCCGCTGATCACCGGCCAGTCCTCGGGGGTGGCCTGCGTGACGACGAGGTGCTGGGGGGCCGCTGAGGTCATCGGTGCGCTCCGTTCGCGTAGGCGTCGGCCGGCGCGGCATCCGCGCCGCCCGCAGCATCCTTCCCGATCACCGCGCGATGCGCCAAGCCGGGACCGGCCGCCGCGAGGCACCCGGCAGGGGGCCAACGAACCGGGCGGGAAAGGCCGTTGAGGGAGCGGATCCGGTGCGGGGCCGGCGCGGGCCGCGCCGGCCGCGCCCGCGGCGGGCCCGCGTGCA
The DNA here is from genome assembly GCF_055592085.1 of Streptomyces sp. NPDC041135. Lineage (NCBI taxonomy): Bacteria > Bacillati > Actinomycetota > Actinomycetes > Kitasatosporales > Streptomycetaceae > Streptomyces > Streptomyces sp. NPDC041135. The sequence continues at coordinate 86,140 of NZ_JBVIYZ010000005.1, forward strand.
AGGCGGCCGCGGGCTCGCGGCGGGGCGCCTGAGCCGGGCCGGTCAGCTCTCGCGGCGGGGCCGGAAGCGGCGGTACAGGGCCGTGCCGGTGATCAGGAGCACGGCGCTCCCGGCGACCGCGGGCGCCGTCAGGTCCGCCCCGGTGTGGGCGAGCGCGGCCGCGGGCGGCTCGGCGGCCGGGGGCCGCGGTGCGGGACGGTGCGTACGGGGGGCGGCGGGCTCGGGCGGCGCCTGCGGCGCGGGGGCGTCGGGCTCGTCACCGGGGCCGTTGTCGGACCGGTTGCCCACGGCCGGGTTGCCGATGCCGACCACGTTCACGGAGTTGCCGCTGACGTTCACGGGGAGGTCGACCGGGAGCTGGAGGCCGTTGCCGGAGAGCACTCCGGGTGAATCCTTTCCTCCGCCGTGCGCGGAGGCCCCGCCCGAGGTGGCCGAGCCACCGTCCCGGCCCCGGCCGCCGGCGCTGGCGCCGGACGTCCCGCTGTGCCGGTCGCGCGCGCCCGGTCCGGTGTTCGCGCACGTGTTGCCCGCGGCCGGGTTCAGCAGCCCCACCACGTTCACGGTGTTCCCGCACACGTTCACCGGGACGTGCACCGGGAGCTGGACGGTGTTGCCGGAGACCGCCCCGGGCGAGCCGACCGCGGAGCCGTCCGCGGCGGCGCCCCCTGCCGCGAACGCGGCGGAGACCGGCAGGGCCACGGCCATCGCGCCGGAAGCGGCGACGACCGCGATCACACCGTTTCGGGTAACCCGTTTCATCGGTTCACTGCCTTCCAGACATGGTCACGGGCGCTCGCCCGCACCGGATAAAACGCGGGCGAACCATCCGAGTTATGGCTTATCTGCCTTTCACCCCATCGAGTGGCACGGCTATCGAACCGGCGGTAAAGCAGTCGAATGAGCGTTTCCGTCGCCTCCCGTCCCGCCCGCACGACGGGTCACCGGGTGCCGCGCCACCCGTCCGGAGGCGTGCCGTCCGGGGTCCGCTTATGGTGAGCGGGAGCGCTGTCCACGGTCCGCTGCGGGACGTATCGGGAGGCATCGATGCTGGCCAAGCAGGTGCGACGGGCCGGCGTCCGGCGCTGCGCGGGCGCCTCGGCGCTCGCCCTGGCGCTGTTCGGCGCCGGGCTGCCCGCGGCCACGGACGGCATCACGGCCGCGCAGGAGACACAGGGGGCGCAGGAGGCGGAGCAGGCACAGGGGGCGCAGGAGGCGCAGCCCGACCTGACCCGCTTCTACCGGCAGAAGGCGGTCTGGGCGGCCTGCGAGGGCGCGGACATGCCCAAGGACCTTCAGTGCGCCAGGGTCACCGTGCCGCTGGACTACGCCCGGCCCCGCGCGGGCACCCTCGACCTGGCGCTGGCGCGCTACCGGGCCACGGGCGCCTCCCAGGGCTCGGTCCTGCTGAACTTCGGCGGCCCCGGCGGCCCCGGCGTCAGCCAACTCGCCCAGGACGGCAAGCAGTACATGGACCTGACCAACGGCTACGACGTGGTCACCTTCGATCCGCGCGGCGTCGGCCGGTCCTCCCCGGTCAGCTGCGGCGAGGGCACCGAGGAGGCGTCGGCGGCGATGGACCCGGCCGCCGACCTGCGCCATCCGCAGGCCCTGCTCGAGAGACTGCGGCGGGCGGCCGCGCAGTGCGCCGAGAACTCCGGCCCGGTGCTGCCCCACATAGGCACCGTGAACGCCTCCCGGGACCTGGATGTCATCCGCCAGGCGCTCGGCGACAAGAAGCTCAACTACCTGGGCTTCTCCTACGGGACCCGGCTCGGCGCGGTGTACGCGGCGCAGTTCCCGGACAAGGTGGGGCGGGTGGTGCTGGACGGCGTGGACACGCTGACCGAGTCCCTGGCCGAGCAGGGGGTGGCGGGCGCGGAGGGACAGCAGACGGCGCTGGACGACTTCCTCGACTGGTGCGTGACGGACATCGCCTGTCCGTTCGGGCAGGACCGGCGGCTGGCCGGGAAGCAGATCGTCCAGGTGGTGCGCTCGCTGGACGAGAACCCGGTGCCGGACGACTTCGGTGGCCGGCTCACCGGCCAGGACCTGGTCGGCGCCATCGGCCAGGCCCTCTACAGCAGGCAGCTGTGGCCCTCGCTGGAGCGGGCCCTGGCCTCGCTCGTGCAGGACGGCGACACGCGCGGCGTGCAGAACTTCGCCACCGGCGGCCAGACGGTCGCGGTGCGCGGGCACCGGCACGACGGCGGGCTGGTCAGCCCCGACGACGTCCCCATGGACAACCTGCCGGCCGCCCTCATGGCGATCAACTGCGCGGACGACCCCGACCGGCCCACCTCGGCCCAGGTCACCCGGGACCTCGCCGGGCTGCGGGCCGCCTACGAGCGGGCGTCGCCGGTGTTCGGCCGCTACCGGCTCACCCAGGTCCTGATGTGCTACGGCCGCCCCCGGGGCACCACCTTCATCCGCGACCGGGTCAAGGACGTCGACAGCGCTCGGATGCTGCTGGTGGGCACCCGGGGCGATCCGGCGACGCCGTACCGCTGGACCGTGGAGACGGCCCGGCGGCTGGGCCCGGCGGCGGTGGTGCTCGACAACAAGGGCGAGGGCCACACCGGCTACTCCTCCTCCAAGTGTGTCCACCGCACCGTCGACGAGTTCCTGCTGTACGGGTCTCTCCCGGCCGGCGGGGGCTCCTGTCCCGCCGACACCCGGGGCGGCGGCTGAGCCCGCGGGCCGCGATCCGGCCGCAATTGCGCCCGAGTGATGACAGCAACCACGCAAGCGGGTAACAGGCGGCATTGCGGGCAACCGTGTGCGCATCCCGGCCGTCACAGTGGGCAGGCGTGCTCAGGTCAGGCGCCACCCGCACAGGACCGGAACAGGAACAGGGGAACTTCCATGCGTGTCCGCACCGCCCTCGCCGTACCCGCCGCCTCGGCCGTCGCCGCGGCCCTGCTGCTCACCGCGCCGCCGAGCGAGGCCGCCGCGGCACCGGCCCGCACCGCCGCCTGCCCGGCCTCGTCGCTGACCGTGCGGGCGAAGGCCGCGACCGGCGACACCCGGGTGGTGCGCGTCAGCGTCACCCACCGCGGCGCCCACGCCTGCACCGTGGACCGGGTGCCCACGGTGACGTTCGGGGACCTGGACGGGGCCGCCCTGCCGGTGCCGGCCGGCGGCAGCGGGACGTACCGGCTCGCCGCGCACGGCACCGCGTACGCGGCCGTGCGCACGATCACCGACCCGGCGGACCCGGAGGCCCGCCAGGTGCCGGGCATCGCCGTGGCCGCGCGGGCCTCCTTGCGCGGCCGGGCGTTCACCGCGGCCGATCTGGGCACCGGGAAGACCGTCCGGGTCTGGGAGCCGGTGACGACGTGGTGGCAGCCGTCGGCGGCGGCCGCCGACCGGGCCCTGAAGCACGGCTGAGGGACGACGCCGGCGGCCCGGCCGGGCAGGCGGGGCCGGTCGGTCAGGGCCGGTCGCTCAGGAACCGGTCCAGGGCGGCGGTCAGTTCGGCCGGTTTCTCCACCGGCAGTTCGTGGCCCGCGTCGATGATCCGGACTTCCGCGTCCGGGTAGGCCGTGGCCATCCGCAGCATCTGCCGCACGGGCAGCTGGACGTCGTGGCAGCCGTGCACCAGCAGGACGGGAATCGTGATCTCGCCGACCCGGTCCAGGACGTCGAAGGCCCGCATGGCGCCGTAGAGCGTCATCACGACCTCGCGCGGGATGCCCGCGGAGGCCCGGATGTAGGAGCGGACCTCCTCGCGCGGGTGGCCCGGGGCGAAGGCGCGCTGGATGTTGGCGGCCACGAACAGCTTGAACGGCACCAGCGTGGAGGCCGCCATCAGCAGGCCGCGGCCCCGGCTGTAGGTCATCCGGCTGATGGAGTTGACGAGCACCATCCGCTCCACCCGCCCGGGGTGGGTGAGGGCGATGCTCTGGCAGATCATGCCGCCCATCGAGTGGCCGATCAGCACGCACCGCTCGATGCCCAGGCGGTCGAGCAGGGCGAGGACGTCCCACGCCAGCCCTTCGATGGCGCGCACCCCGGCCCCACTGCTCTCCCCGTGCCCGCGCAGGTCGAGCCGGACCACCCGGCGCCGCCCGGCGAAGTGGGCGAGCTGGTGGTCCCAGCGGTGCCGGTCGGCCGTCCAGCCGTGCACGAACACCAGGGGCGCGCCGGCGCCGTCGCGGGGGCCCTCGTCGTCGTACGTCAGGGTCGCGCCGTCGACCTCGAGCTGCGGCATGGAGCCTCCTGGTGTGCGGTGCGCCGGCCGGAGCTGCCGCCCAGCCGGTTACTGACCGGTACGGTAACCGGCCCGGCCGTCCGCCGTCACCGGTCCGGGGCCGTCGGCTGCCCGGTACGACCCCGAATGCCCCGTACGTCATTCGGCCCTATCGTTCTGTTATGGAGCACGCACTGAGTCCGTCGACCCTCGCCGAGCTGCGACGTCCGCGTCCCTACCCGGCCGTCTCCGTACTGACGCCCACGCACCGCCGGGAACGCGGCGGCGGCCAGGACCAGGTCCGGCTGCGCAACGCGGTCACCGAGGCCAAGAGACGGCTGGAGTCCGATCCCGCGGTCACCCGGTCCCGGCGCGGCGACGTCGTCGACCAGCTCGACCGGGCCCTGGCCGAGGTGGACCTGGCCCACGCCGAGGACGGTCTAGCGATCTTCGCCGCTCCCGGCGAGCACCAGGTGTGGTCCCTGTCCCGCAGCGTGCCCGAGCGCGTCGTGCTCTCCGACACCTTCCTCACCCGCAACCTCGTCTCCGCGCAGGCCGCCCACCGCCCGTTCTGGGTGCTGTCGATCGCCGCCGACCGCGTCACGCTGTGGGACGGCGGCGCCGACCGGGTCGTCGCGGTCACCGGGGGCGCCTTCCCGATGGTCAGGGACCGGGTGAACTTCGACGCCGAGCGGCTCCAGCGGGTCGGTGACACGCCGAGCATCCACCGCGACGAGGACGTCCGGCACTTCCTGCGCGACGCCGACCTGGCGATGACCGCGCTGCTGCGCACCGCCCCGCGTCCGCTCTACGTCACCGGCACCGAGGCGGGCCTGTCGCTGCTGGACGAGATCGGCGGGATCGCCAAGTGCGCCGTACCCGTCCCGCACGGCGGTCTGGCGCACGGCACGCCCGAGGCCGTGTGGCAGGCGGTACGGCCGGTGCTGGCGGCGGAGGCCGACCGGGTCGCCGGCGCCGTGGCCCACGAGCTGGACGGGGCGCGCGGCCGCAAGGAGTTCGCGGCCGGCGTGGACGAGCTGTGGCAGAGCGCCCGGGAGGGCCGGGTGCGGCTGCTCGCGGTGGAGGAGAACTACCGCGCGACCGTCCGCGAGGCCGGGGAACACCTGGAGCCGGCCGCCGACGGTGACCTCGACGCCCGCGACGACATCGTCGACGAGATCGTGGAGCAGTGCCTGGAGACCGGGGCGGACGTCCGTTTCGTCCCCGACGGCACGCTGAGCGACGCGGACGGCATCGCCGGGGTCCTGCGGTACTGAGACACCGAACCGGCGCCCGGCGCCCCCGACGCGCTCCTCTCTGCGGTGTCCTCCCGGCGGCGTACGCTACGGCGTGATCACCGGCCGAGAGGGGAAGCGCACGTGGGTGACCTGCTGGGGGTAGCGGTACTGGGTGCCGGCCACATGGGAGCCGACCACATTCGGCGCCTGGATCAGGTGGTCAGCGGCGCCCGGGTCGCGGCCGTGGCCGACCCCGACACCGAGCGGGCGAAGGAGGCCGTGGCCGGCCTGGCCGGGGTGAGCGTGCACGGCGACCCGGCCGCTGCGCTGGACGCGCCCGGCGTCCGGGCCGTGCTGATCGCCTCCCCCGGCCCCGCGCACGAGGAGGCGCTGCTCGCCGCCTTCGCGCGCGGCCTGCCGGTGCTGTGCGAGAAGCCCATGGTGCCGGACTCCACCGGTGCCTTGCGGGTCGTGGAGGCCGAGACGCGGCTCGGGCGGCGGCTGGCCCAGATCGGCTTCATGCGCCGCTACGACACCGAGTACCGGCGGCTGAAGGCCCTGCTGGACGGCGGCGGCCTGGGGCGGCCGCTGATGCTGCACTGCACCCACCGCAACGTCTCCTCCCCCGACCACTTCACCAGCGCCATGCTGATCGACAGTTCCGTCTCGCACGAGATCGACGCCGCCCGCTGGCTGCTCGGGCAGGAGCTGACGGCCGTGACGGTGCTGCGTCCGGCGCCCTCGACGGGTGCCCCGGAGGGCCTGGCCGACCCGCAGTTCGTGGTGTTCGAGACCGACCGCGGCGCCCTGGTGGACGTGGAGGTCTTCGTCAACTGCGGGTTCGGCTACCAGGTCCGCTGCGAGGCGGTGTGCGAGGCGGGCAGCGCCCGGATCGGTGACGATCACGGCATGACCGTCACCGCCCGGGGCACCGCCCGCCGGGAGGTGGCGCAGGACTACCTGGCGCGGTTCGCCGACGCCTACGACCGCGAGGTGCAGGCGTGGGTGGACGCCACCCGCCGCGGAGAGGTCACCGGACCCAGCGCCTGGGACGGCTACGCGGCCTCGGTGGTCGCCGAGGCCGGGGTGCGGGCGCTGGAGACCGGTGTGCGCACGGCCGTCGAACCGGCCCCGCGCCCGGAGCTGTACGGCGGCGCCGCGCACTGAGGCGTGGCGTGCGGTGCGCGGTGGGCCGCCCGCGCGGCCGGGGCGGCGCGGCCGGGCGGAACGGCGCCCGCGTCACAGGGTGCCCCCGCGGCACACTGCGTCCGGGCCGTCCGCCGGTGACGGCCACTCAGACCCCGCCGAACAGGGCGCTGAGACCGCGTTCGACGACCGCGGCGACGTCCTCCCGGCCGGGCGCCGCCACGGCGTGCGTGCGCAGCAGGAAGCGGCGCAGCGCCGCCGTGTCGAACTGGAGCACGGCGAGCCCGTGGGGCGAGTGGAACTCCAGGACGGTACGGGCGCGGTCGCAGGGCCAGATCTGCACGTCCCCGGTGCCGGCCGGGGCCCCGAGGCCCTCGCTGAGCAGGGAGCGCGCGAAGGTCCAGGTGACGCTCTCGCCCTCGAGGGCCGCCTCGGGTGGGAAGTCGACGAAGACGGCCAGCGGATCCCCCGAGGTGTAGCGGAGGGTGGCCGACACGGGGATCTCCTCGTCCTCGGCGGTGACCAGGCAGGCACGGGTGGGCTGTTCGACTGTGATGTCCATGCCTGTAGGAGTCCGCGGAGGGCGTTCACATGACACGAAATCCGGACAGAGTCGGGGCGGCCCGCCGGGTTCGCGCCACAGCGGGAACGACCGCACGTCGAACAGATGAGTGAGCGCGGCGACGCGGACCTCAACTCCCGTAGTCTTCCTACGACTTGACCGCTGCATCGCGTACGCCGGACGCACCGGACGATCCCGCCGGGAAGACTCTGGCACATGCCAGAAGCACCACCGTATCGTGTGTCGCCGAATCCCTTACAGGGCGTCGCCCGCTGTGCAACAGTCGTAACGGTCCCTCCAGTCGCCCTGGCCGTACCGTCCCCGCATCGGAGTGCGTCATGCCGTCCCCAGTCTCCGCGGACCACCCAGCCGCCCAGCCGCCCGGGCGCGGCTCGGTCGACGCGTTGATCTCGCAGGCACGGCGGCTCAAGGGCGACGTGGACGCCGTGCGGCGGGACGCGCGCAGCGACGGTTCGGACCCCGAGGACCGCTGGCAGCGCGCGCTGTACGACCTCGCCCTCCACCAGCTCGACGACCTGGACGCCCACCTCGCCCAGCTGCGGGACGGCCCGCCCCCCGCTCCGGCCGTCCGGGCCGACGCGCCGCCGACGCCCGGGGCCGGCCCGGCGGCGGGCGGCGCCGCGCACGGCGCGCTGCTCAGCCGGGTCGGCACCGCGGAGTGGGACCTGCTGAGCGACGAGGCCCGCTGGTCGGCGGAGTGGTACCGGATCCTCGGCCGCGACCCGTCCACCGCCGCGCTCACCCTCGACGAACTGCCCGCGCTGGTCGTCGCGGAGGACCGGCCGACGCTGACCTCCATGGTGACGGACTGCCTGGTCGACGCCAGGCCCATCGACGGCGAGTTCCGCGTCGTACGGCCCGACGGCACCGTGCGGAGCGTGCACATGATGGGCGAGCCGGTGCTCGACGCCGACGGCTCCACCGTGTCGATGTGGGCCGTCCTGCGCGACGTCAGCGAACTGCGCCGCAGCCAGCGCACGGTACGCGAGAGGCGTGACTCGCTGCGGCACCACCGGGCGCGCGCGGAGAGCGAGCACCGGGTCGCGGCCGAGCTGCAGGAGGCCGTCCTGCCCCCCTGGCGCGGCGCCCCGCGGCTCCCGCACGGAGGGCCGCGGACGCTCGACCTCGCCGCCCACCTGCTGCCCGGCGCCGACCGCACGCCGATCGGCGGGAATTGGTACGACGCGCTCGAACTGGCCGACGGCGACACCCTGCTCAGCGTGGGCGACCTCACCGGCCAAGGCGTGGCCGTCGCCTCGACCCTGGCCTCGCTGCTGGGCGCCGTGCGCGGCATGGCCATGGCCGGGACCCAGCCCGGGCAACTGCTGGCCTGGCTGGACCAGTTACTCGACGCCGGCGCGCAGCCCGCCCTCGGCAGCGCCGTGTGCTGCCGCTACCGCCCCCGGACCCGCACACTGGTGTGGGCGCAGGCGGGACACCCCGCCCCGCTGCTGTACCGCGACGGGACGGGGCGTGCCCTGGACGCGCCGGACGGCGTCCTGCTCGGCGCCACCACGGGACCCGTCTACGGGCAGGCCGAAGTGACCCTCGAGCCGGGCGACCTCCTTCTGCTGCACACCGAGGGCCTGGTGCCCGGGCACAGCGGGGCGGCGGCCGTGGACCGGCTCCTCGGCCTGGCCCCGCGGTTCGCCGCGGCGGGCACCGCACAGGACTGCGTGCGGACGGTCGGGGAGGAGTTCGATGCGGCCGAACGTGCGGACGACGCCTGTGTGCTCGTCGCCCGGGTGACCGGTTAGTCATCGGCGGCCGTCAGGAACGTGCTGAACATCCACGTCACGCCCGGGCGTTGTCGCTCCCTCCGCTCCTCGGCCTGGGCAGCGCGAGCCTGATCTCCTCCCGCAACTCGCTGACCTTTGGGTACCCGGCGTACTCGGCGCTGAGCCGGTACATCTGGCGCAGCCGGTCCCAGGTGCGGTGGGAGGAGTTCGACCCCATCGACACCAGGGCCAGACGCGCGTAGCGGGCGGCCTGCTCGGGGTCGTCGGCGATGAAGCAGGCGGACGCCATGGACAGGAAGTCGAAGATCTTCGACCGCTGCCGCCCGTCGACCCGCAGCGCCAGCGCCTTCTCCGCGTAGTGCTGGGCGTGCAGGGCCGCGCCGGGCTCGAACTCCGCCAGGGTGCGGTAGGCCAGGGCCTGCATGCCGTACAGGTCCTCCTCCTTGAACGTCTGCATCCAGCTCGGCGGCGGCACGTCGCCCCGGTCGGAGACGAAGAGGTCCTCCGCCGCGCCCAGGGTGCGGCGCATCGCCTGGCCCTTGCCCATGGATGCCTGTGCCCAGGCCTCGATGGTGTAGAGCATGGCCTTGGTGCGCGGCAGCACCTCGTCACCGGAGCCGGTCCTGGCGAGCTTCATCAGGTCGAGTGCGTCGTCGGGCCGGCCGAGGTGCACCATCTGGCGGGCCGCCCGGGAGAGCGCCTCCCCGGCGCGGGGCCGGTCGCCGCCCTCACGGGCCGCGTGGGCGGCGATGACGAAGTACTTCTGGGCCGTGGGTTCGAGGCCGACGTCGTGCGACATCCAGCCCGCGAGGACGGCCAGGTTGGCGGCGACGCCCCACAGGCGCCGCTGGAGGTGGTCGGGGTGGTGGTAGGCGAGCATGCCGCCCACCTCGTTGAGCTGGCCCACCACGGCCTTGCGCTGGAGCCCGCCGCCGCGGGCGGCGTCCCAGGCGCGGAAGACCTCGACGGAACGCTCCAGTTCCTCGATCTCCTGCGACCCGATGGGGGCGGCCTCGTAGCGGTCGAACCCGGCGGGGTCGGCGTGCAGGGGGTCGTCGAGGACGGGGGCGTCAGCCTTGAGTGTGGGGTCGGAGTGCAGCCAGTCGTGCATGGAGCCGCTGAGGGCGGTCGCCGCGGTGAGCGCGGCACCCGCGCCCACCAAGCCGCGTCGGTTGAGCATGAGGTCCATTCCCGTGAATTCGGTGAGGACCGCGGCGGTACGTCCGGGCGCCCATGGCACTTCGTCGGGATGTTCCGCGTCCCCGCCGTCCTGCCGTCTTCCCGTACGCCCGTGCCGCACCAGACCGAGGTCCTCGATGGTCACGACACGGCCGAGACGCTCGGTGAACAGGGCCGCCAGCACCCGCGGCACCGGATCGCGCGGGATCTCTCCCGTGTCGATCCACCGCCGCACCCGCGAGGTGTCGGTCGCCAGCTGGGGGTGGCCCATGACCGCCGCCTGCTTGTTGACCGCTCTCGCGAGTTCGCCCTTCGACCAGCCGGCCAGGCCGAACAGGTCCGCAAGGCGGGTGTTGGGTTGTCCGCTCACGTCAAGCCCCCAGGTTCTCGGCTGAGTTGACAGTAGCCCGGTGGAGGTTGCCGAGCGACTATTCGCCAGGGTTCGCCAGGGTGCGCCAGATGGTGTGCCACGGGGCGGCGGGTGTCAGGTAGGAACGCGCCACCCCGACCCGTCACCGCTCGCAGCGACGGGCGCACTCCCCAGGGTGTGTCCGGGCCGCGACCCGGCTGCCGGGCCGGGTGGGCGCAGGACTTACCGGCAGGCTCAGCAGGCACACGAAGGGATCTGTATCTCCCATGTACGCAGCATCATCCTCCGTGTCCGCCCCGCCCCGGCCGCTGCGTCCCCGCCCCGCGGGGAGTGGCCCCTACCTCGAGCCCGTGCGTCCGGGTGTGCCGGTGGCGGTGGCGGGCCGGCCACGGCGCGCCGCGGGACTCGGCGGCCAACCGCTCAGCGGGAGACTGGACCTGTCCGGTCCCCAAGGCGCGCAACTGCGCACGGCGATCGCCTCGGTGCACCGCATCTGCCCGGAGTTCACGCCGGTGCAGGTGCTGCGCCGCAGCGGGCGGTCCGTGCTCCTGGTCGGGACGACGGGGCGCAGCACGGCCGTCGCCAAGTGCCTCCTGGACCAGTCGCCCGCGTGGGCCGAGCGGCTCCGCCACGAAATAGCCGCATACCGCTCGTTCGTCCGGCACCGCCCGCCGATCCGGGTGCCGAGGCTGATCGCGGCGGACCCGGACAACTGCACCCTGGTCGTCGAGCGCATGCCGGGCCGGGTGGCGGCGCTCCAGCGGCACCCGGTGGAGGCCCCGCCCCGGACGGACATCCGGGCCGCCCTGGGCGCGATCTGCCGGCTGAACGCCTGGCGGCCCCCGGCGGGCACGTTCGGCGCCCCGCTGGAGTACGCGGCGCGCATCTCCCGCTACCACGAGCTGGGGCTGCTCACCGACCGGGACCTGGGCGACCTGCAGAAGCTGCTGCGCGGAATCGCGCACACGGCGGGCCGCCACGGGATGGGCCAGTTCTGTCACGGGGACGCGCTGCTGTCGAACATCCTGCTCTCCCCGGCCGGTCCGGTGCTGGTGGACTGGGAGCACGCGGGCTGGTACCTGCCGGGTTACGACCTGGCGACCCTCTGGTCGGTGCTCGGTGACGCGCCGGTGGCGCGGCGTCAGATCAGCCAGCTCGCCCAGTCGGGGGGCCCGGCCTCGCGGGACGCCTTCCTGGTGAACCTGATGCTGGTGCTCACCCGGGAGATCCGCACCTACGAGACGGCCGTGCAGCGGTCGATGCACGACGCGGCCCCGGCGGCACCGGGCGCGGCCCACCCGGGAGCCGCGCCGTCCGGCGAGGAGCAGCGGCTGCTGCTGCGCCGGCTGCACGACGACTGCCAGCTGGCCCGCCGGGCCGTGCGGGCGGCGGTCGGCACCCGCTGACGGAAACGAGGGTCCGTGGTGCGCCCCGAACGGCGGCGCACCGCGGGCCCTTCCGCATGTCGGCGCGCGCCGCGAGCGGTCACTGGTGTACTCCACTGACGCCGCGCAGGCCCGCGGGCGGTCACCGCGAAACTCGCCGAACCCAGCCGTGACATGGGAAATCGTCTCCTTGAGGGCATCATTGACGGATCGTCGGCCAGCCGGTACCACTGACCAAGCTCGGCGCCGCACGCCCCGCCACGCCCGCCCGTCACAGGAGGCCGCTTTGCGAGGACCCGCCACCGACCCCGCGCCCGCGCCCGGTCACAGACACACCCGGCGCATGGCCGCGGGGGCCCTCGCCTCCACGGCCCTGCTGCTGCCGCTGCTGGGCGCCGCCCCGGCCCAGAGCGCCACCGACTCCTCCGCCGGCCGGCTCCAGCGCGCCTTCGCCGGCGCCGCCGCTGAGTACCACGTCCCGCAGAGCGTCCTGCTCGCGGTCTCCTATCTCCAGTCGCGCTGGGACACGCACGCCGGAGCGCCCAGCGTGACCGGCGGCTACGGCCCGATGCACCTCACGGACGCGCGTACCGCCCTCGCCTCCGTCCCCCACCACAGCGACGGCGCGGAGGACGCGCGCGGCGACGGCGCCCGCGCCGCCCTGCACCCCGAGAGCACGGTGCCCGAGGGCGCCGCGCTGCCGGCCCGGCTGCGGACGCTGCCCGCGGCGGCCGGGCTGACCGGCATCCCGGCCGCCCGGCTGCGGAGCGACCCGGCGGCGAACGTGGCGGGGGGCGCCGCCCTGCTGGCGGCCGCGCAGCGCGGCCTCGGTGAGCCGCTGAGCGCCGACCCGGCCGACTGGTACGGCGCGGTGGCCCGGTTCTCCGGCGCGGACGACACCGCCACCGCGGCCCGCTACGCCGACGACGTGTACGACGTGCTGCACACCGGCGAGGAGCGGGTCACGGACGAGGGCCAACTGGTCGCGCTCGCCGCCCGGCCGGGGCTGCGCCCGGACACCGCGCAGCTGGCCAGGACCGGGCTGCGCACGGCCCGCAAGGACGGCACCGAGTGCCCGGCGACGGTGTCCTGCGAGTGGATCCCGGCGCCGTACGAGGAGTTCGGCGACGGCGACTACGGCAACCACGACCTCGGCGACCGGCCGGTGTCGCAGAGCATCAAGTACATCGTCATCCATGACACCGAGGGCACCTGGGACGGCGTACTGAACCTGGTTCAGGACCCCACCTATGTGTCGTGGAACTACACGATCCGCTCCACCGACGGTCTGATCGCCCAGCACGTCAAGGCGAAGGACGTGGCCTGGCACGCGGGCAACTGGTACGTCAACGCGAAGTCCGTGGGCATCGAGCACGAGGGCTTCCTGGCGGCGCCGGACGCCTGGTACACGGAGGCGATGTACCGCTCGTCGGCCCGGCTGGTGAAGTACCTGGCGAAGCGGTACGGCATCCCGCTGGACCGGCAGCACATCCTGGGCCACGACAACGTGCCGGGTCCGACGGCGTCCTCGATCCCCGGCATGCACACCGACCCGGGGCCGTTCTGGGACTGGCGGCACTACTTCCAGCTGCTGGACCACCCGTTCAAGCGCTCGGCGGGCCGGAAGGCCGGGATGGTGACCATCCTGCCGGAGTACGCGGCCAACCGGCCCACGTACACGGGCTGCACCACCGCGGGCGAGCCGTGCGCGGAGCACGGGTCGAGCGAGGTGCGGCTGTACGCCGACCACGACGAGAACGCGGCCCTCATCAAGGACGTCGGCCTGGGCACGGCCCCGACCACGGGGGTGAACGACCTGTCGTCACGGGTCTCCACCGGCCAGCAGTTCGCGGTCGCGGACCACTGGGGCGACTGGACGGCCATCTGGTACCTGGGCCAGGAGGCCTGGTTCAGGAACCCGGCCGGGCAGCCGGCCGCGGTGAACGCCTCCGGCTTCGTGGTGACGCCGAAGGCGGGTCTCACCGGCATCCCGGTGTACGGCCGCGCGTATCCGGAGAAGGAGGCCTACCCGGCGGGCGTGCCCGCCCAGTCGGTGGTGGCGCTGCCGTACACGGTGCCCGCGGGCCAGCGGTACGTGGCCGGTGACAAGGTGCCGGGCGAGTACTTCTACGCGGTCACCTTCACCACCGACTCGCACCGGGTGGTGGTCGGCAAGGACCTGTACTACGAGATCCAGTACGGCCACCGGATCGCCTTCGTCCGGGCGGCGGACGTCGACGTGGAGCCGTCGGCCTAGGCCCGGGCGGGCCCGGGCGGCCTCAGCCCTGCTGGAACAGTTCCGCCGGGAGCGGCTTCAGCAGGGCGTACAGGTCGTCGGTGATGGGGCGGTCCCAGGCCGCGATGGTGACCAGGACACCGTCGCTGCGGTCGAACTGGACGCAGGAGATCCGGCTCTCGGACAGCTTCAGCCGGCGGACGATCAGCAGGTTGTCACCCTGGAGGACCGGCATGTCCTCCGTGTCGGTGACGGTGATCTCCTCGTCGTTCTCCAGTGCCAGCAGCAGCTGGGCCACCTCGAAGGGGATCTCGCCCTCGGCGACCTCGCGGGCCGGGGAGCCCTGCGGCAGGTTGCCGATGATCATGGCGGGGCCGCGGCCGCCGAACAGGTCGTAGCGCAGGAAGACGCCCTGGCAGGTGCCGTCGGGAGCGGGCAGCAGCCCGGCACCCAGGTTGCCCGGCCAGTCGCCGGGGTCCATGGCCAGGACATCGAAGTCGGGTCCGGCAGGAGTGGCACTGCGGCGGCGGAGGAACGACATGCGGCCATGGTACGTGGCCCCGGCCCGCCGTGTGGCGGCCGGGCCACGAGGGACGAGGCCGCCGGTCGGCCGGTGTCCGGGCCGGACACCGGGTGGGCGGACCCGCGCGGACCCGGCCGCCCGCGCCGCCGCGTTCGGCCGGACGGGCGGTCCGCCGCGCGCCGGGGCCCGGGTGCGGCTCCCGCGGGGCGCGCCGGGGCCGGTGAGTCAGTCCTGCGGCGGGGCCGGGGGCACCACCGCCACCGGGCTCGCGGCGTGCAGCAGCACGGCCTGGGTGACCGAGCCGACCATGCGGGCCGGGGCGAGCAGGCGCCTGCGGTGGCGGCCGACGACGACCAGGTCGGCGTCGCGGGACGCGGCGACCAGGCTGCCGGCGGCGTCGCCCGGCACGGCCCGGATCCCGGCGCGCACGTCGGGGTGGCGCTTGCGGTGCTGGGCGAGGAAGCCCTCCGCCATGGTCCGGGTCTCGTTCGCCACGGCGTCCTGGTCGACGGTGGCCGGGACGAGTTCACCGGACGCCGCCCAGCTCTGCACCGGCCACGGGTAGGCGGCGACCACGTCGAGCCGTGCGCCGCGCAGCACGGCCTCCGCGAAGGCGAAGGCGAGGGTGGCGTCGTCGGGGCTGTCGACGTGCAGGCCGACCACCACCCGGGGTCCGGCCCCGGCCGGTGCCTCGCCGTGCACCTCACGGCCGGGGCGCGGGACGACGACCACCGGGCACTCGGCGTCGCGGGCGGCGGCGAGGCTGTTGGAGCCGAGCAGGAGACTGGCGAAGCCGCCGCGTCCGCGGGAGCCGAGGACCAGCATCTCGGCGTTGCCGCCGAGTTCGGGCAGGAGCGCGCCCGGCACGCCGTCCAGTGCGACGTACTCCGCGGCCGGCGGGTCCGTGCGGCCGGCCAGCAGGTCCCGGGCCCGGTCCAGGACGGGATCGCCGTCCGCGTCGGGCGGTGCGGCGACGAGGACGTCCGGCCCGCCCCAGGCCGTGTACTGGCGGACATGCACCACCCGGAGCGCCGTGTGCCGCCGGCCCGCGGCGCCGGCGGCCCACTCCAGGGCCCGCAGGCTGTCGTCCGAACCGTCGACCGCGGCGATAACCGGCGCCGTGCTCATCGTTCCTCACCTCCGGACATGCGACCTTCCCCGTGCCGGGTCAGCCTGGCTCAGGCACCGGCCCCGCACGGGCGTTGCTGGTCGCGTGTCCGGAAATCCGGGCGGAACACCCCCGGTTCGGCTCCGGTCGGTTCGCGGAGGAGTCCGGTCCGGGTCTCCCGGACCTCAGGTCAGGTCGAACTCCCCCTCGCGGGCCCCGGAAACGAAGGCGCCCCACTCCGCGGGGGTGAAGATCAGGGAGGGGCTCTCCGGGCGGCCGCTGTTGCGCATCGCGATGAACCCCTCGACGAAGGCGATCTGGACATCCCCAAGGCCCCGGCTGCCGGACTGCCACTGTGCCTCGCTGAGGTCCAGGTCCGGCTTGTCCCAGCCCTTGAGCGGCTGCTGCTGGATCGTGCTCTCGGCCACGTCCTGCTCCTCCCGATCTGTCGTCCGCGGCCAGCCTAGCGAGCGGGTCCGGTGCCCGACAGGCCACGTGAGGGGGACCTTTCGGGAGCGGGACGACTGGGACCTCACGCGCCCCGGACCGTGCGGGCCGGACCGTGCGGGCCGGTACCGCCCGCGCCGCTCGCCGCGCCCCTGCGCGTCACTCGGCCCGGCCGCCGAGCCGGTCCCGCAGCTCGCGTTTGAGGATCTTGCCGCTGGCGTTGCGGGGCAGTTCGGGCACGAACAGCACGCGCTTGGGCGCCTTGAAGGCGGGCAGCCGCTGCTTGACGTGGGCGATGAGCTGTTCCTGCGTCACCTCGGCGCGGCGGACGACGACCGCCGTGACGGCCTCGATCCACCGTTCGTCGGGCAGGCCGACGACGGCGGCCTCGGCGACCGCCTCGTGGGTGTACAGGGCGTCCTCGACCTGGCGCGAGGCGATCACGACGCCGCCGGAGTTGATGACGTCCTTGACGCGGTCGACGATGGTGAAGTAGCCGTCCGCGTCGCGCACGGCCAGGTCGCCGGAACGGAACCAGCCGTCCCGGAACGCCTCGGCGGTCTCCTCCGGCTTGTCCCAGTAGCCCTCGCACAACTGCGGTGAGCGGTAGACGATCTCCCCGGGTGTGCCGGCCGGGACGTCCCGGCCGGCCTCGTCGACCACGCGCGCGTCCACGAACAGCACGGTGCGCCCGCAGGAGTCGAGCCGGCCCTCGTGCTCGCCGGGGCCGAGAACCGTGGCCAGCGGGCCGATCTCGCTCTGGCCGAAGCAGTTGTAGAAGTCGAGCTTCGGCAGCCGTTCCCGCAGCCGCTCCAGGACGGGCACGGGCATGACCGACGCCCCGTAATAGGCCTTGCGCAGGCCGCTGAGGTCCCGGGTGGCGAAGTCGGGCCGGTTCGCCAGGCCGATCCACACCGTGGGCGGCGCGAACAGGCTGTCCACGCGGCCCTGTTCGATCAGGTCGAAGAGGCGGTCGCCGTCCGGCGCGTCCAGGATGACGCTGGTCGCGCCGACCGCGAGGTAGGGCAGCAGGAACACGTGCAGCTGCGCGGAGTGGTACAGCGGCAGCGCGTGCGCGGGACGGTCGCCGGCGCTGAGGTCGAGGGCGGTGATCGCGCTCAGGTACTCGTGCACCAGGGCCCGGTGCGTCATCATCGCGCCCTTGGGGAGCGCGGTGGTGCCGGAGGTGTACAGCAGCTGCACCAGGTCCTCGGCGCGCGGCTCGGGCCCGTCGTACGGCGGTGCCTGCGAGAGCCGGGCGAGCAGCGAGTCGCCGGTGTCGCGCAGCGGCAGCACGCGCGTCCCCGCGGGCAGCCGGCCGGCCAGGCCGGGGTCGGCGAGCACCAGCGAACTGCCCGACTGCGTCACGAGGTAGGCCAGGTCGTCGCCCGTCAGGTTCTGGTTGAGGGGCACGTGGACCAGGCCCGCGCGGGCGCAGGCGAGGTAGGCGACGAGGTAGGCGTCGGAGTTGTGGCCGTAGGCGCCGACCCGGTCGCCCGGGGCCAGTCCCTCGGCGAGCAGCAGTCCGGCGGCGCGGGAGACGGCGTCGTCCAGCCGGTCGTAGGTCCAGCTGCGCTCGGCGTACTCCACCGCGACACGCGCGGGCGTGCGCCGGGCGCTGCGGCGCAGCACCCCGTCGACCGTGCTGCCCTGTCCCCGCGTCGCCTCAGTCATGCCACCTGATCCTGGGTCCCGCCGCCCGGGGGGTCAAGGACCCGGACGGCCGGCCGGGGCCCGTCCGGCGGGGGCCCGCGCCGGGCGGAGAGGTCCGGTGTCAGTGCGCGTCGCCGGCCTTCAGGACCGCCATGGCCGCGTTGTGGCCCGGCACCCCGCTCACCCCTCCCCCGCGCACCGCGCCCGCGCCGCACAGCAGGACGTTGGCGTGCGGGGTCTCCACGCCCCACGGCCCGGTGTCCTCCTGGGCGTGGGGCCAGGCGAGGGCGCGGTGGAAGATGTTGCCGCCGGGCAGGCGCAGGTCGCGTTCGAGGTCGAGCGGGGTCCTGGCCTCGATGCAGAGGCGGCCGTCGGCGTCGGCGGCCAGGCAGTCGGTGAGCGGCTCGGCGAGGTGGGCGTCGAGCTGGGTGAGGGTGGCCTTCAGCAGTTCGTCGCGTACGGCGTCGTTGTCCCCGGCGAACAGGCGGGCCGGGGTGTGCAGGCCGAAGAGGGTGAGTGTGTGGTAGCCGCGGGCGACCAGCTCGGGGCCGAGGATGCTGGGGTCGGTCAGCGAGTGGCAGTAGATCTCCGAGGGCGGTGCGGCCGGCAGTTCGCCGGACGCGGCCTGGGCGTGGGCGGCGGCCAGCTGCGCGTAGCCCTCGGCGACGTGGAAGGTGCCGGAGAACGCCTCGCGCGGGTCGACCGAGCGGTCGCGCAGCCGCGGCAGCCGCTTCAGGAGCATGTTGACCTTCAGCTGGGCGCCCTCGGCGGGCTCCGGGGCGGGGGCTCCGGAGAGCCTGGCCAGCTCCTGCGGGGAAGCGTTGACCAGGACGTGCCGGGCGGCGACGGTGCCCTCGTCGCCGGCGCTGCGGTAGGTGACCTCGGCGGCGTGGCCGTCGGTGTCGATGCGCACCGCCTCGTGCCCGGTCGCCAGCACCGCGCCCGCCGCCCGCGCGGTGGTGGCGAGCGCGTCGGTGAGCGCGCCCATGCCGCCGACCGGCACGTCCCAGGCGCCGGTGCCGCCGCCGATGACGTGGTAGAGGAAGCAGCGGTTCTGGGCGAGCGAGGCGTCGTGGGCGTCGGCGAAGGTGCCGATCAGCGCGTCCGTGAGGACCACGCCGCGCACCAGGTCGTCGGCGAAGTTCTCCTCGATGGCGACGCCGATCGGCTCCTCGAACAGCGCCCGCCAGGCGGCCTCGTCGTCGACCCGGCGGCGCAGCTCCGCGCGCGTGGGCAGCGGTTCGGTGAGCGTGGGGAAGACCTTGGCGGCGACCCGCGCGGTCATGCCGTAGAAGCGCTGCCACGCCTCGTACTCGCGGGCGCCGCCGGTGAGCCGGGCGAAGGCCTCCCGGGTGCGCCGCTCGCCGCCGCCGACGAGCAGTCCGGTGGCCCGGCCGTCCCGCTCCACGGGGGTGTACGACGAGATGGTGCGGCCGCGCACCCGGAAGTCGAGCCCGAGGTCCCGCACGATCTTGCGCGGCAGCAGGCTCACCAGGTAGGAGTAGCGCGAGAGGCGGGCGTCGACGCCGGCGAACGGGCGGGTGGAGACGGCGGCCCCGCCGGTGCGGTCGAGCCGCTCCAGCACCAGCACGGACCGGCCGGCCCGGGCCAGGTAGGCGGCGGCGACCAGGCCGTTGTGGCCGCCGCCGACGATCACGGCGTCGTACGTCCGGGACAGCTCGTGTGCAGGCATGGTTCTTCGTAACACGTGATCATCTACGGCGGCCAGAGGCGTGCCGGTGCAGGGTCAGCGTCCGCCGGACGCCCGCTGCCGGCCCGCGCCGCACGGTGCCGGGCGCGCGTCCGGGCCCAGCCGCGCCACGGCGCGCAGGACGTGCCGGGGCGGCAGCCGCCGGCGCAGAGGCGCGGGAACGCGGCGCAGCAGGGCGCCCGTGGCCCGCAGCCGGCGGGTGACCGCGGCCGGTGCGGGGGCCGGTATGCCGTACAGCTCGTGGGCGTACGGCGGCAGGGAGGCGTACGCCAGGTCGGCCACGCGCCGCCACAGCACCTCGCGCGCGGGCACCAGCAGGGGGTGCACGGGCGGGCGGCGCAGGAAGTCGTCCACCGCGCGTGCGTCATCGCCCGCCGCCAGCCGTGGCCGCATCCGCTCGAAGCAGGCGGCCAGCTCCGCGCGGCCGCCGGGTGCGGCGGCGGGGTCGAGGCCCACCAGGCGGGCGCTGATCCGGTGCTCGGCGACGTAGCGGTCGGCCTCTTCGCCGGTGAGCGGGAAGCCGGAGCGGTGCACGACGTGGAGGTAGGAGCCGATCTCGGCGCAGTGCACCCACAGCAGCAGCTCGGGCTCGTCCACCCGGTAGCGCTCCCCGGTGTCCGGGTCCGTCGCGCCGAGCATGCGGTGGATCTTCCGCACCCGGGCACCCGCCCGCTCGGCCTCCTGGGCCGTGCCGTACGTCGTGGCCCCCACGAAGTCCGCGGTGCGCAGCAGCCGGCCCCAGGCGTCGCGCCGGAAGTCGGAGTTCTGCATGACGCCACGCACCGCGCGCGGGTGCAGGGCCTGGAGGTAGAGCGCCCGGATGCCGGCGACCCACATCATGGGGTCGCCGTGCAGCTGCCAGGTCACGGAACGCGGTCCGAACAGCCCCGGGTCGGCCGCCCACCGCCGCTCGTCCATGCCTGTGGGCCTCAGTTCAGGGTCTCGATGAAGTCGGTGCACGCGCGCGCGCACGCGCGGCAGGCCTCGGCGCCGTCCTCGCCTCCCTCGCCGCCCCGGCCGTCCCGCTGGTCGTCGAAGGCGTGCGCGCATTCCAGGCAGACGGTGCGGCACCACTCCAGCTGGATGCGGATGCTCTTCTCGTCCTGGCGGTTCTGCTCGGCGAGCATGCGGCAGGTGGCGTCGCACACCTCGGCGCACATGATGGCCAGCCGCCGTACCCGTTCCTGGCGCTCGCCGCCGTCGGGGTCGAGGAGGCTCGCGCGTACCGCGCACGTCCGGGCGCATTCCGTGCAGGCCTGGGCGCACGTGAACCGGTCCTCCAGGAACCGGTACAGCTCCTGCGGGGAAGTCTGCGGAGTCACACCGGGCGGGTAGCCGGGGCCGCGGTCGGCAAACCCCTCAGGGCCCGGTATGGCAATAAACCCGCATTGTCCGGTTCACACCTGTTTGAGGGGGGTATTCCTGTTCCATGATGAGTACCGCATCGAGTACCGGGTCGATACAGCTCGCCGCGGCGAGCGGTCTGATCAGCCTCGTGCTGTTCCTCGTGGCCGTGGCCCTGCTGGCCGTGCTCGCCGGGGGCTTCTGGCTGACCTCCCGGGTCCGCTACAACGAGACGGCCAGGCCCCGCCCCGACGAACAGCCGAAGCTGCCACCGGAGGGCCCGGTGCACGAACTGCGGCAGAACCGGGAGATGGACGACGTACCCGTCACGCCCAAGGGCGGACGCCCGCTCACGCCGTACGAGCTGAGCAACATGCGGACCAGGCCGAGCGAGTCGACGGACCGCCCGCGCTGGAGCGAGGGATCGAGCGGTTCGTTCGGCGGCGGCGGTGGCGGCGCGCACTGAGCCCTCGGCGCACACCGGACCCACCGCCCTGCCCGCCCCGGGGTGCCTCCCGGCCCCCGGGGCACTCGCGCGGCGTCACGCCGTCCTGGTGTCGTCCAGCCGTCCGATGCGGGCCACGTTGTCCCGGTCCTCCGGGTCCTCGCTCGGCCCGGCCGCGAACCAGGCGTCGAGGATCTCCTTGAGCACCGGCGGGGAGGTCAGCCGCAGGCCCAGCGCGAGGACGTTGGCGTCGTTCCAGCGCCGGGCGCCGTCCGCGGTGTACGCGTCCGTGCACAGGGCCGCGCGGACGCCGGGCACCTTGTTGGCGGCGATCGACGCGCCGGTGCCGGTCCAGCAGCACACCACCGCCTGGTCGGCCGCGCCGGTGACCACGTCCCGGGCCGCCGCCTCCGAGCAGACCGCCCACCGCGGGTCGGAGCCGGGGTCCAGCGCGCCGTACGCACGCACCTCGTGGCCCCGCCGCCGCAGCTCCTCCACCAGGAGCCGGGCCACGGGTTCGTCCATGTCGGAGGAGACGGAGATCCGCATGGGCCGAGCGTAAGCCCCTGCGCCGACGACGCGTGAATGCCGTGTGGCGTGCCTCGTGGTGCGGCGCCACGGCGACGGCCCCGGAAGGGCAGACGCGCTGCCTCTCCGGGGCCGACGGGTTCTCGGTGTCACGGGTGGTCGGGCTGCTGGTCCGGCGGGACCCCGGCGCCCTCGCCCCCGCCCTTGGCCCCCTTGTCGGTGCCGTGCGCATGGCCGCCGAGACCGCCCTGTCCCAGGTCACGGGCCATGCGTTCACCGCTGTCCTGCGGAGTGCCGCCACCCTTGTCGTTGCGTCGCAGTTCGGGCTGCTGTGGACTGGACATGCGCCGCGCTCCTTCCTGGTCGTGCTCGGTCCGGTGCGGTGGGCGGGTTCCCAGGAGGAGACGACGCGCACCGCGGGCGGGACGGATGCGCGGCGGGCGTCCGGTGGGCCGGAAGGCGGGTCAGGAGGACGGGCGGACCAGCCGGGTGTGCAGGTGTTCGAGCGCGTCCAGCAGCACGGACCGGTGGTACCAGCTCAGCCATGCCGCCGCGTCCGCCGCCAGCTGGTCGAGTGCCATGGCCTGGGCGGGGGCGGGGCGCGTTCCCGCGTCGGGCCAGTGCAGGGTGACGACGCCGGCGCAGGTGCCGGACGGGGAGACGACGGGAGTGGCGTGCAGCGCGCGCGTGCCGGCGCGCAGCAGGACGCGGCGGCAGTCGTCGGCCAGGCACGGGTCCGTCTCCACGTCCGGCACGCTCACCCCGCACAGCCGCGTCCGGGCCAGCGCGGCCGCGCTCCCCTCGCTCCGGTCGCGGACGAGGTCGTCGAGGACCGTCTCGTCGCAGCCGTCGTGCGCCTCCGTCACCAGGGCCCGCACCGCCGGGTCGACGAACTGCACGCAGCCGGCCGGGGCGCGCCCGATGGCCAGCGCCTCGTGCAGTACGGCATCGATCATCCGCCGCCGGTAGCGCGGGTCGAGGCCCCGCCGGCCCAGCAGCCGCAGCTGGGGGGCCGGCAGCGGGCGGCGGCCGGGGAACCAGACCTCGCCGTCCGGCGGGCAGGCCACCACCACGGCCGACACCAGCACCCGCAGCGGCACGTTGAAGCGCTGTGACGCCTCCCGCAGCGCCGCGAACGCGCTGCCGGAGTCGGGCAGGCCGTACCGGGTCATCAGCATGCCCTGGGCGATGCCGATCACCGGCGCGGTGCGCAGCCGGGCGCGCAGGGCGCGGACCTCCTTGTGCAGGTCGTCGTAGGACGGCCGCAGGGGATCGGCCATCTGGGTGCGCCAGGCGGGCAGGTCCTCGACCCGGGCCGCCCGCTGAGTCAGCTCCCGCAGGGCCTCGTCGAGGGTGGCGTACAGCCGGACGCCCGCCAGCCGCGCCAGATGGACGGCCTCCCGGACACCGGGGCGCGCCCGCACCACGATCAGCTCCGGGCGGCCGGCGCGGGCCCCGGCGATCTCGCTCAGCGTCCGCAGGACCGTCGCCCCGCCCAGCTGGACGTGGGCCATGTCCAGGACGGGGCGCAGCCCGGCGCGGTCGGCGTGCTCCACGTGGCCGCGCAGCTCCTCGGACCAGGCGTCGGCGCGGTGCGCGTCGGGGCTGCCGGACATCCGCAGCAGCAGGGCGCCCTCGGCCGGCCACCCCGCCACGGCGGACGACTCGATGACGAAGGGCGCGGGCTGGACGGCGCGGTCCGCAGAAGTGGTCATGGCATCACCCAGACGGGAAGTCGTTGCGATCTCACGCGGCCCTCTTCCTGACCGAGAACCACCTTGCCCGGCGGGTGCCGGACTCTCAACCGCAACCGCGGCCGGGTCAGCGGGCGTGGGCGGTCTGCGGCCGCTCCCGCCGGGCACCGGTGCGGGTCTGTCTCAGCAGCGTCAGGGCGGCCGCGGCCACCTCGGTGATGCCCAGGCGCAGCAGCCGGGCGTCGGGGGTGCGGCCGTGCGGGTCGCCGGGCGGGCCGGGCTTCCACAGGGCGACGTGGCCCGGGCAGGGCGGCGGTCCCCACAGCCTCGGGGAGACGGGTCCGAAGAGGGTGACGGACGGCGTGCCGTGCGCGACCGCCAGGTGGGCGAGCCCGGTGTCGCCGCTGAGCACCAGCGCGGCCCCCGCGACGAGTGCGGACAGCCGGCCGAAGGGCAGTCCGCCGCTCAGTACGTCCGCCTCGGTGAGTCCGCCGCGCTCGGCGACCGACCGGACGAGGGCGTCCTCGCCGGGGCCGCCGGTGAGCACCACGCGGTGGTCCGTCGCCCGCAGGCACCGCACGACCGCGGCGTACCGTTCGGCGGGCCAGCGCCGCGAGCCGGAGGCCGCGCCGGGGTGGACGAGGACGGCCCCCGGTGCGGGCGAGGGGCCGGGCGGGCGGGGCAGGCGCAGGTCGAGCGGGTCGGCGGGGATGCCGTAGGCGGCCAGGAAGGCGCACCAGCGCTCGCGTTCGTGGGCGTGCGCCTGCCACGGCGGGCCGTCCGGGCAGGCGTGGGCGAGCAGCCGGCCGGGGCGCAGGGCGGCGAGGGCGTCACGGCTCTCGGGTCCGTTGCCGTGCAGGTCGATCGCCACCTCGGGCGCGGGGCCCGGCCAGTGCGTGAGGGACGGCACGGCCCGGCCCGGCGCCCCCGCCGGGAACACGGTGTCGACCGCGCCGGTGGCCAGGGCGGCCTCGCGCAGCTCCGGCGGCACGGCCAGGACCAGCTCGTGGCCGGGATGCGCCCGGCGGATGCCGCGCAGCGCGGGGACGCCGGCCAGCAGGTCGCCCAGGCCCAGCGCGCGCAGCACCAGGACCCGCGGCCGGCGGTCGGCGGCGGTCACCGGGGCCGCCGTCCGCCGGGCGTGGCCGGCGCGGGTGCCAGGGCGGCGCGCCGGGCGAGGCCGGTGGTGGAGCGGCCGTCCAGGTAGGGCAGCAGCAGCACCTGTCCGCCCCAGCTCTCCACCAGGGGCTGCTCGGGCAGCCGGGTGCGGGCGTAGTCGCCGCCCTTGGCCCAGATGTGCGGGCGCAGCTCGGCGAGGATGCGTACCGGGGTGTCCTCGTCGAAGACGGCGACGGCGTCGACGCACTCCAGGGCCCGCAGCACCCGGACCCGGTCGGCGGCCGGGACGAGGGGGCGGCCGTCACCCTTGCGGCGGCGGACGGAGGCGTCGGAGTTGACGCAGACGATCAGGCAGTCGCCGGTGCGGCGGGCGGCCTGGAGTAGGGCCACGTGGCCCGCGTGCAGGAGGTCGAAGCAGCCGCCGGCGGCGACCACGGTGCCCCCGGCGGCCCGGACCCGCGCGGCCGTGCGCACGGCGTCGGCGGTGGCGTCGCCGTCGGCGGGGGCGCCGGGAGGCGTGCCGGGGGCGTCCTGAGCGGCGAGGCCGCGGGCGCCGCCCTCGGCGACGTACCGGGTGGCGGCGTGCACGGCTCCCTGGACGGCGGCCTCGGTGAACTCGCCGTCGGCGAGCAGTCCCGCCGCGCTCGCGGCGAAGCGGTCGCCGGCGCCGCACGGGTCGCCGGTGGCGGCGGCCGGGGTCGGCACCAGCAGGGGCGTCTCGCCGTGCGAGAGCAGCGCGCCCCGGTCGCCGAGGGTCACGGCGACGGCCTGGGCCTGCCAGGCCCGGACCAGGGTGCGGGCGTCCCCGGAGGCCGTGCGCAGGCCCGCCGCGCCGCCGGGTGTCTCGTCGCCGTCGAACTGCGCGGCGAAGGCGCGGGCCTCGGCGGCGGAGGGGGTGACCAGCCGGACGCCGGGGACGGGGGGTTCGCCGCGCGGGTGGGGGTCCCAGACGACGGGCGTGCGGGTGGCGGTCTCGGCCAGTGCCTCCCGCAGGACGTCGGCGGTGCCCCGGCCGTAGTCGGCGACCAGCACGCCCTGGGCGGCGGCGATCACGGCCACGGCCAGGTCCGTGGCCTTGCGGGCGCGGCCCTCGCCGTCGTCGAGGCGCAGCAGCGGCCGGTCCCCGGCGAGCACCCGGGTCTTGCTGCTGAGGGTGCCGTCGAGCGGCAGCTCGACCAGTGCGACCCGGCCGGCGAGCAGCTCCCGCAGGGTCTCGCTGGCCTCGTCGTCGCCGAGTGCCGTGACGAGCGTGACGGGCCGGCCGTCGGCGGCCGCGAGGCAGGCGGCGAGGGCGGCCCCGCCCGGCCGGGAGACCCGCCGGGTACGGTCGACGACCGGCACCGGGGCGTCGGGGGCGAGCCGTTCGGCACGGCCGGTGAGGTCGTGGTCGAGCAGGGCGTCACCGACGACGACGAGCGGGGTGCGGGGGGTGCTCATGTGCGCCTCTTCCGGGGTGCGGCCCGGTCACCGGACACCGCGAGCCGCGCCGGCTGGTCCGGCCGGCCCAGCCAGCCTTCCGCGGCCGCGCGTTCGACCGCCTGGTCGAAGTACTCGCAGAGCATGTGCACCGCCACCAGGTGCAGCTCCTGCACGGTCGCGGACACGGGCGCGTCCACGCACAGCGCCTCGTCGGCCTCCCGTGCCAGCGGGTTGGGGGCGCGGCCGGTCATCGCCCACACCGTCATGCCGAGGCCGTGGGCCCGCTCGGCGGCGCTGAGCAGGTTGGCGCTGGCGCCGCTGGTGGACAGCAGCATCAGGACGTCGCCGGGGCGGCCGTGGGCGGCGGTCTGGCGGGCGAACACCTCCTGGACGCCGTAGTCGTTGGCGATGGCGGTGGTGGCCGAGGTGTCGGCGTGCAGGGCGAACGCGGAGAACGGCGGCCGGTCGTCCCGGTAGCGGCCCACCAGCTCGGCGGTCAGGTGCTGCGCCTGCGCGGCGCTGCCGCCGTTGCCCGCGACCAGGAGGCGGGCGCCCGCGCCCAGCCGTCCGGCCAGCTCGGTGCCCCAGCGTTCGAGCAGGGGCCCGCAGTCGCGGAACGTCTCCAGCGCCTTCATCAGGTCGTCGCAGTGCGCGGCCTCGGCGGCGATGCCGGCCGGGCCGGTGGCGTCGGTCGGGCCGGTGGGGCCCGTGGATCGCGTCTGGTTCATCGGACCACTCCCGAGAGCGAGGGGATGGAGGCGACCGCGCGGTAGACCCCGCCGACACCGTCGGCCACGCGGTCCCACGTGTAGTGGGCCAGCACGCGCCGCCGGCCGGCTGCGCCGTACCGGGCGAGCCGGTCGGGGTCGGCGAGCAGCGCGCGGACGGTGGCGCTGATGTCGTGGTCGTCGTCGGCCGGGACCAGGACGCCGGTACGCCCGTCCACGACCGTGTCGAGCTGGCCGCCGACCGCGGTGGCCAGCACCGGGGTCGCACAGGCCATGGCCTCCAGGGGGACGATGCCGAAGGGCTCGTAGCGGGGCAGGGACAGCACCAGGTCCGCGCCGGACATCAGCCGGGGCATCCGGGTCCGGCTCACCCCGCCGAGCAGGGTGACCCGGTCGGCGACGCCGTACTCGGCGGCGATGCCGCACAGGCGCTCGGCCTCCGGCTCCGCGCCCAGCAGGCCGGCCTCGGGGCCGCCGGCGATGAGGAGTTCGGCGTCGGGCACCCCCGCCAGGGCGCGGATGGCGCGGTCGAAGCCCTTGCGGGGCACGAGCCGGCCGACGGCCAGCAGCCGCTTGCGCGCGCACGCGGGCCGGGCCCGGGACACCGGCGCGAACTGCTCGGGGTCGACCCCGCACGGCACGACGGTGACGCGGTCCTCCGGCAGTCCCATCGCCCGCAGCTCGGCGACCTCGTCGGTGCAGGTGGCGATGATCCGGGCGCACTCGTGCCCGACGGCCTCCTCGACGGTGACGCGCTGGGCGGGGCTGGTGTCGGCGGAGCCCTGGTAGCGGGCCTTCACGGTGCCCAGCGCGTGGTACGTCTGCACCACGGGGACGCCCAGGCCGTGCGCGCCGGTCAGCGCGGCGAGTCCGGACATCCAGAAGTGGGCGTGCACGACGTCGGGTGGCTCCACGGCCCACCGCGCGGCCAGGTAGGCGCCGAACTCGGCCATGTGGGGCAGCAGTTCGTCCTTCGGCACCGGGGCGGCCGGCCCGGCGGGGACGTGCACGACCTGCACCCCGTCGACGAGGGTCATCCGCTCCGGAAGGGTCGCGGAGTCGCGGCGGGTGTACACGGTGACCCGGTAGCCGCGGCGGGCCAGCTGCCGGGCGAGTTGGGCCACGTACACGTTCTGGCCGCCCGCGTCGGGGCCGCCGAGCGCGGCCAGGGGGCTGGCGTGCTCGGAGACCATGGCGACGCGGCCGGCCGTGGGCGGGGTGCGGCTCATCGGGTGACCTCCTTGATCAGGCGCTCCCAGTCGTCCAGGAAGCGCCGCTCTCCGTAGCGGGCCTGTGCCGCGGCTCGGGCGGCCTCCCCGGTGCGCCGCGCGTGCTCCGGCTCGGCGAGGAAGTCCCGTACGGCGTTCTCGAGGACGTCGAGGCGGTTGGAGACCACCCCGGCCGCCTCGGGGACCGCCTCGCGGACCTCGGTGGTGGCCAGGGCGACCACCGGCATGCCCAGGAACATGGCCTCCAGCAGGGACAGGCCGAGCGAGGTCCAGCGCACGGGGTGCAGATAGAGGCGGCAGCGGGCCATCGCCTCGTGCAGCGCGTGCTGCGGCAGGTCCCGGGTGCGGCACCGCCCGGGCGGCAGGCCGAGGTGCCCGGCGAGTCCTTCGGTGCGCATCCCGAACACGTCCAGCGACGCCGCCCCGGCGAAGCGGGGCAGCAGGTCCGTGCCGGTCGTACGGCCCCTGCGCACCGGCTCGTTGACGACGACCGCCGCCCGCGGCTCGGTGCCGGTGTACAGCCGCCCGGGGTCGATGATGCCGTGCTCGACGACCTCGGTCGGGGCGCTGCCGTTGTCCCACATGAGCCGGTTGAAGTGGGTGACGTGCACGACGGGGATGTCGGTGCGGTCGGCGAGGGGGTGGCGGGTGCCGACGGGCGTGCCGTCCGGGCAGTTGTGCTCGACGTACACGGCGGGCACGTCGGTGCCGGGGCGGCGGCCGGTCCAGCGGTGGGCCAGCTCGAGTTCGTGCGGCCGCTGGAGCACCATCAGGTCGATGTCGGCCTCCCGCAGCCGCCGCGGGGTCACCTCCCGCACCGAGGCGGGCCAGTCCCAGGTCAGCGCGCGGCCGAGGCCGTCGGGGCCGCGGTCCCCGGTGACCGGGACCAGGAAGTCGTGGGGGCCCTGCACGAAGGCGGTGAGCCACGAGCCGTGCACGTGCCAGACGAGGATGTTCATGGCTGCCGCTCCTGTATGAGCTTGTGCACCGCGGCGACCACGTCCTGGCCGGTGACCTCGTCCAGGCAGGGGTGGCCGGGTACCGGGCAGTGCCGGGCCCTGCTGTCCGCGCAGGGCGCCGACTGGTCGCCGAGGAGGATGGCGGGCACCCCGTAGGGCGCCCACCGCTCGGCCGGTACGACGGGCGCGAACAGCGACACCACCGGGGTGCCGACCGCGGCCGCCAGATGGGCGGGGCCGGTGTTGCCGCTGACCACGACGTCGGCCAGGCGCAGCACTCCGGCCAAGGTGCGCGGGGTGGTGCGGCCGCCCAGGTCCACCCCGGCGGTGCCGCTGACCCGCCGGGTGAGGCCCATCTCGCCGGGGCCGCCGGTGACGACGACCCGGTGCCCGGCGTCGGCGAGCAGGGTGACGGCCTCGGCGCACCGCTCGGGGCTCCAGGCCCGGGCGGGGCAGCTGGCGCCGGGGTGCAGGACCACGTAGGGGCCGCGTCCGGTCAGGGCGCCGGTGTCGGGGGGCGGCAGGACGCGGAGCCTGCCGTCGTCGCCGGGGGCCGGCGGGAAGCCCAGGGCGGCGGCCGTGTCCAGCGCGGCCTGCGTCTCGTGCCGGCCGGGCAGCCGGCGGTGGCGCACGTCCAGCAGCCGCCCGGGGTGGTCGGTGCTGTCGGCGCCGATGCGGCCGACGCCGGCGAGCCGCAGCAGCAGCGCGGTCGGCAGGGGGCTCTGATGGAAGGAGGTCAGGATCAGGGCGGTGTCGAAGGCCGCCGCGCGCAGCCGGCCGAGGAGGCCGTCGACGTCCGCCTCGTCGACGCGGGGCGGGTCGAAGCCCTCCCAGGGCGCCTCCCACACCCAGACGTCGTCGACGCCGGGCAGCAGCCGGGCGGCGTCGGCGCCACGCGGTCCGCACAGCAGCGTCACCCGGTCGCTGCCGGCGGCGACGGCGCGCACGGCCGGGCCGGCGAGCAGCACGTCCCCGAAGCTGTCGAGGCGGACGACGAGCGTGTTCACGGTGTTCCCCCGCCGATCGGGACGAGGGCCGCGCGCACCGCGGTGACCAGGTCGGGGGCCGAGTCCTCGGCGAACCGGGTCACCTCGTCCGGCGCGGTCGCCGCGTTGGGCACGAGGACGCCGCGGGCACCGGCCGCGCGGGCGGCCAGGACGTCGGCGGCGATGTCGCCGATGACCAGGCAGCGCTCCGGGGTGACGCCGAGCCGGGCGGCCGCGGTCAGCACGAGCCCGGGGCGGGGCTTGCGGCAGGCGCAGCCGTCGCCGGGGGCGTGCGGGCAGAACACCCAGGTGCCGATGCCGCCGAGCAGGGCGTCAGCCCGGTCGTTGACGCGGTGGACGTCGGCGGTGGTGAGCAGGCCGCGCCCGACGCCCGACTGGTTGCTGACGACGGCGGTGGCCAGTCCGGCGGAGCGGGCCAGGGCGACGGCCGCGCGGGCGCCGGGCAGCAGCCGGACCCGGGCGGGGTCGGCGTTGTAGGGCACGTCCTCGACGAGGGTGCCGTCGCGGTCGAACAGGACGGCGGCGAGCG
Source organism: Streptomyces sp. NPDC041135 (assembly GCF_055592085.1). NCBI lineage: Bacteria > Bacillati > Actinomycetota > Actinomycetes > Kitasatosporales > Streptomycetaceae > Streptomyces > Streptomyces sp. NPDC041135. The sequence continues at coordinate 116,648 of NZ_JBVIYZ010000005.1, forward strand.
GGGCGTGCCCGGACAGGGGGGTCACGGGATGTCTCCCAGGGGTTCGGCGTGGCGGTGGCGGATCACTCCGTGCAGCCAGTGCCGGACGGCGAGCGGCGGGATGAGCACGCTGGTGCCGACCATGCCGGCGATCTCGTGCACGGTCCGGGGGCCGGGCAGGATGCGGGCCAGGGCGAACTCGGCGGTGCCCAGCGCCCACAGGGCCGCGAGCGCGGCCGCCGGCCGGCGCCGGCCCGCGAGGGCGCAGCCCGCGGCGCCGAGTCCGGCGGCGGTCACGGCCAGGTGCCGGCGCAGCCGTCCCCGGGGCGCGCGGGCGCGGGTCCACCAGTCCGGCCCGTGCAGCCGGTTCATCAGGGCGTCGTCGGCGTTGCCGCGCTGGGCGGGCAGCGAGGCCCACCAGTGCGCGGGGCGGACCGGGTGGCGGGTGACCCGGCGGCCCCGGTGCAGGGTCCAGCCCGCCCGCTCGACGCGCAGGGCCAGGTCGGCGTCCTCCCGGAAGGCCCGCGGGAAGCGTTCGTCGAAGCCGCCGACCCGGGCGAGCGCCTCGGTGCGGTAGGCCATGTCGGCGGTGGCCCAGGCGGCCTGTTCCAGTCCGGCGGTGTTGCGTTCCCAGTCGGTGGGCCGGCGGTCGGCGGGCAGGGGTACGCGCAGCCGCCCCTGGATGCCGCCGGTGTCCTCGCCGGCGCCGGCCAGGTCGTCGGCGAGGAGGCGGGACCAGTCGGGCAGCACCTGGACGTCGTCGTCGAGGAAGACCGTCCAGGGTGTCTTCACCACGCGCCAGCCGGCGTTGCGGGCGGCGGCCGGTCCGCGTCCGCCGGTCCGCAGGGTCTGGAGCCGGCCGAGCAGCGGACCCGCGGCCTCGACCGGCAGTTCGGCCTCGGGGGCGGGGCGGTCGTCGACGAGGACGACCTGCTGCGGGGCGGGCCCCTCGGCGGCGGCCAGCGCGCGCAGGCAGTCGGCGAGGCAGGGCCGGCCGATCGTCGGGATGACGACGGTGTACTCGGGCGCGGGACTCATGCGAAGACCTTTCCGCGCCGGATCGCGAACGGGCCGAGGACGAGCAGGTCGACGGGGGCCGACCCGAAGCACTCCAGGGCGTCGCGCGGGTCGTCGACCATGGGCCGGCCGGCGGTGTTGAGGCTGGTGTTGACGATCACCGGCAGCCCGGTGCGCCGCTCGAAGCCGTCGATCACCCGGGCCACCAGCGGCTCGTCGGCGCGGTCGACCGTCTGGATGCGCGCCGTGCCGTCGACGTGGACGACGGCCGGGATGCGTGCGCGCCAGTCGGGCGCCACGTCGTGCACGAACAGCATGTGCGGGCTGGGCAGCGGCCCGTCGAAGAGTGCGGCGGCCCGTTCGGCGAGGACCATGGGGGCGACGGGCCGGAACTCCTCGCGCCCCTTGACCGCGTTGAGCCGCTCAACGTTGCGCGCGTGCCCGGGGTGGGCCAGCAGCGAGCGGTGCCCGAGTGCGCGGGGGCCGTACTCGCTGCGCCCCTGGAACCAGGCCACGATGCCGTCGGCGGCGAGTTCCGCGGCGGCCGTCTCGGCGATGTCGGCGGGCTCCTCGTACGGCACCGCCGCCCGCTCCAGCCAGTCGCGCAGCTCCGCGTCGCTCCACCCGCGTCCGAGGGCGGCGGTGGCCATCGGCTCCAGGGTGTCCTTCTCGCCCGCGACGTGCGCGGCCGCGCCCAGGGCGGTGCCGGCGTCACCGGCGGCGGGCTGCACCCAGATGTGCCGGAAGCCGCTCTCCCGGTACAGCCGGGTGTTGGCGACGCAGTTCAGGGCGACCCCGCCGGCCATCGTCAGCGCCTCCTCGCCGGTGCGTTCGCGCAGCCGGCGGGCCAGGTGGAGCATGACGTCCTCCAGGCACCGCTGGGCGCTGGCGGCGAGGTCGGCGTGGTCCTGGTCCCACGCCCCGCCGGGCGGCCGGGGCGGCACGAACGACGCCCAGGGCACCGGGCGGGCCCGGAAGCCGCCCCGCTCGCCCGCGTGGACGTAGGGGCGCAGCCGCTCGGCGAAGCGCGGGGTGCCGTAGGAGGCGAGCGCCATCACCTTGAACTCGTCGCTGCTGCGCAGGAATCCGAGGTGCTGGGTGAGGTCCTCGTAGAACAGGCCGAGGGAGTCGGGCAGTTCCTGGGTGTCGAGGACGGTGAGTTCCCGGTTGGTGTACCGGCCGGCCAGGTGGGAGCCGCACTCGCCGCGGCCGTCCAGGACGAGGACGGCGCAGTCGGGGTAGGGCGAGACGGCTCCGGCCGAGGCGGCGTGCGCCACGTGGTGGGGCACGAACCGGACCTTGGCGGGGTCCAGGCCGGGCAGTGCCTCGGCGAGGAAGCCGGGGGCCTGGCGGGCGTAGTCCTGGCGCAGGTGGTCCCAGGGATCGTGCAGTCCGAGCCGGTCGGCGGGGCGGGCCAGGGCGGGGTCGTAGGAGTAGGCGACCGCGTCCAGGTCGGCCGGACGCAGGCCCGCCTGCTCCAGGCACCAGCGGGCCGACTGCTCGGGCAGCTCCCAGGCGGAGAAGGGCAGCGGCCGCTTGCCGTGCTTACGGCGGGAGAAGCGCTCCTCCTCCGCCGCCGCCACGACACGGCCGTCCGTCACGAGGGCGGCTGCCGGGTCGTGGAAGAGTGCGTTGATACCAAGGACGTGCATGGCGCTGCCTCCAGGGCGGCCGGCTGGTGGGTGGTCAGGCCTGCGGCACCGGCTCCCGGCCCACGGGCAGGGCGGCGGCGAAGTAGGCGATGGTCTGCTTGAGCCCCTCTTCCCAGGGCACCTGGGGCGCCCAGCCGAGCAGTTCGCGCGCCAGGCTGGTGTCGGGGCGGCGCCGGCCGGGGTCGTCGACGGGGCGGTCGACGAAGGCGAGCGGGGAGCGGGAGCCGGTCAGTTCCACCACGCGCCGGGCCAGTTCACCCACGGTGATCTCGTCGCTGCCGCCGATGTTGACCGGCCGCACGGACCGGCTGGCGGCCACCCGCAGCACGCCCTCGACGGTGTCGTCGACGTAGCACAGCGAGCGGGTCTGGCTGCCGTCGCCGGCCACGGTGACCGGTTCTCCGGCCAGGGCCTGGCAGATGAAGGTGGGCACGGCACGGCCGTCGTGGGCCCGCATCCGCGGCCCGTAGGTGTTGAACAGCCGGACGATGCCGGCGTCGGTGCCCCGGGCCGCGGCGTGCGCGGTGACGAGTGCCTCGGCGAACCGCTTGGACTCGTCGTAGACGCTGCGCGGGCCGACGGGGTTGACGTTGCCCCAGTAGCCCTCGTGCTGGGGGTGGACGAGGGGGTCGCCGTACACCTCGGAGGTGGAGGCGAGCAGGAAGCGCGCGCCGTCGCGCTCGGCGACCGCGAGCAGGTGGCGCGTGCCGAGGCTGCCGGCGTCCAGCGTCTGCAGCGGCAGCCGCAGGTAGTCGGCCGGCGACGCGGGGCAGGCGAAGTGCAGGACCAGGTCGTACGGCCCCGCCAGCCGCTCCGGGCAGGCGGGGGCCGAGACGTCGCAGTCGACGTAACGGAAGCCGGGGCGGCCGTCGAGGTGGGCGACGTTCGCCCGGACGCCGCACGCCAGGTTGTCGGCGCAGTCGACTTCGACACCTGAATCCAGCAGCCGCTCGCAGAGGTGGGAGCCGAGGAAGCCGGCACCGCCGGTCACCAGGGCACGCCGCCAGGGGAAGGCCGGGGTGGCACCAGTCATAGGGGTTCCTTCGTCCGCACCCGTTCCGCCGCCGCGAGGGGGCGTCCGGGGCGTCGCGTGCGGCCGGGACACGGGGTCGGCCGGCCTGCGGGAAGACGAGGGCAGGGCGCGTGGTCCTCGCCGATGCGCGGGACCGCCCTGGTGGCGCCGCCGTTGGCTGGACGGCACCGGCTGGCAGAGTTCCCCTGCCAGTTGCTTTCACACCTTGGAACCTGATTGTCCGCACCTGCGGCCCTCTACGCGACTTGGGTGACGTTCGGCGACCCTCCGTGTGACGCGCGGGGCGGGCGGGCAGGCGGCGTTCCTTTTCCCGAAGCCGGCCTGACAGGCGTCCGCCGCGGGCGGGGCCCGGCACCCGCTCCGCGACCTCCACGAGCGTGGTGTCGCCCGGTGGGCGGGGTGGAGCGGCCGCGCGCCGGGCACGGGCTGCCGTGTGCCGGGCCGACCACGTGACCTCCGGGCCCGGGAGGGCAGATACTTCCCTCAGGGGCCTGTCGACATCCGCCCCGCCGATGACAAGCAGTCCGCCGCGACCGCGGCGCTCCGGCCCGGGCCGGCCGGCAGGGCCCCGGACCGGAGGGTCACCCGGCCGGCGCATGAGGAGGCAGGCATGAAGATGCTGATCAACGTCCCGGAGACCGTGGTGGCGGACGCGCTGCGCGGAATGGCGGCCGCGCACCCGGAGCTGACCGTGGACGTGGAGAACCGGGTGATCGTGCGCCGGGACGCCCCGGTGGCCGGGCAGGTGGCGCTCATCTCGGGCGGCGGTTCGGGGCACGAGCCGCTGCACGGGGGGTTCGTCGGCCCCGGCATGCTGTCGGCGGCCTGTCCGGGAGAGGTGTTCACCTCGCCGGTGCCGGACCAGATGGCGCGGGCCGCGGCCGCCGTGGACAGCGGCGCGGGCGTGCTGTTCGTGGTGAAGAACTACACCGGTGACGTGCTGAACTTCGACATGGCGGCCGAACTCGCCGAGGACGAGGGCATCCAGGTCGCGAAGGTGCTCGTCGACGACGACGTGGCGGTCACCGACAGTCTGTACACGGCCGGGCGGCGCGGCACGGGGGCCACCCTGTTCGTGGAGAAGATCGCGGGTGCCGCGGCCGCCGAGGGGCAGCCGCTGGAGCGGGTGGAGGCCGTCGCGCGGCAGGTGAACGGCAGCTCCCGCAGCTTCGGCGTCGCCCTCACCGCCTGCGCCACCCCGGCCAAGGGCAGCCCCACCTTCGATCTGCCGCCGGGCGAGCTGGAGCTGGGCATCGGCATCCACGGCGAGCCGGGACGCGAGCGGCGGGCGATGATGACCGCCGGTGAGATCGCCGACTTCGCGGTGCACGCCGTCCTGGACGACCTGCCCGTGCGCAGCCCCGTCCTGGTCCTGGTCAACGGCCTCGGCGCCACCCCGCTGCTGGAGCTGTACGGCTTCAACGCCGAGGTGCAGCGGGTGCTCGGCGAACGCGGGGTCACCGTGGCCCGCACCCTGGTCGGCAACTACGTCACCTCTCTGGACATGGCGGGCGCCTCGGTCACCGTCTGCCAGGTCGACGAGGAGCTGCTGCGGCTGTGGGACGCGCCGGTGCAGACGCCCGCCCTGCGCTGGGGGATGTGACACCCCCGGGCCGGGCGACCGACATCCCTACCACGCGAGGAGTTCCAGTGCTCGACGCCGACTTCTTCCGCCGCTGGATGACGGCGGCCGCCGCGTCCGTCGACCGTGAGGCGGAGCGGCTCACCGCCCTCGACTCCCCCATCGGGGACGCCGACCACGGCAGCAATCTGCAGCGCGGGTTCACCGCCGTCACGGCCGTCCTGGAGGAGGAGGCGCCGGACACCCCGGGCGGGGTCCTCACGCTCGCCGGACGCCGGCTGATCTCCACGGTCGGCGGGGCGTCGGGGCCGCTGTACGGCACGCTGCTGCGCCGTACCGGCAAGGCGCTCGGGGACGCGGCCGAGGTCAGCGAGGAGGAGCTGGCGGAGGCGCTGCGGGCCGGGGTGGACGCGGTGCGGGCGCTCGGCGGCGCGGCGCCCGGCGACAAGACCATGATCGACGCGCTGGTGCCGGCCGTCGACGCGCTCGCGGACGGCTTCGCCGCCGCCCGGACCGCCGCCGACCAGGGCGCGCGGGACACCGTCCCGCTCCAGGCCCGCAAGGGCCGGGCCAGCTACCTGGGCGAGCGCAGCATCGGGCACCAGGACCCGGGTGCCACGTCGGCGGCGCTGCTCGTCGCCGGTCTCGAGGAGGCGGCGGCGGGCGGGGAGGCCGGCGGTGAGTGACGACGGGCTGGTCGGGATCGTGCTGGTGTCGCACAGCGCGGAGGTGGCCGCGTCGGTCGCCGAGCTGGCGAAGGGCCTCGCGGGCGGCGGCGCGGCGGTGCCCGTCGCCCCGGCGGGCGGTACGGAGGGCGGCGGGCTCGGTACGAGCGCCGAGCTGATCTGCGCCGCGGCCGCGTCCGTGGACCGGGGTGCCGGGGTCGCCGTCCTGACCGACCTCGGCAGCGCGGTCCTGACCGTGAAGACGCTGCTGGCGGAGGGCGACGAGCTGCCGCCCGGCGCCCGGCTGGTGGACGCGCCTTTCGTCGAGGGCGCGGTGGCCGCGGTGGTGACGGCGTCGACGGGCGCCGACCTGGACGCGGTCGAGGCGGCGGCCGCCGAGGCGTACACCTACCGCAAGCAGTGAGGTCCGGGCGGCGAGGTGAGTCGGGTGGGCAGGTGAGCGGGTGGGCCGGTGTTCGAGTGGACTGCCGGACGCGGGGTACGGTCAGCCGCCGCGGACGAAGCGCCGGGCCAGCCGCTCGCCCGTCGCCACCGTGCCGGCGTGGCCCTCGATGGGCTCGGCCCGGGAGTCCCTGAAGACGATGTAGGTGACACCGGAGTCCGCCCCGCCCTCGCGCGGGTCGGGGCGGATGCCGAGGGCGCGGGCGGTGGCGTAGGAGGCCTCGCCGATGATGTCGCGCGGGCCGGTGTCGCCGACCACCGCGTACCGCACCCGGCCGCGGTAGACGACGGCCGCGACGGAGCCGCTCCGCACGCCGTGCGCCCGCGGGTTCCAGCGGGCGCTGGGCGCGGGTACGACGATGTAGGGGAGCCGTTCAGCGCTGGGGTAGCGGCCGTTCGACTGCGGGTAGGCGGTCTCGGCCAGGAAGCACGGGTCGGTGCGGCGGTTGCAGCGGGCGGTGGGACGGCCGTCGCAGTCGACGTCCAGGTCGGCCTTCCAGAACACGGCGTCCGGGGTGCCGCACACCGCGACGGCCGCGCGGGTGTCGGCGTCGGTGCGGTAGCGGCCGCGGGAGACCGGCGTGCAGTTCCGTGCCCGGGCCAGCAGCTCGGCGGCGGTGACCCCGCCCTCTTTCCGGGCCGCGGGGGCGGCGGTGCCGGTGCCGGTGGGACGGACCGCGGCGGTGCCGGTGGGACGGACCGCGGCGGTGCCGGTGGGACGGACCGCGGCGGTGCCGGTGGGACGGACCGCGGCCGCGGGCGGGCAGGGGGCGAGCAGGGCGGCTCCGGCCGCGGCGAAGGTCAGGGACTGCACACGCAAGGGGACACGCACGATGAGGAACCCTCTCCTCGGGGACATGGAGGACTGGCCAGGACTGGCCAGGACCAGCCACGATTCGGCCAGACGTAGCCACAATCTGGCGCAAAATAGGTCAAGTGCCATAAAGCGGCACCGCGAGAGGGCCGGATGGAGCACGCGTGTGACACGTCGTGAGGAATCGCGGGCAGGGAGCCGGGGTCCGGGGCCGGAACGGCCCCGGAGCGCCCCGGCCGCCCGCGGCGGCGCGGGACCGGCGACGACAGCGTGTCCGCGCCACTGGCTCAACCACTCCGCCGGGCAGGCGAGTTGAGCCGCACAGAACACCAGCATATGTAACACCCCAGGGCGCCGACGACGGCGGCCCTCTTGATGGAAGGGCCCCGTCCGCGCCATATTGGTCCGGACCATTGCCGTGCCGCCGTTCCGGGAGACGAAGCCGTGCGACACGTTGTCCCGCTCCGCCCCGCACTCGCCCTCGCGGTCTGCGCCGCGCTGCTCGCGCTGGCCGCCTGCGGCCGCGGCGCCGCCGGCGAGGACGGCGGGCGCCTGCCCGCGGCTCCGGCGGGCGTCAGCGCCACGGCCGGCAGCGCCACCAGCGTGCACGTGATGTGGAACGCGGTGGTGGGCGGCGGCTCCCGCGTCCGCGGTTACGAGGTGTATCGCGGCGCCACGAAGGTGAAGGAAGTCCCGGGCTCGCAGCACATGGTGGACGTCACCAGGCTCAGGCCGTCCACCCTGTATGTGTTCACCGTGCGGGCCCGGGACACCGACGGCCGTCTCGGCCCGGACAGCCGGGAGGTGCGGGCCCGGACGCCCGCCGTGACCGCGGCGGACCACGCGCCGCCCACCCGGCCGCGCGGTCCGGCCGGCCGGGCGGTCGGCAGCCGGGCGGTACAGCTGTCCTGGGGCGCGTCGCGGGACGACCGGGCCGTGCTGTCGTACGACGTCTGCCAGGGCGGGGTGAAGATCCACAGCGTGGGCGGGACCCAGACCGCGACCGTGGTCACCGGGCTGCGTCCCGGCACCCGGTACGTCTTCACCGTCCGGGCCCGCGACGCGGCCGACAACCTCTCGCCCGCGAGCACCCCGGTGCGGCTGACCACGCCGGGCCACGACGACGGCCGCGACACCGCGCCGACCGGCCTGCGGGTGACGAGCCACCGGGAGCGGGGGGCGTACTACCTCGACCTGTCCTGGATGCCGCCGCGCGTCGACGGGACGGTCACGGAGTATCAGATCCAGCTCGACGGCAGCGCGGCGACCTCCCTGGTGTGGGGCGGCACCCCGCCGCCGGGGCGGGCGCACACCAGCTTCTACGTGGGCCGGGAGGCGGGGGCCGGGCACCGGGTGCGCATCCGGGCGCGGCTGCCGGACGGCACCTGGGGCGGGTACTCGGCGCAGCGGGCCGTCACCACGGGCACCGGGGGCGCGGGCGCGGGACGTTGAGGACGGGCGGCGCGGGCCCGCGCCGGGGCGGGATCGGTCACCCGTACGGGCGCCGTCCGCATGCGGGCCGGGCCGGCGGGGAGTTGGCTGCGACTGAGGCAGCACGGCCGATCCCCGACCCCGAGGCGGCGCACGAGAGTTCCGCCGACCGTGCCGCCGGAGGGCAGCCCATGCGTACTACACGATTCATTCTCCGCTCCGGCCTGACCCTGGCGGCAGCCGCCGCGCTCCCCACCGCCGTCGCCGGCCCGTCCGCCGCGGTCTCCGGTATCTCGGTGAGCACGACCGGCTCCACGGTCTCGGTGGTCACCAGCGCGTGCACCCAGAACAACGGCAGCTGGGGCAACGCCTCCCTGCTCAGCAGCAGCCAGACCAGCTTCGCCCAGGGCCGCCAGACGGCCCTGTCCGGCACCAGCGTCAGCCAGTCCGCGGCCTGGTCGGGCATCAGCCCGGGGACGTACACCGTCGTCGTGGTGTGCTCCAACGGCACGACCGCGGGCAGCCAGTCGGTGATCGTCTCCTCGCCCTCGCTGCCGACGATCTCGTCGACCTCGACGGCCGCGCCCGCCCGGGGGGTGATGGGCGGTCTGGGCGGCGCCGCCCGCGACTACGGCCCGCTGACGCTGGGGGTGGGCGCGGCGCTGGTGGGTACCGGGATCGTGGCCACGGGCTGGGTCCTGCGCCGCCGGTCGAAGCCGTACCGGCTCTGAGGCGGCCGGGGTTCAGCCGGACGCGCCGGCCGCCGGTCCGCTCCCGTGGGCCGGCAGACCGCCGAACTCCTCGAGCGCGTGGGTGAGCCACTGCGTCCAGAAGGTCTCCAGGTCGATGCCCGCCCGCAGCACCAGGTGGCGCAGCCGGTCCTGGGGACCGTCCTTGCCGGGCGGGAAGTCGCGCCGTTCGATCTCCTCGTACTCCGCCAACTGCCGCCGATGCAGCTCGAGATGGCGGCGCAGATCGCTCTCCAGGCCGGCCGTGCCGACCACCGCGGCCGCCCGCAGCCGCAGCAGCAGGACGTCGCGCTGGGGCTTGGGGTCCTGGGACGCGGCGGTCCAGCGGGCCAGTTCGGCGCGGCCCGCGGGCAGGACCTCGTACCTCTTCTTCTGCCCGCGGGCCGGCTGGTCGGCGGGCAGCGCGCGGATGTGGCCTCCGGCCTCCAGCTTCCCCAGCTCGCGGTAGATCTGCTGGTGCGTCGCGGACCAGAAGTAGCCGATCGACCTGTCGAACCGCCGGGTCAGCTCCAGCCCCGACGACGGCTTCTCCAGCAGGGCGGTGAGGATCGCGTGCGGCAGTGACATGGCCTCATCCTAGGGACGCGCCGCCGGGCCCCTGACGGGCCGGACGGCAATTGCCGGACGGCCCTTTAGAGCGCCGCCGCCACTTCCGTGCCCTGCTTGACGGCGCGCTTGGCGTCCAGTTCGGCCGCCACGTCGGCGCCTCCGACCAGGTGGGCGCTGCGGCCCGCGGCGACCAGCTCGTCGTACAGGTCCCGGCGCGGTTCCTGGCCGGTGCACAGCACGACCGTGTCGACCTCCAGGACGGTGCTGCTGCCGTCGACGGTGACGTGCAGCCCGGCGTCGTCGATGCGGTCGTACCGGACGCCCGGGACCATGGTGACGCCGCGCTGCTTCAGTTCGGTGCGGTGGATCCAGCCGGTGGTCTTGCCGAGTCCGGCGCCGACCTTGGTGGTCTTGCGCTGGAGGAGGTGCACGGTGCGGGGCGGCGCGGGGCGCTGCGGGGCGGCGAGGCCGCCGGGCCCCTGGTAGTCCAGGTCGACGCCCCAGTGCCGGAAGTACGTCGCCGGGTCCTCGTGCGCCTTGTCGCCGCCGTCGGTGAGGTACTCGGCGACGTCGAAGCCGATGCCGCCGGCGCCCAGGACGGCGACGCGGTCGCCGACGGGGGCGCCGTCGCGCAGGACGTCGAGGTAGCCGAGGACGCGGGGGTGGTCGATGCCGGGGATGTCGGGGGTGCGCGGGGTCACGCCGGTGGCGACCACGACCTCGTCGTAGCCGTCGAGGTCGGCCGCGGTGACCCAGGTGCCCAGCCGTACGTCCACGCCCTCCTCGTCGAGCCGGTGGCGGAAGTAGCGCAGCGTCTCGTCGAACTCCTGCTTGCCGGGGACCTTGCGGGCCACGTTCAGCTGGCCGCCGATCTCGCTGCCGGCGTCGAACAGCGTCACCGCGTGGCCGCGTTCGGCGGCGCCGACCGCGCAGGCCAGGCCCGCCGGTCCGGCGCCGACGACGGCGACGCTCTTGCGCAGCCGGGTCGGCGAGAGCACCAGCTCGGTCTCGTGGCAGGCGCGGGGGTTGACGAGGCAGGAGGTGATCTTGCCGCCGAAGGTGTGGTCCAGGCAGGCCTGGTTGCAGCCGATGCAGGTGTTGATGGCCTCGGGGCGCCCCGCCGCGGCCTTGGCGACGAAGTCGGGGTCGGCGAGCATCGGGCGGGCCATGGACACCATGTCGGCACAGCCCTCGGCGAGCAGTTCCTCGGCCAGTTCCGGGGTGTTGATGCGGTTGGTGGTGACCAGCGGGACGGACACCTGGCCCATCAGCTTCCTGGTGACCCAGGTGTAGGCGCCGCGCGGCACGGAGGTGGCGATGGTGGGGATGCGGGCCTCGTGCCAGCCGATGCCGGTGTTGATGATCGTCGCACCGGCGGCCTCCACGGCCCGGGCGAGCGTGATCACCTCGTCCAGCGTCGAGCCGCCGGGCACCAGGTCCAGCATGGACAGCCGGTAGATGATGATGAAGTCCTCGCCGACGGCCTCCCGCACCCGCCGGACGATCTCCACGGGGAAGCGCATCCGGTTCTCGTACGAGCCGCCCCAGCGGTCCTCGCGGTGGTTGGTCTGCGCGGCGGTGAACTCGTTGATCAGGTAGCCCTCGGAGCCCATGATCTCCACGCCGTCGTAGCCGGCCCGGCGGGCGAGGCGGGCGGCGCGGGCGTAGTCGTCGATGGTGCGCTCGACGTCGGCGTCACTGAGTTCGCGCGGCACGAAGGGGCTGATCGGGGCCTGCAGCGCGCTGGGCGCGACCAGGTCGCGGTGGTAGGCGTACCGCCCGAAGTGCAGGATCTGCATCGCGATCCGGCCGCCCTCGCGGTGCACCGCCTCGGTGACGGCCGTGTGCTGGTCGGCCTCCGCCTCGGTGGTGAGCCTGGCGCCGCCCTCGTAGGGCCGGCCCTCGTCGTTGGGCGCGATGCCGCCGGTGACGATGAGGCCGACTCCGCCGCGGGCCCGGGCGGCGTAGAACGCCGCCATCCGCTCGAAGCCGCGCTCCGCCTCCTCCAGGCCCACGTGCATGGAGCCCATGAGCACCCGGTTGGGCAGGGTGGTGAAGCCCAGGTCGAGCGGGGTCAGCAGATGGGGATAGCGGCTCATCGGGGGCCCTCCGTACACGGTGTCGTCCCCGTAGTTGTAGAGGACGCGCGGCGGGTTGTGCAACTAGTTGCACAACCGGGCCGCGGTGACTCCCGCCACCTTTCGCGCTCCGGGACCTCAGCCTTCCGCCTCCCGGTCCGCCCGCCGGCACGTCCGCCGTCCGGGCACACCGGAACGCCCCGGCGGGCGAGGGGCCGGCCGGGGCGTACGGGTGCTTCTCTGTACGGGTGCTTCTCTGTACGGGTGGTGGGGTCGGCCGGAGCCTCGCCCCGGGCGCGCTACTGGGCGGCGCGGGTCTCCAGCCGCAGGTGCAGGTCCCGTTCCTGGTCGCCGGAGGCGCTGGTCTCGTGGACGGTGAACATCGCGTCCAGGGACTGCCGGAACCGGTCGACGGCCCAGTAGCCGCCCTGGACGTCCGCCTGGACGGCGGAGCCCAGCCGTACCGGCGGGCACTCCTTGTCCCGGGGTTCTCCGACCTCGTAGGTGCCCATCCACACCATGGGACGGTTCTCGTGGGTCTGCTGGGGCACCTCGTCGTCACCCCGGTCGGACGTGAAACAGGTGCTCAGGGCGTCGAAAACGGCCCGTGCGTCCTCCGCGGACCCGCTCAGCTCCACCGAGACGGTCTCCGGATGCGACCGCTCCGCGTTCGCCATGATCGCTCCTTTCGTAGCCGCGCTGCAGTGGGAAGGGGTACCCCGCGAAACCGCTTCCATCCTCAGCAAAGCACCATCTCCCCGCGGTCACTACCGGTGCGCGGCGCCGCTCACCCCTCGGTGAACTTGTACGTCTTGCTGTCCGTGAGCACGCAGAACCCCGGTGACACGACGATCACGCGCAGGATGCCGGTGCGGCGGTCGTAGTCGATGCCCTCGGACTCGAAGTTCCCCGAGCAGGAGCTGCGCAGCGGCAGCTGGCGGAGTGCCGTGACGTGGCCGGTGACGTCGGCCGTCCCGTCCGGCGCCGCGGACAGGTCGATCCGCAGCAGCGGCTTGGTGATGCCGAAGAGGGCGCCTTCGGGGTCGTCGGAGGAGCACAGCAGCGTGGTCGGCCCGGAGAAGTCGCAGCCCTGGACGTCGCGCACGGCGTGGTCGAGGCGGACGTCGGAGACGCGCGGCAGGTTCACCGAGGGCGAGGTGACCGGATTGACGCCGGGGGTCGGGAAGACCAGCAGGCGGGTCATCGTGCCCCACTCCCCCGCGAGCATCCAGCGGCCGTCCGGCGAGACGGCGTCCCAGGAGTTGTTGAGGGCCTCGCCGGGGCCGAGCGTGTGGACGTACTCCGACCAGGCGCCGCCGGGGGCCTGCACCCGGAACATCTTGGCGTTGCCGGAGTCGCGCTGGTAGGGCTCGATGTAGTAGCCGTTGTACGAGGCGTCGGGGTCGCCCACGTGATTCCAGCCCCGGGCGCTGAGGCCGACGGGGACGGTGCCGATGCCGGTGTAGCGGTTCGGGCTGCCCGCCGGAACCTCCACGGAGGTCAGGCCCTGGCTCTCGGTCAGCGGGTCGGCGCGGTCGGAGCCGGTCTCGGTCCAGGTGCCGGCGGCGGCAGCGGGCGCGGCGGGTACGGCGAGGGACACGACGGCAGCGGTGGCGAGCGTGACAAGTCCGGTCAGGACTGCGTGACGGCGTCGCCGGGTGGGCGCGGGCATGGCCGACTCCTCGGGCGGGGGGTGGAGACACTCGGTCGGCGGACAGTCTGGCGCGACCGGATAGTCATGTACATAGCAAGCGGGCACCATGGCGGTGAACGGCCGGCGAAGCGGTCCCGGGTCCACGGGGGCCGGTGGCCGGTGGCCGGTGGCCGGTGGCCGCACGAAAGGCGCCCGGCGCGCGCGGGCGCACAGGCAGACGCGGACCCTCGTGTTGAGAGATGGTGGAGATAGCCCCCGTCGGCGTCCGGGAGCCGGGCGCCGACGCGGTAGAACAAGGGGAGTCGGCACGCCGGTCGTGCCGTGCCGAGGGTCGAAGGCGGTGCGTGGCATGAGTGCAGCCGGGGCTCCCGTGGCCGGGAGTGGCGAGCCCGTGCGCGGGCCGGTGCGGCCGGGCGGGCTGCTGGACGTGCTGGGCGTGGCCTCGGTGGTGCTGGACGCCCAGGGGCGCATCGTCCTGTGGAGTCCGCAGGCCGAGGAGCTGTTCGGCTACACCGCGCGGGAGGCGCTCGGGCAGTACGCGGCCCGGCTGATGGTGCATGAGCGGCACATCGGGCTGGTCGGTGAACTGTTCGCCGACGTGCTGCGCACCGGGCAGAGCTGGGCCGGCGGGTTCCCGATCCGGATCAAGGACGGCTCCACCCGTCTGGTGGAGTTCCGCAACATGCGGCTGCTGGACGACCGCGGCGAGGTGTACGCGCTCGGGCTCGCGGCCGACCAGACCACGGTCCGCCGGCTGGAACAGAACGTCGCGCTGTCGGAACGGATGGTCGAGCAGTCCCCGCTCGGGCTCGCCGTCCTCGACACGCGGCTGCGGTTCGTGTCGGTCAACCCGGCGCTCGAGAGGATCACCGGGATGCCGGCCGGGGAGCACGTGGGCCGCACCCTGCGCGAGGTGCTGCCGCGGCTGGACGCCGACGCGCTGGAGTCGGCGGCCTGCCGGGTGCTGGAGACGGGCACGCCGCTGGTCGACCGCTCCCTGGTCGGCCGCACCCCGGCCGACCCGGACGAGGACCACGTGTGGACGCTGTCGCTGTACCGGCTGGAGGACGCCACCGCCCATGTGCTCGGCGTGGCCGCCTCCCTGGTGGACGTGACCGAGCAGTACCGGGCGGGCGTCGAGGCCGAGGCCGCGCGGCGCCGGCTCGCCGTCGTCGCCGACGCCTCCGCCCGCATCGGCACCACCCTGGAGCTGGACCGCACCGCCTGGGAACTGGCCGACGTGGCGGTGCCGGAACTCGCCGACGTGGCGGCGGTGGACCTGCTGGACGCCGTGGTGGAGGGCCGCCGCAGCACGCTCGGCCCGTCCGAGCCGGCGATGCTGCGCGCCCTCGCCGTCCGCGCCGAGCCCGAGTCGGACGCCGCCCGGGCCGCCGACCCGCCCGGCCGGATCGCCCGGTACGCACCCGACCGCCTGGTCACCGAGTGCGTCCGCACCGGCGAGGCGGTCCTGGTGCCCCAGGTCAAGGACGACGACCTGGCCCGGATCGCCCGCTCACCGGAGGCGGCCGTGCTGCTGGGCCGGGCGGGGCTGCACTCGTATCTGGCCGTGCCGCTGATCGCGCGCGGCGAGGTGCTGGGCGCGCTCGACCTCAAACGCACCAGCAACCCGGTCCCCTTCGACGAGGACGACCTGCTCCTGGCGCGCGAGCTGGCCGCCCGGGCCGCGGTGCAGATCGACAACGCGCGCTGGTACCAGAACGCCCGCAGCACCGCCCTGACCCTCCAGCGCAGTCTGCTGCCGACCCATCCGGCGGTGACCACCGGCCTGGAGGTCGCCTCCCGCTACCAGCCGGCGGGCGCCACCAGCGAGGTGGGCGGCGACTGGTTCGACGTCATCCCGCTGGACGGCGGCAGGACCGCGCTCGTCGTCGGGGACGTCATGGGCAGCGGGATCAGCGCCGCGGCGACCATGGGACGGCTGCGCACCGCCACCACCACACTGGCCGCCCTCGGCCTCGACCCCGCGCTGCTGCTGACGCACCTCGACCGGACCACCTCGGGCCTCGACCACTCCATCGCCACCTGCGTGTACGCCGTCCACGACCCGCATCTGCGGCAGTGCCGGATCGCCAACGCCGGGCACCTGCCCCCGGCCCGGGTCCGCCCCGGCCGCCCGCCGGAGCTGCTCGACCTGCCGACCGGGGTGCCGCTGGGGGTGGGCGGGGTCGCCTTCTCCACCATCACCGTCGGTTTCGAGCCCGGGGACGAACTGGTCTTCTACACCGACGGACTGGTCGAGACGCGCCGGCACTCGCTGGACGAACGGCTGGACTTCCTGCTGTCCCTGCTCGACGACCCCGCCCGCCCCCTCCAGGAGTCCTGCGACCTCCTGCTGAGCACCCTGCACCACCCCGACAACCACGACGACGTGGCCCTGCTCATCGCGCGGGCGCAGGAACTGCCGTGACCGCGCGCCCGGCCGCGACGGACAGGCACGCGGCCAGAGCGGACGGGCGCGCGGCCGATGTCCCGCGCGCGGCGTCCACACCCGTCCGCGCCTGCCGGGTCAGGCGCGCACGCCGATCACGACTCGTGCGTACAGCTCCTCCGACACCGCCAGCCGGGTCACCAGTCCGGCGTCGGTGAACGCCTCGACGGCGGCCGCGGCCTGACGTTCGCTCGTCTCGGTGAGCAGACAGCCGCCCGGGGCGAGCCAGCCGGGTGCGTCCGCGGCGACGCGGCGCAGGACGTCGAGGCCGTCGGGGCCGCCGTCGAGGGCGGTCAGCGGCTCGTGGTCGCGGGCCTCGGCGGGCAGCAGACCGACGTCGGAGCTGGGCACGTACGGCACGTTCGCCGCGAGGATGCCGACGCGGCCGCGCAGGGCCGCGGGCAGCGCCTCGAACAGGTCGCCGGTGTGGACCTGGCCGCCGAAGGCGGCGAGGTTGCCGCGGGCGCAGCGCACCGCCTCGGCGTCGATGTCGGCGGCGTGCAGCTCCACCCCGCCCAGCGCGGCGGCGAGTGCGGCGCCGACCGCGCCGGAGCCGCAGCAGAGGTCCACGACGACGGACGCGCCGGGGGCCTGGGCCAGCGCCTGGTCGACGAGGAACTCGGTGCGGCGGCGCGGGACGAAGACGCCCGGCGCCACGGCGATCCGCAGTCCGTGGAACTCGGCCCAGCCGACCACGAGTTCCAGGGGCAGGCCGCCGGCGCGCCGGTCCACCAGCGACATCAGGTGCTCAGGCGATTCGGCGGCGGCGAGCAGCAGCCGCGCCTCGTCCTCGGCGAAGACGCAGCCGGCGGCCCGCAGCGTGCTCACCACGGCGGCGAAGGAGGGCGGCGGCTGCGGGGGTCCGGCGGGCCGCGCGGGTGCGGGACGCACAGGACGCGGGGGCCTCGACGGGTGCGGGGGGCGCGGGGGTCCGGCGGGATGCGGGGGCTGAAGGGGCATGGAGGCGGAGAGCCTTTCGGGAACCGGGGAACCGAAGGGCGCTCTCGCGCTCACCGCTACCGGTGATCCGCGCCGTCGCGGAGGGAGAGCACCCGAACTGACACAGCGGTAACGGGTCTCACCTCCTCGGCAGCCGGCGGCCGCACCTGTCCACGGCCGGACGGCCACCCTACCCCGGCCGGCGGGCGCCCCGGGCGCGGAGCCGGTGAGCGCCCGCGGACTCCCGTCCTCCGGATCAAGTTGTAGTGTGCAACGAGAACGTGCGAGGAGGTGTGCCCGTGACATCCGTGGACGCGGCGGAGGCGGCCGTCGAGACCATCCAGCGCGAGATGACGGCCTTCGCCCGCCGGGCGCGGGCCTCGGCGGGCCGGATGCACCCCGAGCTGTCGCTGGTCTCCTACACGCTGCTCGGGCACCTGGAGGAGAGCGGCGGCTGCCGCGCCACCGACCTGGCGGCGCACTACGCGCTGGACAAGTCCACGGTCAGCCGCCAGGTGGCCGCGCTGGAGCGGGCCGGGCTCGTCGGACGGCGCCCGGACCCGGGGGACCACCGGGTCCAGGTGCTGCACCTCACCGGCGCCGGGCAGGAGATCCTCGCCCAGGTGACGCGCAGCCGCCACGCCGCCTTCCGGGAACGGCTCGCGGACTGGCCGCCGCAGGACCTGGTCCGGTTCGCCGCCTACCTGGAGCGCTACAACGCGGCCCCGCCGGACGCCACCGCCACCGCCACCGGCTGAGGGACCGACCGACGGGACGTTCGCGGCAGGCCGGTCCTAGCCGACCGGTACGGCCTCCCGTCCGTCGGCCAGGCGCTGCGGCGCGCGGGCCGCGAGGAACGCCGTGCGGCGGCGCAACCGGAAGCCCAGCGCCTCGTACAGCCGGATGGCGGTGGTGTTGCCGGCGCTCGTGTGCAGGAACGGGGTCTCCCCACGCTCCCGGATGCCGTGGGCGACGGCGAGGATCAGCCGGCTCGCCAGACCCTCGCCGCGGTGGGCGGCGTCGGTGCAGACGGCGCTGATCTCGGTCCAGCCCGGCGGGTGCAGCCGCTCCCCCGCCATGGCGATCAGGGCGCCGTCACGGCGGATGCCGAGGTAGGTGCCGAGTTCGATGGTGCGGGGCAGGAACGGCCCGGGCTGGGTGCGGGCGACCAGGTCGAGCATCTCGGGTACGTCGGCCGGGCCGAGACGGACCGCCTCCGGGTCCGGTGCGGCGGCCAGGCCGTCGTCGACGAACTGGACGCCGTCGATGCGGGCGGTGACCTCCCAGCCGTCCGGCACCGGGCCGCCGTAGCCGGGCAGCGGCACCTCGGCGCCCGGTCCGGCGAGCGCCGCGAGGTCCGCCCAGTCGGCGGCCTCGGGCTCGTCCGGCAGGGCCAGCCACGGCGACACGTCGAGCGGGTAGCGCAGGACCCGGCCGCGCCGCTCGGCGAAGCGGGCGTGCGGGCCGGTCAGCGCGGCGAGGGCGGGATTGTCCAGGACGTGGCTCATACGGCGGCCCCGGTCACGGTCGCGCCGCGGGCGTGGCCGCGGGTTCCGCTCTCCGGTCCGCCGCACCGCGTGCGGGCGCACCGCGTGCGGACGTACGCCTTGCGCATGTGTTTCCTCGCTCTCCTCGCCGTTTCCACCGGGACGCACCACCGGGACGGGGCGGTGCCGGCACTCAGCGGCAAGGAGCGGCGCGCGGCCGCTATTCCCGAGCGCGCGCAGACTTCACACAGCCGCAATGTTCGCCGCCCGGTCGCCCCGCCCACCGCGCTGACCAGCGGTGGAGCAGGGCCGGGGCGGGACCGGCAGGAGGCCGGGGCCACGCCGGCGGGGGGACGGAGCACGGGCGCCGAAGCCTTAACGTTGAAGTATGAACGTCACCCGAGGCTTCACGGGCCGCCCGCGCGTGGACAACCCGGGGCTGCCGCCCGGCCAGTACGACGCCGGCGACGACTGGCCCGTCCTGTCCGCCGAGGTCACGCCCGCCCTGCTGCCCGCCGACTGGTCCTTCCGCGTCGACGGACTGGTGGAGCGGGAGCACACCTGGGACTGGGACGCGGCGCACGCGCTGCCCGCCTCGGCGTACGCGGGTGACATCCACTGTGTGACGGGCTGGTCGAAGTTCGGGGTGCGGTTCGGCGGTGTCTCGCTGGACGCCTTCTTCGATGTGGTGCGCCCCCATGTGTCCGCCACCCATGCCGTCGCCTGGTCGCACACCGGGTACACCGCGAACCTGCCGCTCGCGGACCTGAGGGGCGGCCGGGCGTGGATCGCCTGGGAGTACGACGGCGCGCCGCTGCCCGCGGAGCACGGCGGACCGGCGCGGCTGGTGGTGCCGCACCTGTACTTCTGGAAGAGCGCCAAGTGGATCGCGGGCATCACCCTGCTCGACCGCGACGAACCGGGGTTCTGGGAGCGCAACGGCTATCACGCGCGGGGCAACCCGTGGGAGGAGCAGCGGTACTCCGGTGACTGAGACGACGACCGGGGCGTTCGCGCCCCCGACCCGGTTCGCGGTGCCCGGGCGGATTCCGGTGAGCGACCAGGCGGCCTCGCGCTGGCAGACCGCGACGCTCACCGCGATCCGGCGCGAGACGCCGCGCGCGGCGACCTTCCGCTTCGCGGTCCCGGCCTGGGCGGGACATCTGCCCGGCCAGCACCTGATGCTGCGGCTGACCGCCGCCGACGGCTACGTGGCCCAGCGCCACTACTCCATCGCCTCGCCGCCGGACGACGCCGGGCACGTGGAGCTGACCCTGGACCACCTGACGGACGGCGAGGTCTCGGGCTGGTTCCACACGGTGGCCCGGCCCGGGGACACGGTCGAGGTGCGCGGCCCGCTGAGCGGTTTCTTCGCCTGGCCCGGCGACCGGCCCGCGCTGCTGCTGGGGGCCGGTTCCGGGGTGGTGCCGCTGATGTCCATGGTCCGCCACCACCGGGCGCGGGGCCTCGACGTCCCGCTGCGGCTGCTGGTGTCGGCGCGCGAGCCGGGAGAGCTGATCTACGCCCGCGAACTCGGGCTGGCGCCGGGGCGGGGTCCGGGGCCGGGCGGGACCGGCGTGGAGGCCGCGGCCGTGTTCACGCGGCGGGCGCCGGACGGTGTGCCGGTGGGCCGTATGACCGCCGCACATGTGGCCCCGCTCCTGGCCGAGCAGCCCCCTGGTGGGTGGGAGGCCTATGTGTGCGGCTCCAACGGTTTCGCCGAGCACGCCTCGCGGCTGCTGGTGGCGGCCGGACAGCCCGTGGACCGCATCCGCATCGAACGCTTCGGCTGAGCCCGCCTCCCCGGCGCCCTTCCCCCGCGCCACCCCGGCACCGCCCTCCCCCTGAGCCCCGCCGCGAGGTACCCCACCCCGCGCGAGGCGAGGCGAGGGTGACCCGGCCACCCGCCGTGCCGCCCGGCGCCCCGGTCCGTCCCGCGCCGCGCCCGGTCCACCGCCGTGAGCAGCGCATCGGCCCCGGACGGCGGCGGCCGCCGGTGGCGTGGTCCACCGCGCGACCCTGGCGACTCGTCCGACCACTCACCTACCGTGTGATGATCCGCAGGTTTCCCTCCCCAAGGCGGTTGTACATGGCCCTTTTCGACCTCCCCCTCGACGAACTCCGCGCGTACCGCAGCGGCTCCACCGAGCCCGAGGACTTCGACGCCTTCTGGTCGAAGACCCTGGAGGAGGCCCGCGAGTTCGACCTGGACGCCCGCTTCGAACCCGTCGACACGGGGCTGTCCACGGTGCGGGTGTACGACGTGACGTTCGCCGGCTTCGGCGGTCACCCGGTCAAGGGCTGGCTGCGGCTGCCGGCCGGGGCGCGGGAGCCGCTGCCGCTGGTGGTGGAGTTCGTCGGGTACGGCGGCGGGCGCGGTCTGCCGCACGAGAACCTGCTCTGGGCGTCGACGGGCCGGGCGCACTTCACCATGGACACCCGGGGGCAGGGCAGCGCCTGGGGCGGCGGGGGCGCCACGGCCGACCCGGTGGGCGCCGCTCCCTCGTACCCCGGTTTCATGACCCGGGGCATCGACGCCCCCGAGCACTACTACTACCGGCGGGTGTTCACGGACGCGGTCCGTGCGGTCGAGGCGGCGCGCTCCCACCCGCTGACCGACGCGGCGCGCACCGCGGCCATCGGGTCGAGCCAGGGCGGCGGCATCAACATCGCCGTCGGGGGCCTGGTCCCCGACCTGGTCGCGGTGGCGCCGGACGTACCGTTCCTGTGCGACTTCCCGCGCGCCGTGCCGCTGACGGACCGTCACCCGTACCGGGAGATAGGCCTGTTCCTTCAGACGCACCGCGGCCGCACGGCGGAGGCGCTGCGCACGCTGTCCTACTTCGACGGTGTCCACTTCGCCGCCCGCGGCCGCAGCCCGGCCCTGTTCTCGGTGGGCCTGGAGGACCAGACCTGCCCGCCGTCCACCGTGTTCGCGGCCTTCAACGCCTGGGCGCACCAGGACAAGGCGATCGAGGTGTACGACTTCAACGACCACGAGGGCGGCGGCCCCTTCCACGAGGCCGAGAAGGTGCGCTGGCTGCGCTCGTACGTCTGAGACCGCGCACTTCCCTCCAGTCCGACCAGTCGGTACGTTCGGGGGGCCCGGGCCGCGGTGTGGCGGGCCGGGGTCTTTACTGCGACGGCGGAGGTCCGGCCCATGTCCGATTCCGAGTACAGCGTGCACGGCCACTGCGACGAGCGGTTCGCCGCGGTACGGGAGGCGTTCGAGGAGAACTTCCGGGCCCGGGACGAACTCGGCGCCGCGGTGGCCGTGACGGTCCGCGGGCGGACCGTGGTGGACCTGTGGGGCGGCTGGGCGGACGCCGCCCGCACCCGGCCCTGGGAGCGGGACACCGTGGTCAACGTGTGGTCGACCACCAAGGGGCCGGTGGCGCTGTGCGCGCACATCCTGGCCGACCGGGGCCTGCTCGACCTCGACGCGCCGGTGGCCGCGTACTGGCCGGAGTTCGCCGCGGCGGGCAAGGAGAAGGTGCTCGTGCGGCACCTGCTGTCGCACCGGGCCGGGCTGGCCGGGCTGCGTGAGCCGCACAGCTTCGCCCAGCTCTGCGACTGGGAGCTGACCACGGCCCGGCTGGCGGCCACCCGGCCCTGGTGGGAGCCGGGCACCCGGTCGGGTTACCACGCGCTGACCTACGGGTTCCTGGTCGGTGAGGTGGTGCGCCGGGTCTCGGGGCTGCTGCCGGGGGCCTTCCTGGAGCGGGAGGTGACCGGGCCGCTCGGCATCGACTTCACCATCGGGCTGCCCGAGAAGGAGTCGGGACGCGCGGCGGAGCTGGTGCCCGCTCACCTCGGGGCGAACGGGCAGCAGGCGTCCGCCGCACGCCAGTTGCCGCCGGTGGCGCTGGCGGCGCTGGCGAACCCGCCGGTGGGCGCGGCCGAGGCCGGCACCGCGCGGTGGCGGGCGGCGGAGATACCGGCCGCCAACGGGCACGGCACGGCACGCGCGGTCGCCGCGCTGTACGGCGTCTTCGCCGGGCGCGGCTCGTTCGGCGGCCGCCGGGTGCTGTCAAAGGCGGCGGCCGAGCGGGTGCGGGAGGGGCAGGGCGCCTGCCGCGACCTGGTGCTGGGGGCGGGCCTCGATCGCGACATGGAGATCGGGCTCGGCCTGTGGCTGAGCGGTCCGCACGGCTCCTACGGACCCGATCCGCGGGCTTTCGGACATGACGGGTTCGGCGGCTCCTGCGGGCTGGCCGACCCGGACGCCGGGGTGTCGCTCGGGTACACGATGAACCGGATGGGGCCGCACATCGCCGACGACCCGCGCAAGACGGCCCTGGTCCGGGCGGTGTACAGCGCCTTGTGAGCGGGGGTGGCGCGGGACGGGTTTCGGCCGAACCGGGGGGCACCTCTTCCCAACTGGTTTAGACCAATGCTAGATCTGGTCGCGCAATGAGCCCGTACGGCTACGTCCCGTGACCACCAGGAGGCGCGGCATGGACCGCACCACCCCCTACGACCACCAGCCGACCGACGACCGGCCCCTGTACTGGAGAATCGCGGCGCAACTGCTCGGCGAACTGCGCGAC
Source organism: Streptomyces sp. NPDC041135 (assembly GCF_055592085.1). Classification (NCBI taxonomy): domain Bacteria; kingdom Bacillati; phylum Actinomycetota; class Actinomycetes; order Kitasatosporales; family Streptomycetaceae; genus Streptomyces; species Streptomyces sp. NPDC041135. Next base: position 139,738 of record NZ_JBVIYZ010000005.1, read on the forward strand.
GGCACCGTCCCGCCCGGCGAACGACTGCCCGGCGAGCGGGAGCTGGCCACCCACTACGGGGTCAGCCGGGAGACCGTCCGGCAGGCGCTGGAGGTGCTGCGCCGCGACGGCCTGGTCAGCACCGACCGGCGGGGCAGCCACGCCACCCTGCCCGGCCGGCCGGTGGAGGACCCGCTCTCCCTCACCTTCCCCGTGGGCGCCCGGACGGCGGACCCGTGCGCGGTCGACCGGTCCACCGTCACCTGGGAGGCGCCGCCGGCCGCCCACGCCTCGGCGCTCGGCCTCGACCCGCACCGCCCGACACTGGTCCACCGCTACCAGTCCGCCGCGCCCGACGGCCGCACCCTGCGGACCGCGGTGACGTCGTTCTCGGCCGTCGCCCTGGCCGAGGTGGCGGAGCTGGGCCGCTACCGCGACCGGGCCGACGGCGCGGCCGCCGCCCAGCTGCGGCGTGCCTACGACTGGATGCGCAGAGCCGGTCTGACCCTGCACCACCGCGACGCCATCACCCCGGCCGTGGACGCCGCGTCGGTCCGGGTGACGCGGCGCGTGCACGACCAGTACGCCCGGCCGCTGGAGATCACCGACCTGACGGTGAACGCCCAGCAGGACGCCCTCGTCTACGAGTTCACGCTGCCCGCCGCCGGCTGACCACCGGCGCGGCGCCGCGCCACCACCATCCGCGCCCGGGGGCTGCCGTCGTCGCGCGTGCCGAACTCCGGCAGGGCGTAGAGGTCCACGGCGAAGCCGGTCCGCTCCAGCGCGGCCAGCACGTCCCCGAGCCGGAAGGCGCGGTAGTACATGACGAACGGCGGCCGCCACAGGGCGTTGCGCACCCGCATCACCGCGTCGAAGCCCAGCAGCGCCCAGAAGGCCGGGCGGGACGGACGGGGCGGCGCGAGCACCGGGAAGGCGAAGCGCCCGCCGGGCCGCAGCGCCGCGTGCACCTGGGCGAACAGGCCCGGCAGCTCACGCGGCAGGAAGTGGCCGAACGCCCCGAAGCTGACGACCAGGTCGAAGCGGGCCGCGAACGGCAGGGCCCGGGCGTCGCCGCGCACCCAGGCGACGTCCGGGGTCCCGGGCCGCTCCTGCCGGCGGGCCACGTCGAGCATGCCGGCGCTGAAGTCGAGGCCGGTGACGCTGCGGCGGCACAGCCGCGCCAGCGCCCGCGTACCGGCGCCCGTGCCGCAGCACAGGTCGAGCCCGTCCTCGAACGGGCCGAGCGGGGCGAGCGCCGCGGTGACGGAGTCGAGCACCGCGGCGGGGGTGCGGAAGGGGGTGTGGTCGAACTTCGGGGCGAGCAGGTCGTAGCCGTGCTCGACGGACGACAGGGCCTGCACGGCGAGTTCGCGGAGGCTGGGGCCTTCGGGGCTGAACATCCGGCCAGCTTAGGGCTGCCGGGAAGGCGCCGGGGCCCGTCGCCGGTACCGCCGTCCGGCTCGCGCAGAGCGCGGCGTACGCTCGGCTGCGCCCGTTGCACCCGATGGACCACGAGGTGATCCCCATGCGCGCGTTCCGTGAGGCGGTCGAGGCCGGCGCTCTCGACACCGTCGAGACCCTGCTGGCCGAGGACGTCGTCTTCACCAGCCCGGTGGTGTTCAAGCCGTACGCCGGGAAGGCGATCACGGCGGCGATCCTGCGCGGTGCCTGGCGCGTGTTCGAGGACTTCCGCTACGAGCGCGAGCTGGCCGGGGCCGACGGCCGCGACCACGCGCTGGTCTTCCGCGCCCGGGTGGGCGAACGCGAGTTGACCGGCTGCGACTTCATCCACCTCGACGAGGACGGGCTGATCGACGCGTTCACCGTCATGGTGCGCCCGCTGTCCGGCGCGCAGGCGCTGGCCGAGGCGATGGGCGCCCAGTTCGAGCGGATCGCGCAGGAGGCGGCGGCGCGGCAGGCCTGACCGCCGCGCCGCCGCGCCGCCGCGAAGGGCGGCTGTCAGTCCTTCAGCTCCCGCAGCGTCGCCTTGGTGTCCGTCTTCAGCCAGTCGGACACCTCCGGGATGGTCGGCGGGTTCTTGTCGGTGTCGTAGGACGTCAGGTAGACGCTGTAGCTCATGGTGTACGTGGTCCAGCCGTCCCGGACGGCGAGCGTGGCGTAGCGGGAGCCGCTGGTGGCGGAGGACCCGGTGGTGGTGTCCTGGCTGACGAGGTACGCCTCGTCCCCGATGCCCTCGACGGTGTCCACGTCGTAACCGGTGTGACTGTCGCCGTAGTTCTTCCACGCGGCCGTGAACTCCGGCCCCGGGTCGGTCCTCTTGTGCAGGTCGACGTCGAGGGAGAGGTAGGCGTCGGCGTAGCTGGACCCGGTCTTCTTCAGGCTGAGGCTGCACGAACTCTGGTCCAGCGCGTCGTCCCGCAGGGCGTTGTGCCCCGGGGCGGTGTCGTCGTCCGGGTACTCGCCCTTGAAGGCGGAGAGATCGGCGGTGGTGCAGAGGTTGGAGGGTGCCGTGTAGCCGCGCAGGTCCGCGGTCGCGTCGTCCCCGGCGCCGCCGAGCGCGAAGACCCCGGCCGCCCAGGCGGCGGACGCCACCACCGCGCCGACCGCGGCCCACAGCACCGCCCGCCCGGCGCCGCCGCCACCGCCGTGGGGCGGCGGCGCGGGTATGGAGGCGTACAGCGGCGGCTGCGCGTACGGATTGCCCGGCGGCAGCTGACCCGGCTGCACCGGGCCCGGCGCGCCGATGAGCGTGGGATGGGCGTAGAAGTCCTGCTGACCCGGTGCCTGCGGACCCGGTGCCTGCGGGCCGGGGCTCTGCGGATGGGGGTAGGGGGCGGTCGGCTGCTGGGGAACCGCGGGCGGCTGCCCGGGCTGCTGCGGCGGCTGGGGTTCGTTCGGAGACTGCGGCGGCGTGGACATGGCGTGAAGATAATGGACCGGAGTAGGGCCAAGTGCCCCGTCGTCCACGATCGTTATGGTCCGGGGACAACTGGTACGGATCTCTGACAACCCCGGCCACAGCTGGACCACCGGCCCCGGACAGGCCGGCCCGGCCCGGGCGGCGCTGTGGCGCTCAGGGCACCGGCCGCACCGGCAGGGCGCGCACGCTGTTGCCGACGAACCCGGTGTGCGGCACGAGATCCGCCTCCGGCACGGCGAGATCCAGCCCGGGGAACCGCGTGAAGATGCGCTCCAGCGCGACGGTGGCCTCCAGGCGGGCCAGCGGGGCGCCCAGGCAGTAGTGGGCGCCGTACCCGAGCGAGAGGTGGCGTACGGCGCCCGGGCGGCAGGGCCGGGTGACGTCGAAGCGGTCGGCGTCGGGGCCGTGGGCGGCCGGGTCGCGGCCCGCGGCGGAGTAGCCGGCCAGCACCGGGGTGCCGCGCGGGACGAGGGTGCCGCCCACGGTGAGGTCGCGCACCGGGTAGCGGAACGGGAAGCAGCTCACCGGCGCGTCCCAGCGCAGCGTCTCCTCCACCACGTCGCCCCAGCTCGCCGCCCCCTCCCGGACCATGCGGAGCTGGTCGCGGTGCGCGCACAGGGCGCGTACGGCGTTGGTGATCAGGTTGAGCGTGGTCTCGTGCCCGGCGATGACCAGCAGCATCAGCGTGCCGATCAGCTCGTGCGGGGCGAGCCGGTCGCCGCCCTCGTCGCGGGCGGCCGTCAGCGCGCCGATCAGGTCGTCGCCGGGGTGCGCCGCCTTGGCCGCGGATATCTCGCCCAGGACGGCGGCGAGTTCCCGGGATGCCGCCACGGCCTCGCGCGGCCCGGTGCCGGTGGCGACGACCCGGCTGCTCAGCCGGTGAAGCCGGTCCCGGAACCCGGGCGGCACACCGAGGAGTTCGCAGATGACGCTCATCGGCAGGGGCAGTGCCACGTGCCGCCGCAGGTCGGCGACGCCGCCGCCGGCCGCCGCGGCCCGCTCCAGGTCGTCGAGCAGCTCGGCCGTCAACTCCTCGACCCGCGGCCGCAGTCGCCCGACCCGGCGCGGGGTGAAGGCCCGGCCGACCAGCGAGCGCAGCCGCAGGTGGTCGTCACCGTCGGCGGTGCTCATGCCGGGTACGGTCGCGAAGGTCAGCAGCGGCCAGCCCTCGGCTATCCGGCCCTCGCGCAGGGCGGTGAAGTGCCGCGGGTCCTTGGCGACATCGGGGTGCTGGAGGAACTCCCGGAGCGCGTCGTGCCCGAGCACGGCCATGCCCTCGACACCGCCCGGCAGCAGGACCGGGGCCACGGCGCCGCGGGCCAGCAGCCGGGCGTTGTCCGCGTGCGGGCAACCCGCCTCGCCGGGTGCGGGGGCGGGCGTGTTCTGCACCGGGTCTCCTGACGGCCGTACGCGGACGGAACGTGGCCGATGGTAGGCGTACGCCTGTCGGCGCGGGGCCGGATTCCGGCACCTCGGCTCCTCGGCACGTCAGTACGTCGGCACCTCGGTACGTCGGCCGGGGCCCCGGGAATACCGGCCCGCGGCGCCGTGTTGACCGGACCAGGACGACCGGTATAGTGCGAGCAGCACAGGTGAGCGCCCCCCTTTGTCGGGCGCCGGTGCCGATCTCCTTCATCCAGCTCCGCGCGGCTCGCTCCGCGAACCCGCTCGGGCTTCTCCGCACCACCTCCGCGACCAGGCCCCGTGTGCCCGTGTCCCAGGTGCTGCTCATGCCGCCCGGAGGCAGGTGGACCCGCCTCCCGCTCGCGGCCCTCCCCCTCGCGTCCCACCGTCTTCGGCTCGCGTCCGTGAAAGGACCACCCCTCATGACCACCACACTCGAACCCACCGCACTCGAACCCACACCCGGACACACCGCACCCGGACACACCACACTCGGACACCCTCCCGTGGCACGGCGGACCGAGGCCGCCAGGCCCCTCGTGACCGGCGTCCTCGACATCGGCCCGGGCGGGAAGGGACACCTGCGGGGCGCGGGCCTGCTCGCCGCTCCCGCCGACCCGCAGGTCCCCGCCGCCCTGATCCGGCGGCACGGGCTGCGCACGGGCGACGCCGTCGAAGGCGTCCTCGGGGCGCAGCGCGCGCTGGCCGAGGTCGCCCGGGTCGACGGCCGGGCCCCCGGCGAACTGCGCGGACGCCGCCACTTCCGTGACCTCACCCCGCTGCACCCGCACGAGCGGATCCGCCTGGAACACCCGGCCTCCGGCCTCGCCGGACGCGTCACCGACCTGCTGGCGCCGGTCGGGAAGGGGCAGCGCGGGCTCATCGTGGCGCCGCCCAAGAGCGGCAAGACCGTGCTGCTCCAGCAGATCGCCGCCGCCGTCGCCGGCAACCACCCGGAGTGCCGCCTGATGGTGGTGCTGCTCGACGAGCGCCCCGAGGAGGTCACCGAGATGCGGCGCTCGGTGCGCGGCGAGGTGTACGCCTCCACCTTCGACCGGGCGCCCAAGGACCACATCGCCCTCGCGGAACTGGTCGTCGAGCGGGCCAAGCGGCTCGTCGAGGCCGGCGAGGACGTCGTCGTGCTGCTGGACTCCCTGACCCGGCTGTGCCGCGCCCACAACAACGCGGCGGGCGCCGGCGGGCGCACCCTGAGCGGCGGCGTCGACGCGGGCGCGCTGCTCGGCCCCAAGCGGTTCTTCGGCGCCGCGCGCCAGGCCGAGGAGGGCGGCTCGCTGACCGTGCTGGCCACCGCCCTGGTGGACACCGGATCGCGGGCCGACGGCTACTTCTTCGAGGAGCTGAAGGGCACCGGCAACATGGAGCTGCACCTGGACCGGGAGGCGGCCGGCCGCCGGGTGTTCCCGGCCGTGGACGTCACCCGCTCCGGCACCCGCCGCGAGGAACTCCTGCTCGCCCCGGCCGAGTTGACCGCCGTACGCGGTCTGCGCCGGGCCCTTCGGCCCCGCGACGGCTCGCCCTTCGCCCTGGAGACGCTGCTGGAGCGGATGCGGGCGACCCCGGACAACGCCGCGTTCCTGCGCCAGGTCCGGCCGACGCTGCCCGCCGGCTGAGCACCGACCGCCGTCCGTCCGGCCCGGCCTGCGCCCGGCCCGGCGTGCGGCATCCGGGTTGCCCTCGGCGGCCGTCCGGCCCGGGCAGCGCGGTGTACGGCGGCTCGATTCCTACGTTGATCGTATGACGATCAGATTCTCTCACCGGGTGGCCGTGACGACCTGCGCACTCTGCGTGGCGGGGATGCTGACGCTGCTGCCGGCCGCGGCCGGCTCCCGGACGGCGGAACCCGCCCCGCCCGGGCCGCCGGCGGCGGTCCCGCGGCCGGCGCTGCTCTACCACTCCGGCCTCCAGGTCCGGCCGCGCCCCGGCGCGCCCGGGGTTCCGGACGTCTCCGCGCTGTCCTGGCTGGTCGCCGACGCGGGCACCGGCCAGGTGCTGGCCGCCGAGGACGCGCACCGCGGGCTGCCGCCGGCCAGCACCCTCAAGACGCTGTTCGCGCTGACCGTGCTGCCCGCCCTGCCGGGCGGCGTCCGGCACACCGTCAGCGAGGCGGAGCTGGCCGACGTGGCCGAGGGCAGCAGCCTGGTCGGCGTCGAGGAGGGGCACACCTACCGGGTCTCCGACCTGTGGCACGGCGTCTTCCTCAGCTCGGGCAACGACGCCGTGCACGTCCTGGCCGCGCTCAACGGCGGCTGGCAGACCACGGTCACCCGCATGCAGGCCAAGGCCCGCTCGCTGGGCGCCCTGGACACCCACGTCGTCTCCCCCGACGGCTACGACATGCCCGGCCAGGTCTCCTCGGCGTACGACCTGGCGGTCTTCGGCCGGGCGGGGCTGCGCAACCCCGACTTCGCCCGGTACTGCTCCACCGTCGAGGCCGAGTTCCCCGGGGACGGTCCGCCGTACCCGATCTCCAACACCAACCGGCTGCTGACCGGTGAGGACGGCGTGGCCCCCTACCCGGGGCTGATCGGCGTCAAGAACGGCTACACCAGCGACGCGGGCAACACCCTCGTCGCCGCCGCCCGCCGGGGCGGCCGCACGCTGCTGGTCACCGTGCTCAACCCGCAGGACGGCGGTGGCTTCGCCGTGTACGAGGAGGCGCGCGCCCTGCTCGACTGGGGCTTCGCGGCGGCCGGCCGGGTGGACCCGGTGGGCTCGCTGGACGGCCTGCGCAGCAAGCCCGCACCGCCCGCCGCGCCGGTGGCGGCGGCCACCTCCCCGGCGCCGGAGGACGACACCGACTGGTCACAGGCGGGTGCCGTCGCCGGCTTCGTGGTGCTGGGCGCCGGCGCCCTGGCGCTGGCCCGGCGCGGCCGCACCGGCCGGTCCGGGCGGGACTGAGTTCCTGGCGGTCCCGCCGGCGCCGGTCAGCCGGCGGACGGCGCCGGTCAGAAGACGGACAGGCCGGTGAGCGTGGTGAACCGGTCGAGGGCGGCGACCCCCGCCACCGAGTTGCCCCGCTCGTCCAGCCCCGGGCTCCACACGCACAGCGCGCAGCGGCCCGGTACGACGGCGATGATCCCGCCGCCGACGCCGCTCTTGCCGGGCAGGCCGACCCGGTAGGCGAAGTCGCCGGCCGCGTCGTAGGTGCCGCAGGTCAGCATGATGGCGTTGATCTGCTTGGCCTGGCTGCTGCTGAGCAGGCGGGTGCCGTCGGCGCGGATGCCGTGCCGGGCCAGGAATCCGGTCGCGAGGGCCAGGTCGGCGCAGGAGGCGGTGATGGAGCACTGGCGGAAGTACTGGTCGAGCAGGACCGGGACCGGGTTGTCGATGTTGCGGTAGGACGCCATGAAGTGGGCCAGGGCGGCGTTGCGGTCACCGTGCGCGGCCTCGGAGGCGGCGACCTCGCGGTCGAAGTCCAGCGACGGGTTGCCGCTCTCGGTCCGCAGGAAGGCCAGCAGTTCCCCGGCCGCGTCCCCGGTACGGGTCTGCAGGCGGTCGGTGACCACCAGGGCGCCCGCGTTGATGAAGGGGTTGCGCGGGATGCCGTTCTCGTACTCCAGCTGGACCAGGGAGTTGAAGGGGTTGCCGGAGGGTTCGCGGCCCACGTGCTCCCACAGTTCGTCGCCCTCGCGCGCCAGGTCCAGGGCGAGGGTGAAGACCTTGGTGATGGACTGCGTCGAGAACGGCTGCCGCCAGTCCCCCACCCCGTACACCGTGCCGTCCGGCTCGGCCACGGCCATGCCGAAGCTGCGCGGATCGCGGGCGGCGAGCGCCGGGATGTAGCCGGCGGGCCGGCCGCGCCCCGGCATCCGGTCGATCTCCGCCGCGATCCGGTCCAGGACCGGCTGGAACTGGGCAGACATGATCGTCATCATGCCGCACCCCGGCACCGGGCGCCCCGCCGCCTCGGCATACTCCGCACGACGGCCTCTAGGCGCAGGCCAGGGCCGCGTCCGGGTCCAGGGCGGGGACCACGCGGACGCTGCCGACCGGCCTGCCGCCGCCGAGCAGCGGCTGGCCCGCGAACGCGGTGAGCAGGGCCGGGTCCACACCGGCCCGGACCAGGGCGGCCGCGGCGACCGGGACGCGGGCCCGGTCGGCGCCGTCGGCGATCTTGACGGCGACGGCCCGGCCGTCGGGCAGCGCGGCGACCTGGACGCCCTCGAAGCCGTCCTTGGCGAGCAGGCCCGGGACGGCCCGCATCAGGGCGGCGACGTCCCGGCGGGAGCCGGAGGCCATCTCGGCGTGCTCGCGCATGGCGTCGGCGACGCGGGCCTCGGGGGTGCCGGGCGCGGCGGTCGTGATGCGGGCGGCGGCGCGGGCGAGGCCGCGCAGGGAGACGGCGAACAGCGGGGCGCCGCAGCCGTCGACCGTGACCCGGGCGACGCGCCGGCCGGTCAGGTCCTCCACGGTCTCGGCGACGGTCCGCTGGAGCGGGTGCCCGGGGTGCAGGTAGTCCTCCAGGGACCAGCCGTTCAGCCGGGCGGTCCAGAGCATGGCGGCGTGCTTGCCGGAGCAGTTCTGCGCCGTCCGCGAGGGCGCCCGGCCCGCGCGGATCCACTCGTCGCGGACGACCGGGTCGAAGGGGAGGTCGGGGACGTTGCGCAGGTCGGCCTCGGTGAGGGAGGCGAGGGCGAGGATGCGCCGGGTGCCGGCCAGGTGCCGCTCCTCACCGGAGTGGCTGGCGGCGGCGAGGGAGAGCAGCTCGCCGTCGAGCGGCAGCCCGGCGCGCAGCATGGCCACGGCCTGGACGGGCTTGACGGCCGAGCGCGGATAGAAGGCCGCCTCGGTGTCGCCGTGGCTCAGGAGCACGTCGCCGTCGCCGTCGAGGACGACGACGGAACCGTGGTGGACGCCCTCGACCATCCCGCCGCGTATCAGGTGGGCGACGGGGGCGTGGTGGGGCGCGCGGAGGACGGGTGGGTCCGCGGGAGGGCTGCTGTGCATGACTGCCTGCATCACTGGGAGGTGGGGCGGGCCGGGGGCGCGGGTCACGCGCCGGGCCCGGTGGACGTGCGCGCCGTACGGCCGCGCGGGATGGGGCGGTCCGGCGGGCGGTGGCCGGGCCGGGCCGTGGGGTGCGGTCGGCTCATGTCCGGGGGCCGCCGTCCCCGGAGGCGGGCGCGGGCGCAGGGCGCACGATGTCGGTGAGGGCCGTCGCGACGCGGTCGAGGTGGTGGCTCATGGCGCGGGTGGCGTCGGTCTCGGATCCGGCGGCCAGGGCGTCGAGGACCGCCCGGTGCTCGCGGTCCGACTGCTCCCGGCGGCCGCCCAGCTCGTTGAGGAAGGCCGACTGGCGGGCCAGCGCGTCCTGGATCTCCTCGATGAACCGGCGGAAGACCGGGTTCCGGGCGGCCTCGGCGAGGGTGAGGTGGAAGAGGGAGTCCATCGCGGCCCACGCGGCGGGGTCGGTCTCCCGCTCCATGCGGTCCAGCAGCCGGGCCAGCCGGTCGAGGTCCTCGGGGGTGCGGCGCAGGGCCGCGTACCCGGCGACCGGGATCTCGATGTGGCGGCGCACCTCGAGCAGGTCGGCGGCCGCGTAGTCGCCGAAGGTGGGGTCCTGGACGGCGCCGGCGACGACGAAGGTGCCCTTGCCGGTGCGGGAGACCGTCAGGCCCATCGTCTGGAGCGCGCGCAGCGCCTCGCGCAGCACGGGCCGGGAGACCGCGAGGGTGCGGCACAGCTCGGCCTCGGAGGGGAGCTTGTCCCCGATCGCGTACCGGCCGTCCTCGATGGCGGCGCGGAGGTGGCCGAGGACGGCCTCCAGGGCGCTGACACGCTGCGGGACCCGACCACCTGTCTGGCTGTCTGACAGGTTCACGGAAGCGATGGTGCGGCGTGCGGGACGGGACTGTCAAGCGGCGCCGGTCCGGCCGGGAGCCGTGGTGCGGCACGGACCGGACCCGGGGCGCGTCGCCGTGGTGCGGGCGGGCGTCTTCCCCGGGTCCGGGCGGTGACGGCGTCAGCTGCTGACGGTGCCGGTGGCCAGCAGGCCCAGCAGGGCCGCGCCGATGACGAGCCGGTAGATCACGAAGGCGTTGAAGGAGTGCTTGGCGACGAACTTCAGCAGCCAGGCGATGGAGGCGTAGGCGACCACGAAGGAGACGATCGTGCCGACGGCCAGCGGGGCGGCGCCCACCCCGGCGCCGAGGGCGTCCTTCAGCTCGTACAGGCCGGCGCCGGTCAGGGCCGGGATGCCGAGGAAGAACGACAGCCGGGTGGCGGCGACGCGGTCCAGGTCGAGGATGAGCGCCGTGGACATGGTGGCGCCGGAGCGGGAGAAGCCGGGGAAGAGCAGGGCGAGGATCTGCGAGCAGCCCACCAGCATCGCGTCCTTGAAGGACGTGTCGTCCTCACCGCGCTTGTGCCGGCCCATCTGGTCCGCCGCCCACATCACGCCGCTGCCGACGATCAGCGAGCCGGCGACCACCCACAGCGAGGCGAGCGGGCCGTCGATCAGCGGCTTGGCGGCCAGGCCCACCAGCACGATCGGCACGGTCGCGGCGATCACCCACCAGGCGAACTTGTAGTCGTGGTGGTAGCGCTCCTCGCGGTCGGTCAGCCCCCGGAACCAGGCGGTGACGATCCGCTTGATGTCCTTGAAGAAGTACACGAGCACGGCGGCGATGGCGCCGACCTGGATGACGGCGGAGAACCCGACGACCGACGCGTCGTCGACGGGGATGTCCATGAGCCCTTCGACGATCTTGAGGTGGCCGGTGGAGGACACCGGGAGGAATTCGGTCACCCCCTCGACTACTCCTAGGACGACGGCCTGACCGACGGAGATGGCGCTCATGGGATCCAGTTCTGAAAAGTGGTCGACAAAGCTGTAGACAGTCTTACTATGCCGTGCGGGCGACCGGCGCGGGACCCCGGTGCCTCACACGGCTCCGGCGAGCCAGACCCCGGCGAAGGCGGCCCCGAGCCCCGCCGCCACACTGACGACGGCGTTCGCCGCAGCGTAGAGCCCCGCCCCCGCCTCCGTCAGCCTCAGGGTCTCGTAGGAGAAGGTGGAGTACGTCGTCAGGGCCCCGCACAGGCCGGTGCCCAGCAGAAGCCGCAGGTGGGGTCCGGCGACGCCGGTGAGCACGCCGAGGACCAGGCAGCCGGTGACGTTCACCACGAAGGTGCCCCAGGGGAACAGTGAGTCGTGCCGCGCCTGCACGGCCCGGTCGGTGAGGTGGCGCAGCGGAGCGCCGACCATGGCCCCGAGGGCGACCAGCAGCCAGTTCACAACGGTTTCTCACCCTCCGGCCCGGTGTCCCGCGCTTCCGCCCGGCGGCCCACGTACCGCACGACCTCGCACGGCTCGAGGGTGACGAGTCCCTCGTCGACGAGTTCGTCGAGCTGCGGCAGGAACGCCCGCACGCGCGCCTCGGTGTCGACGACGACGACCGCGACCGGCAGGTCCTCGCTGAGGGTGAGCAGCCGGGAGGTGTGGATGCGGGAGGAGGCGCCGAACCCCTCGATGCCCCGGAACACGCTGGCGCCGGCCAGTCCGGCGGCACGGGCCCGGTGCACGATCTCGGTGTAGAGGGGCTTGTGGTGCCAGGTGTCGTCCTCGCCGAGGTAGACGGTCAGCCGCAGGGCCCGGCCGGTCGGGTCGCTCATCGCCGCCCTCCGGTCAGCACCCGGCGGGTCGCCGCGGCGGCCAGCCACACCGCCGCCAGGGCCGCGCACAGGGTGGCGGCGAGATAGGCGAGGGCGGTGCCGGGACGGTGGTCCGCGAGGAGTTGCCGGATGTCGACGGCGTAGGTGGAGAAGGTGGTGAAGCCGCCGAGCACCCCGGTGCCGAAGAAGGGGCGGACCAGGCGGTGGGCGGCCCGCGCCTCGGTGACGAGCACCATGAACGCGCCGATCACGGCGCAGCCGCTGACGTTGACCGCGAAGGTCGTCCAGGGGAAGTGCCCGGGCGGGGTGGGACAGGCCAGGGACAGCGCGTACCGGGCGCCGGCGCCGAGGGCTCCGCCGAGCGCGACGGCCGTGAGCACGGGAGCCTGGACGAGCCGGCCGGGCCGCCGCGGCGGGCCGCCGGGACGGGCGCGGAGGCTCTCGGCTTCCGGGACGGTCATGGTCGTACGTCTCCTGTTCGGGCCCGTCCGCACGAGGTGGCGACGGCCGGGCCCAGTTTACCGCCGGTCGTGGGCCGCGATCATGTCGTGGGGGCCGCGCAGACGGCCACGCCCCGCTCGTGGATGCTGCCCAGGACCAGGTGTCCGCCGGTCTCGCAGACGCTGGTGACCATGCGGAAGCGGGAGTGGCGGCGGGCCAGGTGGTGGACGACCCGGCCGTCGTCGTCGACGGCGAGGACGGCGGCGCTGCCGCCGGGGCGGTAGGGGGCGCGTACGGCGGCCCGGGCGGCGGCGCGGCGGACGGCGGGCGGGCTGCGGTGCAGCAGTTCCAGCGGGGGCACGCGAGGCGCGGCGAGGGCAACCCAGATGGGGCCGCCGCGGCGGTCGCGCCAGAGGTTGTCGGGCATGCCGGGCAGGTCGGCGAAGGGCTCCCGGTGACCGGCGCGCGGGCCGGTGAGCCAGTAGCGGGTGAGGCGGCAGAGGCCGGTCTCCGCGATCACCAGGAAAGAGCCGTCGCGGCCGGCCACCAGCCCGTTGGCGAACTGAAGATCCTCCAGCAGGACTTCGGGCCGGCCGCCGCCGGGCGGCAGGCGCAGCAGGCGGCCGGTGCCGGTGTGCTCGACGATGTCGCCGATCCACCGGTCGAGGGGATGGCGGCGGCTGGAGACGGTGAAGTACACCGTGCCGTCGGGCAGGGCGACGGCGTTGCTGCAGAAGCGCAGCGGCTCCCCCGCCACCGAGTCGGCGAGGACGCGGACGGCGCCGTCGGCGGGGTCGACGCGCAGCAGGCCGCGGTCCGCGTCGCACACCAGGACGTCGCCGCCGGGGAGGAGTTCGAGGCCGAGCGGGCGGCCGCCGGTGTCGGCGAGCACCTCGACGCGGGCGGCGGCCGGGTCGGCCGGGTGGTGCAGCCGCAGGATGCGGCCGTCCGCGACGCCGGTCAGCACGCGGCCCTGTGCGTCGGCCACCACGTCCTCCGGGCCGTGACCGCCGAGGGCGACGCAGTGCAGCAGGGCGAGCGGGGTGGGTCGGTGCATGCGGGTGCCCTTCGGCGTCGGCGGCGCTGTCGCCCCACTGTGGCGCGGCGGGCGCCGGGCCGCCCGCCCCTCGGCGGATCGTGTCCGGTACCGGACGGTCCGGCCCGTACGGGCGGCGGGCGCGGCGGCGTTCGGGGGGCCCGGCCGGTCCCCTTACCGGCCGGGCCCCGTCACGGGCGGTTCAGCGGTGGCCGAACCACGACATGGAGGAGAGCGCCTTGTCGTCGTAACCGAACAGGGCCTGGTTCTCCCAGCCGTTGCCGGAGGTGGCGTCGGCCGGGTCCCAGCCGTTGCCGGTGACGGCGGTCCAGGTGGCCTCCCAGTAGAAGACGCCGAGGCCGCGGCCGCCCGGTACGGCCTCCACGACGCTCGCCACGTCGTTCATCCACCGGGTCTGCCCGGCCACCGTGGCGGGGTAGCCGGCGACCAGTTCGGCGCTGGTGTCGATCTGGTTGGTGAGCGCGTCGTCGCTGTCCAGACGGAAGGGGTAGGCGGTCTCGGCGACGAAGACGGGCTTGCCGTAGCGGGAGGCGGTGTCGTCCAGGGTGGTCTGGGCGGCGGCCAGGGAGCCGTGCCAGTAGCCGTAGTACGACAGGCCGATCGCGTCGTAGGTGACGCCGTTGGCCTTGGCGTTGTCGAACCACCAGCGGACGGTGGCGTCGTCGCCGGCGTTGGCGAGGTGCAGGGCGACCTTGGTGGACGAGGACACCGCCTTGACGGCGCTGTAGCCGGAGTTGAGCAGCCCGGCGAGCTGCGGCCAGTTGTCCGTGGAGCCCTCGGACCACAGCATGCCGCCGTTGATCTCGTTGCCCACCTGCACCATGTCGGCCGTGGTGCCCTGCGCCTCGAGGGCGTTCAGGACGTCGTAGGTGTGATGGTAGACGTCCGTCTTCAGCTGGCTGTAGGAGTGCCCGGACCAGGCGGCGGGCTTGGTCTGCTTGCCCGGGTCCGCCCAGGAGTCCGAGTAGTGGAAGTCGACCAGCAGCTTCATCCCGGCGGCCTTGACGCGCTTGGCCAGGGCCAGGACGTGCGCCTTGTCGTTGTAGCCGTCGGCCGGGTTCACCCAGACCTTCACGCGCGCGTAGTTCATGCCGGCGCCTCTGAGGATGGTGACCGCGTCGCCCGTGGTGCCGGAGGTGGTCCGGTACACGCCGCCCCTGGCCTCGCTCTTGGGGAGGGAGGAGATGTCGGCGCCCTTGACGGCGAGGCCGGTGGAGCCCGCGGTGAAGGTAAGGTCGTCGACGTTGATCCAGTTGCCCGCGTTGGCGTCGGAGGTGACGCTGATCGTGCACTGGCCGGCCGTCACCGCCACGGAGGTGACGATGCGGACCCAGCCGTCGGCGGACACCGGGATGTCGGTGCGCTGTTCGGCGCTCCCGCAGTTCTTCAGGGCTATGTAGGCGGCGTTCTGCCCGCCGCCGGAGCGGACCCAGGCGGTGAGCGTGTAGGTGCCGTTGGCCAGGCCCGAGAGGTACTGGTACGTCTCCACCTTGTAGGCGGTGGACGCGTAGTGGCTCAGCCGGTAACTGCCGCCGTGACCACCGGACTCGGTGTACGAGGCGCCGGTGGCGCCGTACTCCGACCAGCCGGCCGGGGCGGCCGTGGCGGCGCCGCCGGACTCGAAGCCGCCGTTGGTGAGCGTGCTCGCCGCCTGCGCGGTCTGGGCGGGCAGGGTGGTGAGGGCGAGAGCGGCCAGCGGCGGCAGCAGCAGGGCGGTGAGGGTGCGTCTGGGATGGAACATCGTCGTCCGTCGTCCCTTCGACGTGGGCGGGGTGGGGTGACCTCCGCCGGGAAGCGGAGGAGATCGGGGGGCGCCGCCGCCCCGCGGCCGAGCGGCTCGCGCGGGGCGGCGGGGCCGGCTCAGCCGTCGAGCCGTACGACCCGGACGGCTCCCGCGGGGACCGCGAGGCGGCCCGCGGCGCGTTCGCCCGTCAGCAGTTCGGTGCCGGGCGCGTCCAGCGCCACCTTCGCCTCGGTGGCGGTGTGGTTGATCGCGAACAGGAAGCTGCCCTGCTCGCCCGTGCGGCGGACGACCTCGACGTCCCGGGGCAGGTCGGCGCGGGGGGCGATCCGCGCGTCGTCGGCGGCGGCGCCGAGCAGCGTGTCCAGGCCGGCCGCGTCGAGCCGGGTGGACACGTACCAGGCGGTGCCCCGGCCGAACGCGTGCCGGGTGATCGCGGCGCCGCCCGCGGTCAGTCCGTCGGCGTAGCTCCACACCGTCTCGGCGCCGTGCGGGCGGACGAACTCCGTCCACACGTCACCGCTCGGCCCGTCGCCGTCGGGCCCGCTCAGCCGCACCCGTTCGCTGTGCAGCAGCGGCGAGAACTCCTCCACCTCCAGGCCCAGGACGTCCCTGAGGGGCCCGGGGTAGGCGCCCTCGTGCACGGCGTCGTGCTCGTCGACGATGCCGGAGAAGTAGGACACCACCAGGGTGCCGCCGTCGCGGACGTACCCGGCGAGGTTGCGCCCGGCCGCCTCGGTCATCAGGTAGAGGGCCGGGACGACGACGAGGGGGTAGGCCGACAGGTCGGCCTCCGGGTGGGCGAAGTCGACCGTGAGGTGGCGGTCGTAGAGCGCCTCGTAGAAGGCGTCGGCGCGCTCGCGCGGGTCGTGGTCCTCGGTGGGGCGCCACTGGAGGTTCTGCGCCCACCAGGACTGCCAGTCCCACAGCACCGCCACGTCGGCCCGGGTGCGGGTGCCCCGCAGCGGGGCCAGGGAGTCGATCGCCGCGCCGAGTTCGACGACCTCCCGCCACACCCGGGTGCCGGTGCCGGCGTGCGGCAGCATCGCCGAGTGGAACTTCTCGGCGCCGCGCCGGGACTGCCGCCACTGGAAGAACATGGCGCCCTCGGAGCCGCGGGCCACGTGGGCCAGGGAGTTGCGGGCCATCTGGCCGGGGGCCTTGGCGGGGTTGCGGGGCTGCCAGTTGACGCCCGAGGTGGAGTGCTCGAGCAGCAGCCAGGGGGCGCCGCCGGCCACGGAGCGGGTGAGGTCGGCGGCCATGGCGAGGTTGACGTGGGTGCGGCGGCCGTCGGTGATCAGGTAGTGGTCGTTGGTGACGAGGTCGACCTCGCGCCCCCACGCCCAGTAGTCCATGGAGTCGCACTGGCTGAGGGCGGTCATGAAGTTCGTCGTGACCGGGACGCCGGGCGAGAGGCGGTGCAGGATGTCCCGCTCGGCGCGGAAGTTCTCCCGGATGGTGGCGTCGGTGAACCGCCGGTAGTCCAGGGCCTGTCCGGGGTTGCCGACGGTCGGGGTGGCCCGGGGCGGGTTGATCTCGCCGAGGTGGGCGTAGCGCTGTCCCCAGAAGGCGGTGCCCCAGGCCGCGTTGACCTCCTCGACGCCGCCGTGGGTGTCCGCGAGCCAGCGGCGGAAGTGGGCGGCGCAGGAGTCGCAGTAGCAGGCGGAGACGGGGACGCCGTACTCGTTGTGCACGTGCCACAGCGCCAGCGCCGGGTGCGTGCCGTAGCGCTCGGCGAGCTTGGCGGTGATGTTCGCGGCCGCCGCGCGGTAGTCGGGGTTGCTGTGGCAGATGGCGCCGCGGGAGCCGAACTCGTAGCGCACGCCCTCCGCGGTGACCGGCAGCGCCTCGGGGTGGGCGCGGTAGAACCAGGCGGGGGGCGCCACGGTGGGCGTGCCGAGGTCGACGCGGATGCCGTTGTCGTGCAGCAGCCCGAGGACCCGGTCCAGCCAGCCGAAGTCGTAATCCCCCGGCGCCGGTTCGAGCAGGGCCCAGGAGAAGATCCCGACGCTCACCATGGTGACGCCGGCCTCCCGCATCAGCCGGACGTCCTCCTGCCAGAGCTCCTCCGGCCACTGCTCGGGGTTGTAGTCCCCACCGAAGGCGAGGCGGCTGAGGCCCCTAGGGCTGGTGTCCGGCATGGATCTCTCCCGGGTATCGATCATCTGGGAACGTGCACACACATCGTCGGCGGCGTCAGCCCAACATAACCGCACAGCAACAACCATTGACAAGTGTCCGGGATGTTTCTCTACTGTGAACGCTCACAGAAGCATGGCAGGGCCTCGCACCGCGATTCCGGCCCGCGGTCATGCGTATCCACGGCAGGTCTCCGCAGCAGGCGGGGACCCCGGTCAGGGGAGAGATCCATGCCGCACACGAAGCGCCGACGCCTCGTGACCACCGCCCTCGCCGTCTCGCTCGGCGCCACCGCTCTGGCCGCCTGCGGCTCCGGGGACGGCGAGGCCGGGTCGGGCCCGGTGTCGCTGACGTACTGGACCTGGACGCCCGGCATGGACAAGGTCGTCGACCTGTGGAACAAGGGGCCGGGCAAGGACAAGCAGATCACCGTCACGGTGAAGAAGCAGGCCTCCGGCGACACGCTGGTCACCAAGATCCTCACCGCGCACAAGGCCGGGAAGGCGCCGGACCTGGTGCAGGCCGAGTACCAGGCGCTGCCGACGCTGGTCAGCAACGACGCACTGGCCGACATAGCCGGGGACGTCGGTGACGTGCGCAGCAAGTTCGCCGACGGCGTCTGGCAGCAGACCACGCTCGGCACGGACGCGGTCTACGCGGTGCCGCAGGACATCGGACCGATGATGTTCTACTACCGCGCCGACCTGTTCAAGAAGTACAAACTGACGGTCCCCACCACCTGGGACCAGTTCGCCGAGACCGCCCGCAAGCTGAAGAAGGCCGACCCCGACCGGGCTCTGACCACCTTCTCCGCCAACGACTCCGGTCTCTTCGCCGGGCTGGCCCAGCAGGCCGGCGCCAAGTGGTGGACCACCTCCGGCGACACCTGGAAGGTCGCGATCAACGACACGGCCACCCGCAAGGTCGCCGACTTCTGGGGCGGACTGGTCAAGGAGGGCGTCATCGACAACCAGCCGATGTACCAGCCCGCCTGGAACAAGGCGCTGAACACCGGCAAGGAGATCGCCTGGGTCAGCGCCGTGTGGGCACCGGGCACGCTGACCACGGCCGCGCCCGACACCAAGGGCAAGTGGGCCATGGCCCCGCTCCCCCAGTGGTCGCCCGACAAGGACGTCACCGGCAGCTGGGGCGGCTCCTCCACGGCCGTGACCACCGACTCCGCCCACCGCGGCGCCGCCGCCGAGTTCGCGGCCTGGCTGAACACCGACCACGACGCCCTCAACGCGCTGGCGAAGGAGGGCGGCATCTACCCGGCCTCCACCTCCGCCCAGCTCAGCGGCGCCTTCTCCAACCCGCCGGCGTTCTTCTCCAACCAGCCCGACTTCTACACCAAGGCCGCCGACATCGCGCGCACCACGGCGCCCTCCGCGTGGGGCCCGAACGTGAACGTCGCCTACGCCACCTTCAACGACGCGTTCGGCGCCGCCGCCAAGAACAAGTCCGGCTTCGGCGCCGCCCTGGACCGCATGCAGCAGGCCACGGTCGCCGACATGAAGAAGCAAGGCTTCGGAGTCTCCCGGTGACCAGCACCACCAGCGAGGCGGCGTACGGGGCCGAGGGGGCCCCGTACCGCCGCCCGTCCCCCGCCGCACCCCGCGCCACGGCGCGGACCGGCCGCCGGCGTGCGCGCGGCGCGCCCTACGCCTTCCTCCTCCCCGGCGCGCTGCTGTTCGCCCTGTTCTTCGCGCTGCCCATCGGGTACGCGCTCTGGCTCAGCTTCCGCAAGGTGCGCATCTCCGGCCTGGGCCTCGGTTCCGGCGCCCGGCACGAGGTCTGGGCCGGCTTCGAGAACTACACCGGCGCCCTCCACGACCCCGAACTGCTGCACGGAGCGCTGCGCGTGCTCGGCTACGGCTGCATCGTCGTCCCGGTGATGCTGGGCCTCGCGCTGCTGTTCGCGCTGATGCTGGACTCCGAGCGGGTGCGGTGCACCCCGTTCACCCGGCTCGCGATCTTCCTGCCGTACGCCGTTCCCGGTGTGGTGGCCGCGCTGATGTGGGGCTTCCTGTACCTGCCGGACGTCAGCCCCTTCTACTTCGTGCTCGACCGGCTGCACCTGCCCCAGCCCGACCTGCTGGACGGCGGCCCGCTCTACCTCGCCCTGTCGAACATCGCGGTCTGGGGCGGCACCGGCTTCAACATGATCGTCATCTACACCTCGCTGCGGGCCATCCCGGCCGAGGTTTACGAGGCGGCCCGGCTGGACGGCGCCACCCCGCTGCAGACCGCGGTGCGGATCAAGATCCCGATGGTGATGCCCTCGCTGGTGCTGACCTTCTTCTTCTCGATCATCGCCACGCTGCAGGTGTTCAACGAGCCCACCACCCTCAAGCCGCTCACCAACTCCGTCAACACAAGCTGGAGTCCGCTGATGAAGGTGTACCAGGACGCCTTCGGCCGCAACGACGTCTACTCGGCGGCCGCCGAGGCGACGCTGATCGCCCTGGTCACGCTCGTGCTGTCGTTCGGCTTCCTGCGGGCCGCGAACCGCCGCGACGCGCGGGACGACCGTCAAGGAGCCGCACGATGAGTTCTCTCGCCGTCCCCCAGGCCGCCCCGGACGGCCGTCCCCCCGCCCGGGCGGAGTCGGGCGCCGGGCGGCGCATCGCGCCCGGCGCCGCCCGGCGGCCGCCGCTGCGCCGCCGGATCGCGCTGGTGCCCACGCTCACCCTGCTGCTCGGCGCGGTGTACACGCTGCTGCCGGTGGCGTGGGTGGTGATCGCTTCCACCAAGTCCGGCAGCGAGCTGTTCTCCACCTTCACCTTTCTGCCGGGCAGCGGCTTCGCCGGCAACGTCAGGGACCTCGACGCCTACCGCGACGGCATCTACTGGCGGTGGATGGGCAACTCCGCGCTGTACTCCGGGCTCGGCGCGCTGCTGTCCACGGCCGTCTCCGCGTGCAGCGGGTACGCGCTGGCGGTGTACCGGTTCCGGGGCCGCGAGGCGCTGTTCAACGTGCTGCTCGCCGGTGTGCTCATGCCGCCGGTGATCCTGGCCGTCCCGCAGTACCTGCTGCTGGCCAAGGCAGACCTCACCGACTCCTACCTGTCGGTGCTGCTGCCGCAGATCCTCTCCCCGTACGGCGTCTACCTCGCGCGGGTCTACGCGGCCGCCGCCGTGCCCGCCGACGTGGTGGAGGCCGGGCGGATGGACGGGGCGGGGGAGTGGCGGATCTTCACCCGGATCGCGCTGCCCATGATGATCCCGGGCATGGTCACGGTGTTCCTGTTCCAGTTCGTGGCGGTGTGGAACAACTTCCTGCTGCCGTACATCATGCTCAGCGACGACGAGAAGTTCCCGCTCACGCAGGGCCTGTACACGCTGCTCGAGCAGGGATCGAACACCCCGGCGCTGTACACCCTGGTGATCACCGGCGCGTTCCTGGCGGTCCTGCCGCTGATCGTCCTGTTCCTCGTGGTGCAGCGTTTCTGGAGTCTGGATCTGCTGTCGGGGGCCGTAAAGTCATGACCATGAGCAATCCGGGGGGCCGGCGCAGACCGCCGACGATCCACGACGTGGCACGGGAGGCAGGCGTGTCACGGGGCACCGTCTCGCGTGTGCTCAACGGCGGCCACTACGTCAGCCCCGCCGCGCAGGAGGCGGTCAACGCCGCCATCCGCCGGACCGGATACGTGGTCAACCGCCACGCCCGCTCCCTGATCACCGGGCGCTCGGACTCGGTCGGCTTCCTGCTGACCGAGCCGCAGGAGCGGTTCTTCGAGGACCCCAACTTCAACGTCCTGCTGCGCGGCTGCACCCAAGCGCTGGCCGCGCACGACATCCCGCTGCTGCTGATGCTGGCGGGCACCGAGGACGAACGGCGGCGCATAGCGCGGTACATCACGGCCGGTCACGTCGACGGGGTGCTGCTGGTCTCCAGTCACTCCGGCGACCCGGTCGCCGAGGAACTGCGCGAGGCGGGGGTGCCGCTGGTCGCCTGCGGCAAGCCGATCGGCCTGGGCTCGAAGACGAGTTACGTGGCCGCCGACGACCGGGACGGCGCCCGGGACATGGTCCGGCACCTGCTGTCGCTGGGCCGGCGCCGGATCGGCGTGGTCACCGGCCCACTGGACACCCCCGGCGGTGTGGAACGGCTCGCCGGGTACCGGGAGGTGCTGGCCGAGGCGGGCATCGAGGCCGACGAGCGGCTGATCGTCTCCGGCGACTACAGCCGGGCCAGCGGCGAGGCCGCGGCGGACCGGCTGCTGGCGGGGGCGCCGGACGTGGACGCGGTGTTCGTCGCCTCCGACCTGATGGCGCAGGGCGTGCTGGACGCGCTGCGGCGGGCGGGCCGCCGGGTGCCGCAGGACATCGCCGTCGGCGGTTTCGACGACTCCCCCGCGGCGACCTCCGCCACCCCGGCGCTGACCACCATCCGCCAGCCCTGGGACCGGATCAGCAACGAGATGGTGCGGGTGCTGCTGGCCCAGATAGGCGGCGAGGACCCGGCCGCGGTCATCCTGCCGACGGAGCTGGTGCGGCGCGAGTCGACCTGAGCGGGGCCCTCCGCCCGGCACCGGCGCCGGGCGGAGGGCCCGGGGAGCGGCGGCGGCAACCGGTCAGGATCGGAGAAGCCGCGGGGGAGCCGGGCGCCCTAGCGTGGGAGCACCGGCGGGAGGAAGCCCGTCGGCCACGCATCCAAGAAGGAGTGGGTCCCATGACCGCCGGCCTGCAGACGATCATCTACCCCGTCAAGGACCTGGACCGGGCCAAGGCCCTGTTCACCGCGCTCCTCGGGACCGGGCCCCAGGTGGACGAGGCCTACTACGTCGGTTTCAAGGCCGCCGGGCAGGACGTCGGCCTCGACCCGAACGGGCACGCCAAGGGCATGACCGGTCCGGTGCCGTACTGGCACGTGCCGGACATCCGGCAGCGGGCCGCCGCCCTGGTGGAGGCCGGCGGCGAACTGCTCCAGGACGTCCAGGACGTCGGCGGCGGCCGGCTGATCGCCTACCTGAAGGACGCGGACGGCAACCACGTCGGGCTCCTCCAGGACGGCACCGCCTGAGGCCGCGGGCGCGTACCGCCCGGCGGCACCGCGGCCGCCCGCCGCCACTGCATCCGCATTAGTTGCACACTCAACGATTGGCTGATTCGGTGCTACCGTGCGGGTATGGCAGTCAAGACGGCCGGGGCCCGGCTCGAGGAACGGTGGCGGGACATCCTGGCGGTGCACGCCCGCACGATGTGCGAGATCGACCGGGCCCTGCACCCGCACGGCCTGGGCGCGAGCGACTTCGAGGTGCTCGACATCCTCGCCGCCGAATCCCCCGCCGAGGGTGACCAGTGCCGGGTGCAGAACCTGGTGGGACGCGTCCACCTCAGTCAGAGCGCGCTGTCCCGGCTGATCGGGCGGCTGGAGAAGGACGGGCTGATCGAGCGCTCGGTGTGCGCGGAGGACCGGCGCGGGGTGTGGGTGGCCCTCACCCGCCGGGGCCGTGAACTGCACGCCGAGGTGCTGCCCTTGCAGCGGGCGGTGCTGGAACGGGCACTCGCAGACGCTACCGACGACACCGACGACGCGGACTGAGCCGCGGGCGGCCCGGCGGCCGGGGTCTGCCCGGCCACCGGGCCGGTGGCGGCCACCGGCTTCAGCGGACCAGCAGCGTGCGCACGCCCTCCGAGGTGAGCGTCAGCCCGTGCGCGGAGCTGCCGTCGATGGCGAGCGAGAGGTTGTCGTCCGGCCACTGCGAGGCGAGCGCCGCCAGCGGCACCAGACGGTAGCGGGAGATGAACGGCAGCAGTTCGGCCATCGTCCCCTCCGAGGTGAACACGGGGACGATGGGCCGGCCCCCCGGCTGTTCCAGGACCGGCAGGGCGACCGTCGAGGAGTCGGCGGGCTCCGCGTCGGCGGCGTCGTCCGGCACCGGGATCAGCACGTCGCTGTGGGCCAGCGCGTCCAGCGCGGCCTGGTCCTCGGCGTTCTCGGCAAGCGCGTCGAGCGCCTGCTGAGCGGGCGTCGGCAGGTCGTCGTGTGCGGGTGTCTCCATGGCAGATCCCCAGGTAGCGGGCGTTCGTACGGGCCACCCGGTCGGTGGGACCCGGGCGGGCTCCCGCGACGCGTACCCATTCGGGAGGGGGGCATGCGCGTCGCGCCCGCCGGGCCGGGTCGCCGCGTCGTCAGCCCTGGAGGATCTCGGCGAACCGCTCGGCGCCCACGTTGCCGCCCGACAGGATCACGCCGACCCGGCGCGGCAGCGGCCCGGCCCGGTGCGCGAGGAGCGCGGCGAGGGCGCTGGCGCCGCTCGGCTCGAGGACGAGCTTCATCCGCTCGAAGGCGAACCGCATCGCGTCCCGGATCTGGTCGTCGCCGACCAGGCAGACGTCGTCCAGCAGCCTGCGGTTGACGGAGAAGGTCAGCTCGCCGGGGATGTCCGCGGCCTGGCCGTCGGCGATGGTGCGGGGCACCGGGACGGACACGCGGCGGCCCGCCTCCAGGGAGCGCTTGGTGTCGTCGCCCGCCTCCGGCTCGACGCCGATGACCCGGATGCCGGGCAGCAGCCCCTTGGCGGCCGTCGCGCTGCCCGCGATCAGCCCGCCGCCGCCCACCGGCGCCAGCAGCGCGTCCAGTTCGCCCGCCTCCTCGATCAGCTCCAGGGCCGCCGTGCCCTGTCCGGCGATGACGTGCGGGTGCTCGTAGGGCGGCACCAGCGCCAGGCCCCGTTCGGCCGCGAGGGCCTCACCGATCGCGACCCGGTCGCCGGTGTAGCGGTCGTAGGTGACGATCTCCGCCCCGTACCCGGCGGTCGCCTCCAGCTTGGCGCGGGGGGTGTCCTCGGGCATCACGATCACCGCGGTGGTGCCCAGCTCCCGGGCGGCGAGGGCGACGGCCTGGGCGTGGTTGCCGGAGGAGTAGGCGGCGATGCCCCTGGCCAGCTGGTCGGCGGAGAGCCGGGAGGCGGCGTTGTAGGCGCCGCGGAACTTGAAGGCGCCGACGCGCTGGAAGTTCTCGCACTTGACGTACACCTCGGCGCCGACGAGGGCGTCCAGGGTGCGCGAGCGCAGCACGGGGGTGCGGTGGGCGACCCCCTTGACGCGCGCGGCGGCGTCCTGGACGTCCTCGAGGGTGACGCGCTGGGTCTCGGACATGGGCGTACTCCGTTCTGGACTCGCGCGGCCGCCGGGACCGCCGGCCGCGAGCCTCCGGGCGGGAAAAGATCACCGGGACGGTGGAATTATCGCCCGACGGGCCGGCGGCGAACGCCCGGAGATGTTCCGCTACCTCGGCCGGCCGGGCGGCTTCGCCGCGAACCGGCCGCCCGCCTCCCGCGCCTCCGCCCGCAACTACCCGGCGGCCGCCCGGGGTTCCGCGGACGGCCGCCGGCGCGGGGACGGTCTCCTGGTGCGCGTCGCACCACCGTACGATGCCCACCGTGATGATCGGATCAGCAGGCAACAGGCCCTGCACGCTGGTGGTGTGCCGGGGCTGCTGCTGCGGGAACTCCCGCAAGCTTCCCGGTATGGACCACGGTTGGCAGGAGGACCGGCTGCGCGCCGCGGCGGCCGAGCACGGCTTCCAGGTGCGCACCACGGACTGCCTCGGCCCCTGCGACCAGGCCAACGTCATCGTCGTGCAGCCCTCCGCCGCCGGACGGCGGGCCGGTGGCAGGGCGACCTGGATCGGCTTCGCCCTGGACGACGACTGCACCGAGGACGTACTGCGCTGGGCGGCCGAGGGCGGCCCGGGGGTGGCGCGGCCGCCGGCCGCCCTGGAGCTGCAGTTCGTCCGCCCGCCCCGGGAGACCGTTCGCCGCACACGCCGCTGACCCGGCAGGGGCCCGGCGACGGCCGCGACAGGCCCAGGGCATGCCCCAGGCACCCTGGGCACCCTCTCCGGATCGCGTCCCGGAGGTGGCGCCCCCGGAGTGTCCGGCCGGCTCCGGCGCAGGGGGGCCGGGGGCCGGGCGGTGGCGGACCCAGTCGAGCAGTGCCACCGAGCACAGCGCCGCGAACGCGCACCAGGTCGAGACGAACTCCAGCCGCCACAGCGCCCAGCAGACCGACGCGCCCGACGCCATCAGGCACCCGAGCACCACCAGCCGCCGGTCGCCGGACAGCAACAGGGAGCCGACGGTGGCGAGCAGGTAGCCCGCGCCGAGCACGGCCGGGTGGGAGAGGCCGAGCGCGTAGCCGACCGTGTGGCCGCGGATCTCGGCCGTCACCGGGGCGGTGGCCAGGTGACCGGCGAGGACGGCGGCGATCGCGACGCCGACGGCGAGCGGCACGGCCGGCCGGCGCCGTGCGGGCCGGGGCCCCGCGCACAGCACCGCCGCCGGCACCCATACCGCCGGCAGCGGCAGCGCGATGACGGCCCAGGCCAGGGTGGCCGGTCCGCCGCCCCCTCCGGAGTCCCAGACCGCCGCCTCGACGAGCTGATGGGCTCCCAGCAGCAGCGGCACCGCGGCGAGCGGAAGGTCCCGCGGGGCCCGGACCCGGGCCACGCAGACCACTCCCACGGCCGCGATCCCGGTGCCCGCCACGAGATCGGCCGTCGCGCTCCAGCACATCGCGCCCCCCGGGTCCGCCGTCGTACGCGCCGTCATCGCCGCCGACCACGGTACGTCGGTCCGTCCGGCGGGGCGCGGCTTGCCGGCGACGCGCCGGAAAAGGGGCCCCGGCCCGGATCGCTCCCGGCCGGGGCCCGCGCGCCGTTCGCGGGTCTGCCCGCTCAGTCGGTCAGCGGCCGCTCCGCGCACAGCGCCCAGATGATGAAGCCCGAGACGGCGATCATCACGACCGACCACACCGGGTAGTACGGCAGGGAGAGGAAGTTGGCGATGACGACGAGCCCGGCGATGACCACACCGGCCACCCGCGCCCACAGCGCCGCCTGCATCAGCCCGACGCCGACGAGCACCGCGACGATGCCCAGGACGAGGTGGACCCAGCCCCAGCCGGTGAGGGAGAACTGGAAGACGTAGTTGGGCGTGGAGAGGAAGACGTCGTCCTTCGCGATGGCCGCGATGCCCCGGCAGATGCTGAGGATGCCGCCGATCATGAGCATCACCGCCGCGAAGGCCGTCAGGCCCTCGGCCCACGCCCGCCCGGCCGTGTGCCCGTGCCCGGTGTGTGTCGCTGTCATCCTGCTACCTCGATTCCTCGGTGTGTGAAGGCGCTCAGCGGTTCTGGGCCGCCGGGCCGGTGTCCGCGGGCCCCGCGGCGCCGTGGCCGCTCAGCACCAGCTCCTTGGCCCTGCGGAACTCGTCGTCCGTGAGGTCGCCGCGGGTGCGCATCTCCGACAGCTTGGCGAGTTCGTCGGCCCGGCCGGCCGGGCCGCCCGCTCCCTTGGCCGTCTCGCGCACGTAGTCGGCGAAGCTCTCCTGCTGCGCCCGCGCCTGGGCCACCTCGCGGCTGCCCATGCCCCTGCCGCGGGCGATGACGTAGACGAGGACGCCCAGGAAGGGAACGACGATGACGAACAGCAGCCAGCCCGCCTTGGCCCAGCCGCTCATGCCGTCGTCACGGAAGATGTCGACGACGATCCGGAAGAGCAGGATGAACCACATGATCCACAGGAAGAACCACAGCATGGACCAGAAGACGCTCAGCAGCGGATAGTCGTAAGCGAGGGTGATCTGCCCACTCATGTCCGGCCTCCCGGCCTCCGTCCCGGGCCTTCGCCCGGAAGCCTTGTCTGCCGCTCTCAGCCTGCCGCCGCCGGCCACCGCCCGCCTCACCCGGAGCGGGTGAACGCACCGCGCGCCGGGGCGGGCGTCACTCCGGCAGCCGGCGCATCTCCAGGATCCGCAGCCCCAGCGACTGGCAGCGGGCCAGCAGGCCGTACAGGTGCGCCTCGTCGGTGACCGGGCCGTACAGGATCGTCTGCCCGGACATCAGGACGTGGTCGAGTTCCGGAAAGGCTTCGGCCATCGTGTCGGACAGGTGTCCGTCGACTCGGATCTCGTAGCGCATCGGCTGCACTCCCCGCGGGGCCGGGACAGGCGGGCTGCGCCCCTTTGCCGCGATGGTCCGTCCCCCGGGTGGCGCCCGGCCTCACCCCGGGCAGGTGATACGCCGTCCGGCCGGCGGCGTCGGGCCGTCACAGCAGGTGCAGCTCCCGGGCACGGTGCACCGCGTCGTGGCGGCGGTTGACCGCGAGCTTGCGGTAGACGCTCTTGAGGTGCGTCTTGACGGTGTTGACCGACACGTACAGATCGGCGGCGATCTCCTCCGTCGACATCATCTCGGCCAGCCTGCGCAGCACGTCGCGTTCGCGGGCGCTCAGCTCCTCCACGACCGGCGGCGCACCCCGGTCCGCGGGGCCGGTGAGATCGCGGTGCCGGGCGGCGCCGGGGGTGAGCCAGCCCTCGGCCAGCCCTCGCAGCGGCGCCGCGTCCAGCAGCGGCGCGAGCCACGGCCCGGCCTCACGGAAGGGGCGCCGCAGCCGCTCGCGGCGGGCCTCGGTGAGTGCCCGCGCCACCACCCGGCGGGCGGTGGCGAGGTCCCCGGCCTGCGCGGCGGCCTGCCCGCGCACCAGCGACGCCCGGACGGTCACCGCGGGACCCGCACCGGCTCCGCGGCGCAGCGCGTCGAGCAGGTCGAGGGCGGCCGCGGGGCGGCCGGCGGCGAGCTGCGCGCGGGCCGCGCCGACCGTGCACACCGCCTGCTCGCCGTCCACGTCCAGCAGGACCTTGACGGCCGCCTCCGGCCGGCCCTCGGCCAGGTGCGCGGCGGAGGCCACCAGCGCCGCGTGCCCCTCCGCCCAGGGCGAGGCGACGTCGGCGGCGACGTCGGGCTCGACCGCAGCGAGCGCTCCCCGGGTGTCACCGCGGGCCAGCCGCAGCCGGGCGACGGTGAGGGCCCGTGCCGCTTCCCGCACCGGGTCGCGCAGCGTGTGCCGGGCGCCGGCGGCCGCGTCGAGGAGGGTCTGGGCCTCGGCGAGCTGGTCACGCTCGACGGCGACGGCCGCCAGGACCAGCAGGGCGAGGCCGGACCCGGCGTCCTTCGGCAGGCCGAACCGCTGGGCCTCGGACATCGCCGCCAGGGCCGTGCGCTCGGCCCGGCCGAGGCGGCCGTCGAGGTGGTCGATCAGGGCCAGGTGGCCCAGCGACTCCATGCGCGCCAGTGCCGTCGCGGCTCCCGCCGGGCGGCCGGTCACCGCGGTCAGCGCGGCCCGGGCGTCCGCCGGCCGGCCGGCCCACAGCCGGGTGGCGCCGAGGTGGGTCAGCAGCAGGGCGGTGAGTTCGGGGTGTTCGTCCAGGAGGCGGGCGGGCAGGTGCGCGCGCAGTCTCCCGGCCGCCTCGGCGGCCTGCTCGGCCCGGCCCGGCGAGCCGGTCAGCCGGGCCGCCAGCGCCTCCAGCAGGGCGCAGCTCAGCCGGGCCGCCGCCGCTCCGGGCGCGTCGTCGTCCGCCGGTGCCGCCTCCCGCGCCAGGCTCCGCTCCGCGCGGCGCAGCTGGGCCAGGCCGCGCTCCACGTCGCACTCGGACAGCGCCCGGGCCGCCCGGACCAGGTCCGTGGCCGGGCCGTGCGCCTCGGGGCCCATCCGGGAGAACAGCCCGCCCAGCTCGTCGCTTGTCAGGCCGGTGAACAGCCGGCCGATGGCCAGGTCGTCGACGAGCACGCGCGCCGTGAACGCCCAGTCGCCCGCGGCCGCCGCGTGCCCGAGCGTCTCCGCGAGGCCCCCGGAGTCCCGCAGCCAGCGCGCGGCCCGGCGGTGGAGTTCGGGTTCCAGCCCCGTGCGGCGCACCCGCAGATGCGCGTGCAGGATCTCCCGGAACAGCGGGTGGAGCCGGTACCAGAAGTGCCCGAGGTGCTCGACGAACGCGTTCTCCCGGTGCAGTCCGGCCAGGATGGCCCCGGCGTCCGCGCGCCCGGTCAGGGCGTCCGCCAGCTCGGGGCAGAACCGGTCCAGGACGCTGACCCGCAGCAGCAGGTCCTGGGTCTCGGCGGTCTGCCGCTTGAGCACTTCGGCCAGCAGGAAGTCCGCGACCGTGGTGCGGTCGGCCTCGAAATCCGCGAGGAACCTCTCCGGGTCGGGGCTGTCCAGGGCGGCCAGCGCGGACAGGCGCAGCCCCGCGGCCCAGCCCCGGGTGCGTTCCACGAGGGCGTCGGTCACCCGCGGCGGCAGGCGCAGCCCGTGCAGGGCCAGCAGCGCGGCGGCCTCCTCGGGCGTGAAGGCCAGCTCCGCGTCGCGGATCTCGGTCAGCTCGCCCGCCGCCCGGTGGCGGTGCAGCGGCAGCAGCGGCTCGGTGCGGGTGACCAGGATCAGGCGCAGGCCGCCGCCGGCGTGGCGCAGGAGGAACTCCAGCTGCTCCGCCGCCTCCGGATCGGTCACCCGCTCGTACTCGTCGAGCACCACGATCACGGGCCGTTCGAGGGCGGCGAGTTCGGCGGCGAGCCGGGCCGGCAGCGTGGGCTGCACCCGGGTCGCGTCGGCCGGGGAGCCGACGGTGGCGGGGACCGGGACGCCGGCGGCGCGCAGGGCCTGGAGCAGGTACGCCCAGAACATGCCGCAGCCCTGGTTCGCCTCGTCCGTGGTGAGCCAGGCGACGGGCCGGTCGCGTGCCGTGGCCCAGTCGGCGACCAGCAGGGTCTTGCCGGCGCCCGCCGCTCCGCTGACCACGGTCAGCGGGGTGTCGAGGGCGTGGTCGAGGTGGCGGGCCAGCCGCTCACGCGGCAGATAGGTCACCGGGCGCGCCGGCACGGCGAACCGCGTCCGCAGGAACGGCTCCCCGCAGGGGTCCGCGCCCGGCCCGGGTGACCCCGGACCGCTCTCCTCCAGCCCGGCCATGGCGCTCACCGCCCTTGTGGATCAGGTCATGAGCAGCGCTCGCTCCCTGCCAGCTTCCCAGTGTTCCCCGCACCGCGCTCGCCGCCCGGCCCCGCGTGCTCCTGCCCGCCGCCGGGTCGGTGTGTCCCCGGCTCCCGGGCCAGGAGGTGGTGACGGCGGTCCCCCGGGGCGCCGGCCCCGGTACGGCCGGGGCGGGCCGTCCTCGCGCTGCTCCGGCCGGCGCCGGAGCCGACAATGGACGTACGGCGGGGAAGCGCCCGGGGGGCGCCGGGAAAGGAGCGGCCCATGCCGAAGCGGCTCCTGTCGCCGCGCCGGGTGCGGGCGGCGCGGCAGGCCGTCCGCGTCAGCGCCGCCGCCGCGGTGGGCTTCTACTGCGCCCTGTACCTGCTGCACCAGCCGGTGGTCGCGCTGTACGCCCTCTTCGCGCCCATCGCGTTCGGGGTCCTCTCCCCGCTGCCCGGCGGGGCCGCGGTGCGGGCCCGGACCGTCCTCCTCGTGCTGCCGGCGGCGCTGGCGCTGACCGCCCTGGGCACCGCGCTCGCGGTGACGACCGGCGCGGCGGTGGCGGGCACGCTGCTGGTCGCCCTGGTCGTGTCCTTCGGCGCGTCCTGCGGACCGGCGCCGGCCGGGGTGGTCCCCGGGCTGCTGCTGTTCTACGTCCTGTCCTGCTTCCCGCCCTACGTCCCCGACACCCTGCCGCAGCGCCTCGGCGGCCTGACCGCCGGCCTGGTGCTGCTGGCCCTGTGCGAGGTGACGCTGCTGCCGGCCCCGCCGGACCCGTCCTACCGGGGACGGGTGGCCGACGCGCTGGACCTCGCGGGCGCGGCGGCGCTCGGTGTGGCGCGGGGCCGCGGTCCCGACCCCGGGCGGGCCCGGCGGCTGCGCGCGGCCGGCGGGGAGCTGCGGCTGTCGCGGCAGCCGCCGGGGGCCCGTCCGACCGGGCCGGACCGGACCGACCGCGCGCTGGCGCAGGCCGGTTCGGCGACCCGGCGGGTGCTGGACCAGCTGGCCGGGCTCACCGGGGCGGCGCCGCCCGCCGCGGGCCGTGCCCCGGCCGCCGAGGAGCTGCTGCGGGGCGTCGCGGCCCAATGCGCGGCCACGGCGGGCGCCCTGCGCGGCCGCCGGGCGGTGCCGGGTCCCGAGGCGCTGGAGGAGATGGTCGCCCACTTCCTCGCCGTCCGCGGGCACCGGACGGACCTGCGTGATCCGCCGTCGGCGGACCTGCTGCGGTTCGGATCGGCCGTGCTGGTCACGGCGGCGTCGGCGGTGACCGCGCAGGCCGCGGTGGCCGTGGCGGTGGGCGGGCGGCGCGACGCGCCGGGGCTGCCGCCGGAGCAGTTCTGGTACGCGCGGCTGCCGGCCGTCCGGCTGTGGCGGGTGCGGCTGACCGGGAACCTCACGCCGCGCTCGGTCGTCCTGCAGAACGCCGTACGGACGGCGACGGGCCTCGGGGCGGCCCGGCTGGTGGCGGGGCTGCTCGATCTGACGCACGGCTTCTGGGTGCTGCTGGCGGTGCTGACCCTGGGGCGCACCACCGCCGGGGCGACGTGGTCCACGGTGCGGTCGGCGGCCGTCGGCACGCTGGCGGGCGCGCTGGCCGCCGGGGCGCTGCTGTTCGAGGTGGGCGGCGCCACGGGCGTCTACGCGGCGCTCCTGGTCCCGGCGATGCTGCTGGCCTTCACCGTGGGCCCGGTCGCGGGGCCCGCCTGGGCGCAGGGCCTGTTCACGATGGTCGTGTCGACCGCGTTCAGCCAGCTCGCCCCGGTCACCTGGCGGCTCGCGGAGGCCCGTCTGATCGATGTGCTGACGGGGTGCGCGATCGGGCTGCTGTGCGGACTGCTCGCCTGGCCGGCGGGCGCCCGCCGGGAGGTGCGGCGGAGCATGGCGGAGCTGCTGTGCTCGGCGGCGCCGCTGGTGGAGGCCACCACGGCCGCCGTGGTCGCCCCCGGCGGGCGGGGGCCGGGACAGCGGCCGTACCCGCAGGCGCTGTGGCGGACGCTGCACCGGCTGCGTATCGCGGAGGCCGCCTACACGCAGTACCGCACCGAGGGCGGCGGGCACCCCGCGGACGACGGCCCCGACTGGCACGCGGCGCTCAACTGCGCCGCCCACGTCCTGGTCGGCGCGCACTGGCTGCCGCGTCAGAGCCTGCTGCCGGCGCCGCCCGACGCGTCGCGCTGGGCGCAGGAGTCGGCGGCGGACGTGGCCACGGGGATGATCCGCGCGGCCGGTCTTCCGCCCGGCGGGGTCCGGGTGCTGCCGCCCGCGCTGCCCGCGGCGGTCGCCTCCTCGGTGCCCCCGCAGGTGCTGCCGGGCCTGGTGGACGCCCACGCCTGGCTCCGCAGTCTCGCGGCGGACCTCGCGGCGATCGGCGCGGTACATCCGGTGCGCGCGCCCGACGGGTGGGAGGAGCCCGGGGCGGCCGGGGTGCCCGTGGTGCGGGAGGTCGCCGGGGGCGCGGAGACCCGGGGGCACCGGGCGGTGGGGCGGTCGGCGCGGTAGCGGCGGACCGCCCCGAAGCGCCTCGGGCCGCGGGGACGCGGCGGCCGCTTCGGCCGGGCCGGGCGGGCGCCGGCGTCCGGGGCGCCCGCTCCCGCCGGCCGAGGACGGGCCCGCCGGTCGGGGTCGGGCCCGTCGCTCGGCTGTCGATGTCGCTCAGCTGTCGAAGTCGACGGTCAGGGTGTCGGAGACGGGGAAGCTCTGGCAGGTCAGCACATAGCCCGCGTCCACTTCCGCGGACTCCAGCGCGTAGTTGCGGCGCATGTCCGCCTCGCCGTCGGTGATCCGGGCCCGGCAGGTGCCGCAGACGCCGCCCTTGCAGGCGAAGGGCAGGTCGGGGCGGACGCGCGAGGCGGAGTCCAGCAGCGTGGACTCCCGGGGCAGAACGGAGGTCGTCGAACGGCCGTCCAGCACCACGGTGACCTGGCTGACCGGCCCGTCGGCCGGGGCCTCCTCCGGCCGTACGGCGGCCACCGGTTCCTCGCCGGCGAAGAACAGCTCCTGATGGACCCGGTCCGGGGGCACGCCCAGTCCGGCCAGCACCCGCTGGGCGTCCACGACCATGCCGTGCGGGCCGCACAGCCACCAGTGACCGGCGCCGCGCACGTCCACCAGCGCGTCGACGAGGGCGGCCAGCCGGCCGGCGTCCAGGCGTCCGGTCAGCAGCTCGGCCTCGCGCGGCTCCCGGGACAGCACGTGCGCGAGCTGGAACCGGGCCGGATACAGGTCCTTCAGGTCCGCCAGTTCGTCGGCGAACATCACCGAGCCGGTACGGCGGTTGCCGTAGAAGAGGGTGACGCGGGAGCGTTCGTCGGCGGCCAGGACCGACTCGGCGATGGAGAGCATCGGGGTGATGCCGGAGCCGGCCGCGATCAGCACGTGGTGCGCGGGGGTGGTCAGGTCGGGGGTGAAGGCGCCGGTCGGGGCCATCACCTCGACGCTGTCGCCGGGCCGGACCTCGTGCACCAGCCAGGAGGAGAACAGGCCGCCGGGCACCGCCCGCACGCCGATCCGGAGCCGGGAGCCCACCGGGGAGCAGATCGAGTACGAGCGCCGCTCGTCCCGTCCGTCCACCCGGCGCCGCAGGGTGAGCGACTGGCCGGGTGCGAACGCGAACTCCCGCGCCAGATCGCCGGGGACGTCGAAGCTCACCGCGACGGCGTCCTCGCACAGCCGCTCGACCGCCGCCACCCGCAGAGTGTGGAAGGCCGGGCGGCGCCGCGCGCGCCGCACCGGGGCGGGAGCGGCGGGGCCGGGGGCCAGCACGTCCTCCATCAGATCTCCTTGAGGTACTCGAACGGTTCGCGGCAGGCGCGGCAGCGCCACAGGGCCTTGCAGGAGGTGGCGCCGAAGCGGGAGGTCTCCTCGGTGTCCGCCGCGCCGCAGCGCGGGCACGGCACCACGCGCCGGATGCCGGACAGCACCAGCGGCACGGGTCCGGGGGCCGGGCGCGGCGCCGGTCCGGGCGGGGCGATGCCGTGCTCGGCGAGTTTGCGGCGGCCCTCGGCGGTGATCCAGTCGGTGGTCCACGGCGGGTCCAGCACCGTGCGCACCCGCACCTCGGGGAATCCGGCGTCCGTCAGCCGCGCGGCCACCGCGGCCCGCATCTCGGACATGGCCGGGCAGCCGGAGTAGGTCGGCGTGAGGTCCGCGACCACCGTGCCGTCGGCCGTCACCGTCACCTCCCGCAGCACTCCGAGGTCGGCGAGGGTGAGCATGGGCAGCTCCGGGTCGGGCACCTGCGCGGCGATCCGCCGGGCGCGCCGGACGTCGGCGAGGGCGGTCACCATGTCGCCTCCGGGTGGGCGCGGGCCAGGCCCTGCAGCTCCGCCAGCAGCGGGGCGAGGTGCTCGGTGTGGTGGCCGTCGCGGCCACGGCCGGCGGCCGGCGGGGGCACGTCCGGCAGCGGCAGGCCGGCCGCGCCGGTGACCTGCCGCAGCACCGCGAGGACCTCCTCCCGCGCGTCGTGGGCCGCGAACAGCTCCCCGAGGTGGGGGACGACCTGCTCGAGACCGGCGCTCATCCGGCGGTGGGACTCCTCGGTGCCGTCACCGAGCCGGACGACCCACTCGGCCGCGTACTGCCGGTGGTACGTCAGTTCCTTCACGCCCTTGGCCGCCACGGCCGACAGCACCGGGTCGGCGCCCGTGGCGAGCCGCTCGAAGTGGGCCAGCCGCCAGGAGGCGAACACCAGCAGCCGGGCGAGGGAGAACGCGAAGTCCCCGTTGGGCAGCTCGGCCAGCCTGACGTTGCGGAACTCGGCGGGGTCGCGGAAGTAGGCGTAGGCGTCCTCACCGCGGCCGGTGCCGTCGACCTGGCCGCAGCGGGCGTACAGCAGGCGGGCCTGGCCGAGCAGGTCGAGCCCGATGTTGGCCAGCGCGACCTCCTCCTCCAGCTCCGGCGCGCGCGTGGTCCACTCGGCCAGGCGCTGGGCGGACACCAGGGCGTCGTCGGCGAGCGCCAGGCAGCAGTCCGTCAGCGCGGTCCGGTCGACGTCCTCGGGGACGGCCGTGGACACGCCGTACAGGGGGTCCTCGAAGCCGGTGCCGAAGGCCCAGCGGGCGTCGCCGTCCTCGTGTCCCTCGGCCAGGGACAGGTAGACGTGATCGTCGCTCATGGCCTGCTCCTAGATGTGCGGGACGTCGTCGGGGATGTCGTAGAAGGTGGGGTGGCGGTAGACCTTGTCCGCGCTCGGGTCGAAGAAGGGGTCCTTCTCGTCGCGGCTGGAGGCGGTGATGTGCTCGGAGCGCACCACCCAGATGCTCACGCCCTCGTTGCGCCGCGTGTACAGGTCGCGGGCGTGGGTGAGGGCCATGCGCTCGTCGGCGGCGTGCAGGGAGCCGACGTGGACGTGGTTGAGGCCGCGCTTGCCGCGTACGAAGACCTCGTACAGCGGCCAGTCGCCCCTCGTCGCCTGCGTGTCGCTCATGCCGCTCCCTCCGTCGTCCGGGCGGCCTGCTTGGCGGCGTGCGCGGCGGCCGCCTCGCGCACCCAGGCGCCCTCCTCGTGCGCGGCCCGGCGCCGCGCCACCCGTTCGGCGTTGCACTGCCCGCCGCCACTGATGACCCGTTTCAGCTCGGCCCAGTCGGGGGTGCCGAAGTCGTACCGGCCGCGCTCCTCGTTCCAGCGCAGCTCGGGGTCGGGCAGGGTGACGCCGAGCTTCTCGGCCTGCGGCACGGTCATGTCGACGAACCGCCGGCGCAGCTCGTCGTTGCTGTGCCGCTTGATCTTCCAGGCCATGGACTGCGCCGAGTTGGGCGAGTCGTCGTCGGGCGGCCCGAACATCATCAGCGACGGCCACCACCAGCGGTCCACCGCGTCCTGGACCATCTCGCGCTGGGCCGCGGTGCCGCGCATCATCGTCATCAGCAGTTCGTAGCCCTGCCGCTGGTGGAAGGACTCCTCCTTGCAGATGCGGACCATGGCGCGCGCGTAGGGGCCGTAGGAGCTGCGGCACAGGGGGACCTGGTTGCAGATGGCGGCGCCGTCCACGAACCAGCCGATGACGCCGACGTCGGCGAAGGTCGGGGTGGGGTAGTTGAAGATCGACGAGTACTTCTGGCGCCCCTCGATCAGCCGCTGGGTGAGGTCGGCGCGGTCCGCGCCCAGGGTCTCGGCCGCCGAGTACAGGTACAGCCCGTGGCCGGCCTCGTCCTGGACCTTGGCGAACAGGATCGCCTTGCGGCGCAGCGACGGCGCGCGGGTGATCCACTCGCCCTCCGGCTGCATGCCGATGATCTCGGAGTGGGCGTGCTGGGCCACCTGGCGGATCAGCGTCCGGCGGTAGCCCTCCGGCATCCAGTCGCGCGGCTCCACGCGCTGGTCGCGCGCGATGGTCTCGTCGAAGTGCCGCTGGAGTCCGGGCGGCGCCTCGTCCGCCGCCGGCGGCGAGCCGGCCTGCCGTGCAGTCATCCCTACCACCAATCCCAACCGACCGTTCGTTCGGTACATGATAGGGCGACACCCACCGGTTCCGGCAAGTGCCGGGGCCCGGCGACTTCCGTGCGCGCTCACCTCTTGACAGGCGACGGACCGGCTTGGTTACTTGGCCGTGCCGCACGCTAACCGAATGTTCGGTCGGGAGACAAGGTGGTGGAGAGGTGACGGAAGCCGGAGAGGTGGCGCGAGCCGCGCACCCGGCGGCCCCGGGGCCGGCGGCGCGCATGTTCGCTGCGGACCGGGCCTCCCGGCTGCTCGGCGTCGAGCTGCTGGAGCAGGGCGAGGGAAACGCCGTCGCGCGCATGACGGTGACGCCCTCGATGGTCAACGGCCACGGGATCGCGCACGGCGGGTTCGTGTTCCTGCTCGCCGACACCGCCTTCGCCTGCGCCTGCAACAGCCACGGCCCCGTCACCGTCGCCGCCGGCGCGGACATCACCTTCGTCGCCCCCGCGCGCGAGGGCGACGTCCTGGTGGCCACCGCCCGGGAGGTCACCCGCTTCGGCCGCAGCGGCCTCTACGACGTGCGCGTCACGCGCGGCGACGCGGTGATCGCGGAGTTCCGCGGCCGCAGCCGCAGCCGCCGCGGCACGGAACCCGAGGAGCCCCGATGACCAGCGAACCGATCACACCGGCGGCCCCCCGGCGCCGCGGCGAGCCGCTTCCGGCGGACCTGCTGGACGACGCCGAGCGGATGCCGCGGCAAGAGGTGCTCGACCTCCAGCTGCGCCGCCTGCGGCAGACCCTCGCGCACGCCTACGCCAACGTGGAGCTGTACCGCAGGAAGTTCGACGCGGCCGGCGTGACGCCCGGCGACTGCCGCTCACTGACGGACCTGGCGCGGTTCCCCTTCACCACCAAGGCCGACCTGCGCGAGACGTACCCCTTCGGGATGTTCGCCGTCCCGATGTCCGACGTGCGGCGCCTGCACGCCTCCAGCGGCACCACCGGGCGCCCGACGGTGGTCGGCTACACCGAGAACGACCTGTCGGTCTGGGCCGACCTGGTCGCCCGCTCGATCCGGGCCGCCGGCGGCCGCCCCGGCCAGCGGGTCCACATCAGCTACGGCTACGGCCTGTTCACCGGCGGGCTCGGCGCGCACTACGGCGCCGAGCGGGCCGGCTGCACGGTGATCCCGGCCTCGGGTGGCATGACCGCCCGCCAGGTGCAGATCATCCGGGACTTCGAGCCCGACATCATCATGGTCACGCCCTCCTACCTGCTCACCCTGCTCGACGAGTTCGAGCGGCAGGGCGTCGATCCCCGCTCGACCTCGCTGCGGACCGGCATCTTCGGCGCCGAACCGTGGACCGAGGAGATGCGCCGCGAGATCGAGGAGCGGATGGACATCGACGCCGTCGACATCTACGGGCTCTCCGAGGTGATGGGCCCGGGCGTCGCCCAGGAGTGCGTGGAGACCAAGGACGGGCTGCACGTGTGGGAGGACCACTTCTGCCCGGAGATCGTCGACCCGCTCACCGACGGCGTCCTCGCCGACGGCGAGAGCGGCGAGCTGGTGCTCACCTCGCTCACCAAGGAAGCGCTGCCCGTCATCCGCTACCGCACCCGGGACCTGACCCGGCTGCTGCCCGGCACGGCCCGGCCGGGCTTCCGCCGCATCGAGAAGATCACCGGCCGCTGCGACGACATGATCATCCTGCGCGGGGTGAACGTGTTCCCCACGCAGATCGAGGAGATCGTGCTGCGCACCCCCGGCGTCGCCCCGCACTTCCAGATCCTGCTCGACCGGCGGGGCCGGATGGACCACATGACCGTGCGCGTGGAGGCGGACCGCGGCGCCGGGCCCGAGCAGCGCGACGCGGCGGCCCGGTCGGTCGCCCAGGGGGTCAAGGACGGCGTCGGGGTGAGCGTGGACGTGGTCGTCGTGGAGCCCGGGACACTGGAGCGCTCCCTCGGCAAGATCCGCCGGGTCAAGGACCTGCGGGGCGCGTGAGGGAACGGGCCGCCCGGCGGGCCTCGCGCGCGGTGGGCAGATAGCGCAGCCGCTCGGGCAGCCGCGGGACGACGGTGCGCACCACGGCGCCGAAGAGGCGCAGCCGCCGCTCGTCCCGGCGGGTCCAGGCCAGGCCGAGGCGGTCGCGGACGACGGGCGGGAGCAGCCCGGTCGTGACGAACACGTGCAGCCGGGCCAGCGGCGGGCGCAGCACGGGCCACAGGGCGCGCAGCGGCCGGCCGGCGCCGGGCGGCGGCGGCAACGGCCGGCGTGGATCGAGCAGCTCCCGGGCGACGGCCGTCATCTCCAGCTCCTGGCGGACCATCGTGTCGAAGTAGGCCCAGTACTCCTCGGGCGTGGCGGGCATGTCGCGCCGGCGGATGCCGAGGATGTCGCCGAGCCGCAGCAGCTCGTCGTAGAGGCGGCGTTCCTCCTGCTCGTCGAAGGGGCGGGAGAGGTAGCGGGCGGCGGTGAGGAAGGCGGGGTAGGCGGTGGCGTGCACCCACGCGTACGGGGCGGGGGCCAGCGCGTGGTAGGCGCGGCCGCGGGTGTCGGTGCCGCTGACGGTCCGGTGCAGTGTGCGCAGCCTGCGGCCCTCCTCGACGGCCCGGGGGCCGCCGTAGACCCACAACTGGAGGGAGTCCAGCGAGCGCTCGGCCCGGCCCCAGGGGTCGGTGCGGAACACCGAGTGCGCGTCGACGCCGGCGCCGACGGCCGGGTGGGCGACCTGGAGCACGAGGGCGGGCGGCAGCGACAGCAGCAGGCGTACGTCGCCCGCGATGTCCCACAGGAGGGAGCCCGGGGCGAACGGGACGGGTGCCGGCCTGGTTCCCATACGACCACGCTCCCAGCGGTTGCTCGGCTGCCCCGGCGATGCGCACGGCCACGGCACCGTCACCTTCCAGCCTCACCCCGTCCCGGCCGGGACGGAAGCGCGGGGCGGGGTGGAGGCCGGGGCGCGGTGGAAGCCCCTACGGCAGGGCCGCCTGCGGGGACTCGGCGACCAGCCGGGCCAGCGCCCGCTCGTCCGCCTCGGACGCGGGCATGAACACCACCAGGTGCTGGCCCGGCGCCTCCGCCACGTCCAGCTTGGCGTAGTCCAGGTCCAGCCGCCCGGTCGCCGGATGGCTGAAGCGCTTCATGGTCGGCCGGAACGCCCGCACCGGATGCTCCGACCACAGCGCGCGGAACTGGCTGCTGGACCTGGTCAGGGTGTCGATGAGCGCGGTGGTCCGCGGGTCGTCGGGGTGGCGGCCGACGGCGATGCGGAACTGGCCGAGGATGTCGCGCACCTCGTGCTGCCAGTCGACGAGCAGCGACTGCATCTGCGGGCGGGTGAACAGCAGCCAGATGCTGTTGCGTTCCTCCGGCGGCAGCTGTTCCAGGCCGCCCACCAGGGACGCGTAGGCGCGGTTGGCGGCCAGCACGTCCCAGCGGTCGTTGATCACGTGCGCCGGGTTGGGGTCGAGGGTCGCCACCAGTTTGCGGAGGGTCGGGTTCACCGCCGCCGGCTGCGCGGGCTCGGCGGGCAGCGCCGTCTCCGCGAGGGTGAACAGGTGCCGGCGTTCGGCCGGGGTGAGCCGGAGCGTCTGGGCGAGGGCGTCGAGGACCTGCCGGCTGACCCGGATGTCGCGGCCCTGCTCCAGCCAGGTGTACCAGGTCAGGCTGACGCCGGAGAGCTGGGCGACCTCCTCGCGGCGCAGTCCGGGGGTGCGGCGGCGCGGGCCCGGGTTCAGTCCCAGCTCCGCCGGGGAGAGCGCCTCCCGCCGGGATCTCAGGAACGCCGCCAGAAGCTCTCGCTGCATGCCGGCCACCCAACCATCCCCCTCACGGCCGTGTCCTGGTGGTCATTACACCAGCATGACTGGCCCTCTGTACCCCCCTCGCGCGCGGGGCCACCCTCGTTCGTATGACCACCGAATCGACCACCACGGGGGCGAACAGCCCCACCGCGGTACCGGCGTCCTCGCCCTCCTGGGGACGGCCCGTCGCCGTACTCGCCCTCGGCTCCTTCGCCATGGGCACGGACTCCTTCGTGCTGGCGGGCATCCTCCCCCAGATCGCCGGCGGGCTGCACGTCTCCACCGGCGCCGCCGGACAGACCATCACCGCGTTCGCCCTGACCTACGGCCTGGCGGCACCGTTCCTGGCCGTACTGACCAGCCGGCTGCCCCGCAAGCCCCTGCTGGCGGTCGCGCTCGCCCTGTTCGTCCTCGCCAACCTCGCCTCCGCCGCCGCGCCGAACCTGTCCTTACTCCTGGCTGCGCGGGTCGTCGCGGGTGTCGG
The DNA here is from genome assembly GCF_055592085.1 of Streptomyces sp. NPDC041135. Taxonomy (NCBI): domain Bacteria; kingdom Bacillati; phylum Actinomycetota; class Actinomycetes; order Kitasatosporales; family Streptomycetaceae; genus Streptomyces; species Streptomyces sp. NPDC041135. The sequence continues at coordinate 180,444 of NZ_JBVIYZ010000005.1, forward strand.
CGCGGCCCTGTACACGCCGAACGCCTCCGCCGCGGCGGCCGCGCTCGCCGGACCCGCCGCCCGGGGCCGCGCGCTGTCGGTGATCCTCGGCGGCCTGACCGTCGGCACCGTCTTCGGCGTCCCCGTGGGCACGGCCATCGGCCAGCACGTCTCCTGGGAGGCGAGTCTCGTCTTCGTGGCCGCCGTCGGTGCGCCGGCGCTGCTCGGCGTCCTGCTGGTGCTGCCGGCCCTGCCGATCCCGCCGGCCGTCCCCATGGCGCAGCGGTTCGCGGTCCTGGCCGACCGCCGGGTCCTGGTCATGGCCCTGTTCATGCTGCTGGTCAGCGGCGCCGGCATCATGGTCTACACCTACACCGCGACCGTGCTCGCGCAGATCGCCGGCATCCACGGCACCGCCCTCGCGGCCGCGCTGCTCGCCTGGGGCGTCGGCGGCATCTTCGGCTCCTTCGGCAGCGGTCACCTCACCGACCGGCTGGGCGCGGCCCGCACCCTCACCTGCGCCGTGGCCCTCCTCGTCGTCACCCTCGCTCTGCTGACGGTCTGCACCTCCATCGTGCCGGTGATCGTCGTCATGGTGCTCAACGGCGCCGCCGGCTGGGCGGTGGCCACCCCGAACAACCACCGGCTGACCGCGCTGGTGCCGACGCTGCCCAGTGTCGTCATCTCCTTCAACTCCTCCGGCATCTACCTCGGCCAGGCGCTCGGCGCCGCCCTCGGCGGCATCCTGGTCGACCACGACGTCACCGCCCGCGCCCTGTGCCTGACCGGCGTCGGCATCGCCGTGGTGGCCGGCGTCGTGCACGCGCTGATCCCGCGGCCGGCCCCGGAGTCCCACAGCTGACCCGCCGAGGCCGGCGCCCCGCCCGCGGTCCCCAAGCCGTCGGCCGTCCGCAGCAGTCGATGAACCGAAGGCGGTAAGGCTGGTGCGCCGCCGCCTCCGTGTGGTTACCTGGCTCCATGACCGTGCTCGTGACCCGCCGCCACGTTGACTACGTGCGTGTCACCACCACGTGTTGTCCGGCCGTCAGCTGAGCCCCGACTCCGGCTGCTGACCAGCCCTTTCCTCACCGCGCCGCGCTGACGGCCGCCCTTGTGCGGCCCGGCCTCGCGGTGCCGCGCCTCCCGCGCGCCCGGCCTCCCCGTGCCCGCGCCGCGCACCACCCCGCCTCACCGTCTGCCCGCCTCCCGGCATCTGCGCGATGCCGCTGCCCGGCGGCGCCGTTCGTCCGCACTCCGGGTTTTCCGTACTCCGGCTTTCCGCACAAGGGAGCACCACCATGAGCCAGCCCGTCGACTCCGTCACCGCCGGACACACCCCCGAGGACGAGCCCGCCGGTCCCGACACGTCCGCGTGGTCCTTCGAGACCAAGCAGATCCACGCCGGCGCCGTGCCCGACCCGACGACCGGTGCCCGGGCCACGCCCATCTACCAGACGACGTCGTTCGTGTTCCGCGACACCCAGCACGCCGCCGACCTGTTCGCGCTGGCCGAGCCCGGCAACATCTACACCCGCATCCACAACCCCACCCAGGACGTCTTCGAGCAGCGCGTCGCGGCGCTCGAAGGGGGCGTCGCGGCGGTGGCGCTGTCCTCCGGGCAGGCGGCGGAGACCCTGGCGATCCTGACCCTGGCGAGCGCCGGCGACCACATCGTCTCCAGCACCTCCCTGTACGGCGGCACGTACAACCTGTTCCGGCACACGCTGCCGAAGTTCGGCATCGAGGTGTCGTTCGTGGACGATCCGGACGACGCGGAGGCCTGGCGGGCGGCGATCCGGCCGAACACCAAGGCCCTGTTCGCGGAAACCCTCGGCAACCCGCGCGGCAACGTCCTGGACGTGCGGGCGGTCGCGGACGTGGCGCACGCGGCCGGGCTGCCGCTGATCGTGGACAACACGGTGCCGACCCCCTATCTGCTGCGGCCCCTGGAGCACGGGGCGGACGTCGTGGTCCACTCGGCGACCAAGTTCCTCGGCGGGCACGGCACGGCCATCGCGGGCGTGGTCGTCGACGGCGGCACCTTCGACTTCGGGGCGCACGCCGAGCGGTTCCCGGACTTCAGCGAGCCCGACCCCAGCTATCACGGGCTGCGGTACTGGCCCGCGCTCGGCCCGGGCGCGTTCGCCGTGAAGCTCCGGGTACAGCTGCTGCGCGACCTGGGACCGGCCCTCTCCCCGCACTCCGCCTTCCTGCTGCTGCAAGGGGTGGAGACGCTCAGCCTGCGGATCGAACGCCACTCCGCCAACGCCCAGGCCCTGGCCGAATGGCTGGAACAGCGCGACGAGGTCGCCGCCGTGCACTACCCGGGGCTGGCGAGCAGCAGGTGGTACGAGGCGGGGCGGAAGTACCTGCCCCGGGGCGCGGGCGCCGTGGTCTCCTTCGAACTGCGGGACGGTGTCGAGGCCGGCAAGCGGTTCGTGGACGCGGTGGAGCTGTTCAGCCACCTCGCCAACATCGGTGACGTGCGCAGCCTCATCATCCACCCGGCGTCCACGACCCACAGCCAGCTCGACGAGGAGCAGCTCGCGGCCACCGGCGCCTCCCCGGGCCTGGTGCGCCTGTCCGTCGGCATCGAGAACCTCGCGGACCTCAAGGCCGACCTGGAGGCGGGGTTCCGCGCGGCGAAGGGCGCGTCCTGAACACCGTGCTCACGCCCGCCGAGGTCCCCCTCCCGCCGGCCTCCGGGGCCTGGCGGGAGGGGGACCCGCCGGGGCGCCGCCAGTGGTACGAGCACCCCGGGCCGCTCGCGCTGGAGGCGGGCGGTGAACTCCCCGGTGTGCGGCTCGCGTTCGAGACGTGGGGGCGGCTCGCACCCGACCGGTCCAACGCGGTGCTGGTGCTGCACGCCCTGACCGGTGACAGTCACGTCGCCGGCCCCGCCGGACCCGGCCACCCCACCCCCGGCTGGTGGGACGGGCTGGTCGGCGCGGGGCGCGCGCTCGACACGGACCGCTGGTTCGTCGTGGCTCCGAACGTGCTCGGCGGCTGCCAGGGGAGCACCGGCCCGTCGTCCCGCGCACCCGGCGGACGCCGCTGGGGCGGCGCCTTCCCGTTCCTGACCCAGCGTGACCAGGTGGCGGTGGAGGCCGGCCTGGCCGACGCGCTCGGCATCGAGCACTGGGCGCTGGTCGCCGGCGGGTCGATGGGCGGCATGCGCGCACTGGAATGGGCCGTGTCGCGTCCCGAGCGGACCCGGGCGCTGCTGCTGCTCGCCACGACGGCCGCGGCGAGCGCGGAACAGATCGCCTGGGCCGACGTCCAGCAGCACGCCATCCGCAGCGACCCGCACTGGCGCGGCGGCGACTATCACGACGCCGGTCCCGGGCACGGCCCGCACGCGGGACTCGGCCTGGCCCGCCGCCTCGCCCACGTCACCTACCGCAGCGAACCGGAGCTGCGGGCCCGCTTCGGCCGCGCGCCGCAGGGCCCGCAGAACCCCCTCGACGGCGGCCGCTACCAGGTCGAGTCCTACCTCGACCACCACGCCGGCAAGCTGGTGCGCCGCTTCGACGCGGGCAGTTACGTGACGCTGACCCGCGCCATGAACAGCCACGACATCGGGCGCGGCCGCGGCGGCAGCGGCGCCGCACTGAGACGGGTGACGGCCAGGACGCTGGTCGCGGGGGTCGACTCCGACCGCCTCTACCCCCTGTACCAGCAGGCCGAGCTGGCGGCCGGCATCCCCGCGGCGGACGGGCTCCGCGTGATCACGTCCCCCCACGGCCACGACGGCTTCCTCCTCGAAGTGGAGCAGGTCGCCGCGCTGGTGGGCGAACTGCTGGAGACGTGATCCCGGTGCGCCTGCCGGCCGACCGAAGACGACCTCCGGCCCGCCCGGCTGCCCGCCGTGACCGGCCGGGCAGGCGGGGACGCCGGCCCACCCAGCAGCGACAGCAGCGACGGGACGCACGATGAGCCTCGAATTCCTCTGGTACATCCCCAACACGGTCGAGCCGGGACACCGCGGCGACGACACCACCACCGGCTGGGGGTCGGTCGAGTACTCGACCGGCCTCGCCCTGAGCGCGGAGCGGCACGGCTGGGGCGGCGCCCTGCTCGGCACCGGCTGGGGGCGCCCGGACACGTTCACCGTCGCCGCCGCGCTGGCGGCCCGGACCACGACGTTCAAGCCGCTGATCGCGGTCCGCCCCGGTTACTGGCAGCCGGCCCACTTCGCGAGCGCGGCGGCGACACTGGACCAGCTCAGCCGCGGACGCGTCCTGGTGAACATCGTCACCGGGCTGGACGACCCGGCGGCGTACGGGGACACGACCACCGACCCGGCGCGGCGGTACGCCCGTACCGAGGAGTTCCTGCGTCTGGTGCGGCGGCTGTGGACGGAGGAGGACGTCACCTTTCACGGCGAGCACTTCCGGGTGACCGGCTCCACGGTCGCGCCGCGTCCGTACGTCACCGGCGCCCGCACGCATCCCACGCTCTACTTCGGCGGCGCGTCCGAGGCCGCCGAGCGGGTGTCGGCCGCCGAGGCCGACGTCCAGCTGTTCTGGGGCGAGCCACTGGAGGGGCTCGCCGAGCGCATCGACCGCCTCAGGACGCTGAGCCGGCAGGTGGAGCGGCGGCACGAGCCGCTGGAGTTCGGACTGCGGATCACCACCGTGGTGCGGGACACCACCGAGGAGGCGTGGCGCGCGGCCGAGGAGCGGGTCGCGAAGATGGCGGCCGGCGCCGGCGGCGAGGGTGCCACCTGGTCGGCGGACCGCGGCACGGCCGTGGGACAGCGGCGGCTGCTGGAACTCGCCGAGCGCGGGGAGGTGCTCGACACCTGCCTGTACACCACCCCGGGCAGGTTCGGCGGTGGCGGAGCGGCGACCACCTGGCTGGTGGGCTCCGCCGACGACGTCGCCGCCGCCCTGCGCGCCTACCGCGCGCTCGGCATCACGCACTTCGTCCTGTCCGACACCCCGTACAAGGAGGAGATCGGCCGCATCGGCGACCAGTTGCTCCCCAGGGTGCTGGACCCGGCGGCCTGACGGGCGCACCGGCCACCCCCTCGGCGGAGCGGGCGGCCGGTGCGCGGCCGGCTCAGTGCTGCGGCCGGTTCAGTGCTGCAGGGTGAGGACGCCCGGACGCCACGGCAGCTGGTCGTAACTGCCGCTGGCGTTCGGGGACTTGCCCTGGTAGAGGAATTGCAGGTTGCAGGGGTCGACGGTCATGGTCTGGTCGGGGTTGTTGCGGACCAGGTCACCGTGGCTGATGTCGTTGGTCCAGGTGGCGCCGCTGTTGGCCTTGCCCGCGAAGGGGTTGCTCTCGCTGGCGGCCTGCGGGGTCCACGAACCGCTCAGGCTGGACGCGGTGAACGAGCGGAAGTAGCGCCCGTTCGCGCCCATCGCCTCGACGATCATCAGGTACTGGTTCTGGCCCTGCACCTTGTAGACCTGCACCGCCTCGAACAGGTTGTTCGTCGTGTCGCTCATGACCGTCGTGTACGACGAGCCGAAATTGCCGGGGAAGTTGCCGATCGGCATGCTCGCCCGGTAGATCTTGCCGTTGTCCCCGGCGAAGAAGAGGTACATGTTCTGGCCGTCGCCGATCAGGGTCTGGTCGATCGGGCCGGTGCCGGAGCCGGAGATGGAACCGGTGAACAGCGGCTGCGGCGCGGACCAGCCGTTGGGGTTGGTGGGGTCGCTCGACGTGCGGTAGCTGAAGGCCGTCGAACCCCACTGGTAGGCCAGCACCCAGATGTTCTTGGGCGCGAAGTAGAACAGCGTGGGCGCCACGGCGCTCTGGCTCATCCCGGTCTGTCCGGCCGACGCCATGTCCGACCAGTTCGTGAAGGGTGCGAACGCCATGGAGCCGTACGACGAGCCCGAGACGTTCGAGGCGTAGACCAGGTGCTTGCCGTTGTAGACCACGTCGGTGTAGTCCTTCAGCGCCACCCACCCGTGCGCGGGCTGCGCCAGCACACCCGTGGAGGTCCACCGGTACGTCGAGGGAAGGGCGCAGGTGCCGCCGCCCCCGGTGCCCGACAGGCCGCTCCACTTCTGGTTGCTGCCGCCGTTGCACGTCCAGATCTCCACCGCCGTGCCGTTGGCGGTGCCGGAGCCCGTCACGTCCAGGCACAGCCCGGACTCCACGGCGACGATCGTGCCGTCGGAGTTCACCCGCCACTGCTGGTTCGCACCGCCGCTGCAGGTCCAGGTCTGCACCCGGGTGCCGGCCGTGGTGGCGTGGCCCGGGACGTCCAGGCACTTGTTGCCGGACACCGTCAGCTGGTTGCTGTCGGTCAGCGTCCACTGCTGGTTGGTCCCGCCCGAGCAGTCCCAGATCTGCAGGTACGTGCCGTCGGTCTGGCCGGCGTTCGGCACATCGAGACACCGGCCGGAACCGGCACCGCGCAAGGCGCCGCTGGTGGCCGCCTGGGCGGGGCCGGCGACGAGCGTCGCCGCCAGCGCGACCAGGACGGTGACGGCAGCGGCGAGCACCGTGGACAGACGTCCGCGGCTGGAACTTCGTCGGCGCATGGGGACCTCGTCATCCTCGAGTGGGTGGATGTTCGATATCACGAACGTGGGTCGAGCTGTCGAGCACTCGGGATGATTGGGGAGGCGTTCGGCGGTGTCAATGAGTTGCGCATGATTCGCTACACACGGCGAAACATTCGGTGGCGTCGAGCGAACGATCCCCGAGCCCGCCGAACCGCCTTTCCCGCGAGCTGGCATGGTGGCCGCGCGCATAGCCAACGGCCGAACTATGGTGCTCCACCACATGTGCCCCTGACGTGCGGCTTCCTACCGTGTGCCGACACGTACCCGTCCCCACCGCACACGAGGAAGTGGCGCACATGGCCTCCGGAACCACCGCTCCCCCACCCCCCGCCAGCCTCCCCCGTATCGTCGCCGCCAGCCTCATCGGCACCACCATCGAGTGGTACGACTTCTTCCTGTACGGCTCCGCCGCCGCGCTCGTCTTCAACAAGCTGTTCTTCCCGGGCTCCGACCCGCTCGTCGGCACCCTGCTGTCGTTCCTGACCTACGCCGTCGGGTTCGCCGCCCGGCCGCTGGGCGCCCTGGTGTTCGGGCACTACGGCGACCGGCTCGGCCGCAAGAAGCTGCTGGTGCTGAGCCTGCTGCTGATGGGCGGGGCGACGTTCGCGATCGGGCTGCTGCCCACGCACGCCACCGTGGGCAGCGCCGCGCCGGTACTGCTGACCACCCTGCGGCTGGTCCAGGGTTTCGCGCTCGGCGGGGAGTGGGGCGGTGCCGTGCTGCTGGTGAGCGAGCACGGGGACGCGCGGCGCCGCGGGTTCTGGGCGTCGTGGCCGCAGACCGGGGCGCCCGCGGGGCAGTTGCTGGCGACCGGTGTGCTGTCCCTGCTGACCGCCCTGCTGTCCGACGACGCGTTCGGCAGCTGGGGCTGGCGGATACCGTTCCTGCTCTCCGGGGTGCTCGTGATGGTGGGTCTGTGGATCCGGCTCTCCGTCGACGAATCACCCGTGTTCAAGGAGGCGCTGGAGCGCTCCGAGGCCCGCCGCGGGTCCTCGGCGACCGACGAGGCGGAGCAGCTGCCGCTGGTCTCCGTGCTGCGCCACCACTGGCGTGACGTGCTGGTCGCGATGGGCGCGCGGATGGCGGAGAACATCAGCTACTACGTCATCACCGCGTTCATCCTGGTGTACGCCACCACCTCCGCCGGCGTCTCCAAGCAGACGGCGCTGAACGCCGTGCTGATCGGCTCCGCCGTGCACTTCGCCGTGATCCCGGCCTGGGGCGCGCTCTCCGACCGGGTCGGACGGCGGCCCGTCTACCTGTTCGGCGCGGCCGGGGTGGGCCTGTGGATGTTCCCCTTCTTCGCGCTCGTCGACGCCGGCACGTTCGGCCGGCTGGTGCTGGCGGTGACCGTCGGCCTGGTGCTGCACGGCGCCATGTACGCGCCCCAGGCCGCCTTCTTCTCCGAGATGTTCGCGACCCGGATGCGGTACTCCGGCGCCTCCATCGGCGCCCAGTTCGCCTCGGTGGCGGCCGGTGCCCCGGCCCCGCTGATCGCGACCGCGCTGCTCTCCGACTACGGCAGCTCCACCCCGATCGCCCTGTACGTGATCGGCGCCGCGGTGCTGACCCTGATCGCCGTCGGGGTGGCCCGGGAGACCCGGCACCGCGACCTCGCCGACGTGGCGGACGCGGCTCCCGGGGCGGCCGCCCCCAGCACGGCCGAGGAGGCCCGCACCGCCTGACCCGCCCGCGCTGCCGCGGTTCCCGGCAGCGGTTCGCGGTCCCGGCGGACCCCCGTACGGTCACACGTGCGGGGGTCGGTGCCGTTCCGGTGCGGCCAGCCGGTGCAGCCGCAGCGCGAGCTGGATCTCCAGGGCGCGAGCGGGTTCCTGCCAGTCGCCGCCGAGCAGGCGGCCCACGCGCTCCAGCCGCTGCGCCACGGTGTTCACGTGGACGTGCAGGTCCTCCTTGGTGCGGGCCGGACTCATGCCGCAGGCGAAGTACGCGTCCAGGGTGCGCAGCAGCTCCGTACCGCGCCGTTCGTCGTAGGCCACGACGGGGCCGATGGTGCGGTCCACGAAGCCGGCGACGTCCCGTTCGCCCGCCAGCAGCAGGCCGAGGAAGCCGAAGTCCTCCGCGGCGGCGCCGTCACCGCACCGGCCCAGCAGGTGCAGCGCGTCCAGGCAGCGGCGGCCCTCGGCATAGGCGGCGGCCACGGTGCGGGGGTGGGCGGCGAGGTCCGCGACGGGGGCGGAGGCGCCGACGGTGACGGGCTGGTGGACGGCCGTGGTGAGCTGGCGGGCGGTGCGGCGGGCCAGGTCCGTTGCGGTGTCGCGGGCACCGAGCGGCAGCATCAGGACGGTGCCGCCGTCACGGGCGGCGGCCAGGCCGTGCCGGGTGGCGGCCAGGTGGGAGGCGGCGGACCACAGCCGGCGCCGGGCCGCGGCCTCCTCCTCGGCGTCGGCCGCCGGGCCGTCGAGGCGGGCGGCGAGCACCACGTGGGTGGCGTCCAGGTCGGCCCGCAGCCGGGCGGCCCGCTCCCGCAGCAGGCGGGGATCGCGGTCGCGGACGTCGAGCAGGTCGTCCAGCAGCTCGCCGCGCACGCGCTGTTCGGCCTCGGCGGCGGAGCGGCGGGCGAGCAGCAGCAGGGAGGTCACCATCGCGGCACGCTCCAGGGTGCGCTGGTCGACGGGGTCGAGGCCGGGGTGGCCGCGCAGCACGAGCGCGCCGAGCAGTTCACCGCCCGCGGTCACCGCCGCGATCCAGTCGTCGCCGTGCCGGACGGCGTGCCCGTCGGCGCGGGAGGCCTCCAGCGCCTCCGGGGGCGCGCCGCCGGCCGCGCCGCCGGCCGCGCCGGTGACCACGCCGGCGTCCGCGGCCGCGTCGAGGACCTCGGTGAACTCGACACGGCCGTCGAGGACCTCGGACACGGCGGCGGCCACGTCGTGGACGCCGCCGCCGCGCAGGACGAGTTCGGCGAGCCGGTCGTGGACGTCCGAGGCGCGTTCGATGACCGCGCTGCGGTCCTGGATGATCTCGTTGGCGCGCTCCAGGCCGGCCAGGGCCGAGCGGGTCTCGGTGAGGAGGTTCGCGGTGTCGATGGCGGCCGCGGCGAGCGCGGCGAACGAGCCGAGCAGCGCGATCTGCTCCCGTTCGAAGACCCGGGCCCGCCGGTCGGCGGCGAACAGCACGCCGATGACATGCGGCCCCAGCATCAGCGGCACGCCGAGGATGGCGACCAGGCCCTCGTCCCGGACGCCGGTGTCGATGCTGAGCGTGTGCTGGAAGCGGTCGTCGCGGAAGTAGTCGTCCGTGACGTACGGCCGCGCGGTCTGCGCGACCAGGCCGCCCAGGCCCTCGCCCATGCCCAGGCGCAGTTGCTGGAAGCGGGCCGCGACCGAGCCCTCGGTGACCCGCATGTAGGTGTCGCCCCGGGCGGGGTCGTTGAGGCTGAGGTAGGCGACGTCCGTGCGCAGCAGGGAGCGGGCGCGCTGCACGATGGCCTGCAGCACGGCGTCCAGGTCCCGCAGCCCGGCGAGGTCGTGCGCGGTCTCGAAGAGGGCGGACAGCTCGGCCTCGCGCCGCCGCCGTCCCTCCAGCTCCGCGCGGACCCGCAGCGCCAGCCGCTTGGCGTGTTCCAGCGCGGCGATCCGCTCGGCGGAGCGGCCGTCGGCGCGGGCCAGCAGCACCGGCTGCTCGTACGCCTCCGCGGCGGCGCCCCTGGCCAGCAGGTCGAGGAAGGGCGCCTCGGCGCCGCCGCCGGCCGGGGGGACGTACGGCGCCCCGGCGCCACCGGCGGCCGCGGGGGCCTGGGGCGCCTCGGTGTCTGAGTGCACGTGATCGCGGGACATGCTCACAGGATCACGCATCGGCCGCCGGGCCGGCCGGGCCTGTGGAAAAGTCCCGGCGCTCCGGCCGGGGCGCCGTTCAGTGGGCCGTCCATCCGCCGTCGAGGACCAGCGAGGTGCCGGTGACGAAGGACGTGTGCGGGCCGCACAGGTAGGCCACGGCCTCGGCGACCTCCTCGGGTTCGATCAGCCGCTGGACGGCGCTGTCCTTGAGGAGGACCTCGGTGAGCACCTGCCGCTCGGGGATGCCGTGGGCCCGGGCCTGGTCGGCGAGCTGCTTCTCGACCAGCGGGGTGCGCACATAGGCCGGGTTCACACAGTTCGAGGTCACTCCGTGGGGTGCTCCCTCGAGCGCGGCGGTCTTGGACAGGCCCTCCAGACCGTGTTTGGCGGCCACATAGGCCGACTTGTAGGCAGAGGCGCGCAGTCCGTGCACGGAGGAGACGTTGACGATGCGGCCCCAGCGCTGTCCGTACATGTGGGGCAGGGCGCCGCGGATGAGCCGGAAGGGCGCCTCGAGCATCACGGTCAGCACGGTGTGGAAGACGTCGGGCGGGAACTGCTCGAGGGGCCGCACCAGCTGCAGTCCGGCGTTGTTGACCAGGACGTCGGTGCCCGCGGCGGCGTGCTCCGCGGCGTCCAGGTCGGTGAGGTCCAGCACGTGCGGTTCGACCGCGCCCGCCGGGTCCCCGGCCCGTGCGGCCAGCTCGGCCGTCTCCTCCAGGCCGGCCGCGTCCCGGTCGACCGCTCTGACCTTGGCCCCGGCGGCCGCGAGCCGCAGCGCGCAGGCGCGCCCGATGCCGCTGGCGGCACCGGTGACGAGGGCGGTACGGCCGCCGAGGTCCAGGGGGACGGTGGGGAGACCGGGCAGGTCACTGGGCGAGGTCATGGGGCGACCCTAGGCCGCCCTGGGCGGCTCCCACATATGGTCCCCACACACACTTCAGCCGACAGTCGTAGGGTCGAACCATGTGGGTGCATCCGACAGGGCTTGCTTGATCCGGAACAGGCCGAACTCGTTCAGCCCGGGCAGCGCGTCCACCGCGAACCACCCGACCTCCAGCGACTCGTCGTCGTTGACCCGTGCCGTACCGCCCACGGCCCGGCAGCGGAAGGTGATGTCCATGTACTGGCAGACGTCCGCGTTGGGGTAGGTGACGGGCTCCAGCGCCTGCACGAGGACGACCCGCTCGGCGACACAGCGCACGGCCGTCTCCTCGAAGACCTCCCGTACGGCGCAGGCGGCGGGCTGCTCGCCGGGCTCCGGGATGCCGCCGATCACCGACCAGCGGCGGGTGTCGGTCCGGCGGCCCAGCAGCACGCGGCCCTCGTCGTCGAAGACGACGGCGGTGACGCCCGGCAGCCACAGCAGCTGGTGGCCGGCCGTGGCCCGGACGGTACGGATGAAGTCGGGAGTCGCCATGCGCCGACCCTAACGGGCCGCCGCCCGCGCTCCGCGGGCGTCCGGGAGGCGTCCGGGAGGACCCGGTGGGCGTGCGGCTACACGCCACCGGCGCGCCGACCGCGCATCCCGGCGCCGATCGCCCAGCCGAGGCCGCCCGCCGCGACCAGCACCAGGGCGATCTCCGGGAGGATGCCCAGCCGCGTGGCGGGCGTCTCGGAGCTGCGCAGCGGCACCTTCTGCACCAGGTAACCCGGCACGAACATGCCCGTCCGCCGGGAGATCGTCCCGTCCGGCAGGATGATCGCGCTGACCCCGCTGGTGACCGGTACGGTCACCGTCCGGCTGTGCTCGACGGCCCGGATGCGGGACATGGCGAGCTGCTGGTAGGTCATCTCGCTGCGGTCGAAGGTGGCGTTGTTGCTGGGTACGGAGATCAGCTGCGCCCCGTGCGTGACGGTGTCGCGCACGGCCCAGTCGAAGGCGGCCTCGTAGCAGGTGGCCAGGCCGATCCGGGTGCCGTCGGCATGGAACACGCCGGGTGTGCGGCCGCGGCTGAAGTCCTGGCGGACCATGCCGGTCCAGTTCTCGTTGAGCGTGCCGATCAGCGAGCGCAGCGGGAGGTACTCGCCGAACGGCTGGATCTGCCGCTTGTCGTAGGTCTGCACGGGCCCCTTGACCGGGTCCCAGAGGATCTGCTCGTTCAGCAGCCGGCCGTCCTTCTCCACGACACCGCCGACCGAGATCGGCACGCCGATCGCCTTGGCCGTGTCGCCGATGACGAGGGCGGCGTCGGGGTTGGCGAAGGGGTCGATGTCGGAGGAGTTCTCCGGCCAGAGGACGAAGTCCGGGCGGGCCGCCTTGCCCGCCTTGATGTCGGCGGCGAGCTTGCGGGTCTCCCGCGCGTGGTAGTCGAGCACGGCCCGCCGCTGGGCGTTGAACTCCAGCCCGGAGCGCGGCACGTTGCCCTGGACGACCGCCACGGTGGCGGTGCCGTCCTCGGCCCGGTCGCTGACCAGCGCGCGGGCGGCGAAGGACCCGGCCACCGGGACGGCCACGCTCAGCAGCGCGGCGGCCGCAGCACCCCGCCGTACGGCCCGGGTGCGGCGCCCCTCGGCGATCAGGCGCCCGGCCTCGTACAGGCCGAAGCCGCACAGCACCACGGCGAACCCGAGCACCGGGGTGCCGCCGACGGCGGCCAGGGGCAGGAAGACGCCGTCCGCCTGGCCGAAGGCGATCTTGCCCCAGGGGAAGCCGCCGAACGGCACGCGCGCGCGCAGCGCCTCCGCGGCGATCCAGACCGCGGCCGCCCACACCGGCCAGGCCGGCAGCTTCGACACCGCGCGCACCCCCACGCCGGCCACGGCCACGAAGACCGCCTCGATGACCACCAGGGCGATCCAGGGCACGGGCCCGACCTCCACGCCCGTCCACACCAGCAGCGGCAGCAGGAAGCCGAGCCCGAACAGGTAGCCGAGCCCGAGGGCCGCCTTCCAGCTGCGGCCGCGCAGCACCCACGCGAAGCCCGCGAAGGCGGGCAGCGCCAGCCACCACAGGGTGCGCGGCGGGAAGCTCACGTACAGCAGCACTCCGCAGAGCGCGGAGGCAGCGGCCGGGACCAGGCTCAGGAGCCGGCCGGCCCACGCGGGGCGCGTGGCAGCGGGCCGGAGCCGATCGGGCTGGTCGACGGGGGGTGCGGTGACGGTCACCCGGGGAGTGTACGGCGGTCACCTGCGGGGCTGACAGTTCGGCCGCCGCCGTCCCGGCCCGCGCACCGGGCCCCGGCAGCGGTACGGCCGGGCCGCCGGGCCGGGTGGCGCCGGGCCGGAGTCGCACACCGTTTCTGCGCAAGTCGTCCACAAACCGGCCATCAGCCGTTACCGTGTGCCGGAGCCTCAGTCGTGCGGCCCGCTCGCGGCACCGGCGGCCGGGGTCTGCCACAGGTCGGGGGACCGGGTACGAGGGGCGACGGGGTGGGCTCGACGGAGATGGTGTCCGTGGCCGGCGCGGCGGCGGACAGTGACAGCGACAGCGACAGCGGCAGCCGAAACGTTTCCGACGCGGTGGGCGGGGTGGTCCTGGGCGCGTGCGCCGTGTGGTCCCTGATCACCGCGGCGGCCCACGACGGCCGGCCGGAGGGCGTGCTGCTCGCGGTGCTCGCCGTGGCCGCGGGCTACGCCTCGGGCCGGATCTCGGGGGCGCTGCTGCCGGTGGCCGCGCCCTGTGCCGGTGCCGCGGCCGGGCTCGGGCTGGCCGTGGCCGTGCCGCACCTCGCGCCCGGGCCGCCGTCCGCCGCGCCGCTCGGATCGGCCGGAGCCACGGCCGCCCTGCTGGCCCTGGCGACGGGCGCCGTCTGCTGCGCGGCCTGGGCCACGCCCTCGCCCGGGCTGCGGCTGGGCCTGCGGCTGTGCGCCGTCGCGATCGTGGTGAGCGCGGCCGCGGAGGGCTCGGCCGCCGGGTGCGTGACCGCCTCCGCCGTCCTGCTGTGCTCGCTGGCCGCGGCCCGGACCCGCCGGCGCGGCCCCGCCCTCGCGGGCCTGGCGCTGGCCGCGGCCGTGGTGACCGGGGTGACCTGGGCGATCGCCGGTGACACGCTGCCCGGCGCCACCGTGCCGCTGTCCGACGGGCTGACCCCGCGGCGGGTACGGCTGTGGCACGACGCCCTCGGCCTGCTGCGCCACGACCCCGCGCTGGGCGTGGGCCCCGGCCGGTTCGGCGAGCTGAGCGGCACCGCCCGGCAGGCGCTCCTGCCCGACGGCAGGCCGCACTCCGCCACGCTCCAGCAGGCGGCCGAGCAGGGTCTGATCGGGGTGCTCCTGCTGGCCGCCGCGTTCTGCTGGGTCCTGTACGCCCTCTGGCGCACCCCCCGCTGCACCCCGGTCGCGCTGACCGCGGGCGCGGCGCTCACGGCCCTGGCCGCCGTCGCCTCGGTCGGCAACGCGCTCAGCTTCACCACGGTGTCCGCGGGCGCGGGGCTGCTGGCGGGGTGGGCGACGGCCCGGCCGTGGGTGGCGGCGGGCGAGTGGGCCGGCGACCGCCGGCGCGGCTGAGCGCTCCGCCGGAGTGCTGGGCGAGGGGCCCTACGCCGCGCCGCCCGGCGCGGTGGTGCGCAGGCGGGAGCGGATGACGGTGACCGCCGACTCGGCGTTGTCGACGGTGACGGTGAACGTGTGGCCGTCCCACAGCCGCAGGACGATGCCCTCGCCGCGGCGGACGACGACCGCGGTGCCCTTCTCCGGGAGCCAGCGGTAGCCCCAGCCGCCCCAGTGGCAGGGGGTGACGTGGGCGGTGAACTCGGCGCCGACGACCTCGGAGAGCGGGATGCGGCGCCGGGGCAGCCCGATGTGGCCGCAGCGCACCTCCAGGGAGTCCCGGTCCAGGCGGAGGTCGACGTGGACGAAGGCCAGGGTGCCGAAGAGGACCAGCAGACCGGCGGCGATGCAGCCGACGACCGACATGACCAGCGGGGCGACGCCGGAGGTCCAGGCGGAGTCCACGGCCAGCTCGATGCCGAGCGCCATGCAGGCGGCGCCGACCAGCGCCAGCAGCCACTGGACCCGGTTGGTGGCCCGTCCGGTCCAGACGTCGGGGTGCGAGGAGTCCTCGGGGTGGGGATGGTCCCTCATGCCTATGAGGTTACCCAGGTTCCGCTGCGCGGGCAGGCGCTCGCACAGCGTGACTCCGCCGCTCGTCGGGTCCTCGGCCCCCGTGCCTGCCGTTTGCGGACCGGGCGCGGGTGCGCGGGCTCAGCCGGCCGGGGTGGCGGCCTGGAGCAGGCGGCCCTCGGCGTAGCTCAGCGCGGGGGCGGGCAGCTCGCCCTCGTGTCCGCTGAGCAGCACGGTCACCGTGCCCTCGGCCGGCGCGTCGGGGGCGGGCGGCTCCCCGATACGGCGCAGGGCCTGGGCGGCCACCGCGGCGGCGGAGCCGCGCAGGACCAGCGGGGTGGCGCCGGGCCGCTGCACGGCGGCGCGGATACGTTCCGCCACGAGTTCGTAGTGGGTGCAGCCGAGGACGACGGTCGTCACGTCGTCCGGGGTGAGCGCGGCCGCCGCGGCGACGGCGGCGTCGATGGCCGCCTCGTCCGCGCGCTCGACGGCTTCGGCCAGGCCCCAGCAGGGCACCTCGGTGACCGGGACGCCGCCGGCGAAGTCGTCGATGAGACCGCGCTGGTAGGGGCTGCCGGTGGTGGCGGGCGTGGCCCAGATCGCGAAGGGCCCGCCGCCGGCCGCGGCCGGCTTGATCGCCGGTACGGTGCCGATCACCGGCACGCCGGGCTCCAGCCGGGCGCGCAGGGCGGGCAGGGCGTGGACGGTGGCCGTGTTGCAGCCGATGATCAGCGCCTGGGGGTCGTGGGCGGCGGCCGCCTCGGCGACCGCCAGGGCCCGCCGTGTCAGGTCCTCGGGGGTGCGCGGCCCCCAGGGCATGCCGTCGGGGTCCAGGGAGAGGACGAGATCCGCGTCGGGCCGCAGGCGCCGTACCTCGGCGGTCGCCGCCAGCAGGCCGATTCCGGAGTCCATGAGCGCGATCTTCACCCGGCCACGATAGACGATGGCCCCGTCCGGGCCGGTCCGGTGGGGCAGACTGCGCGCGTGAGCGCCTTCGTGTGGATCGCCGTCGTGTCCCTCGCCGCCTGGCTGTGGCTGCTGCTGTGCCAGGGCTTCTTCTGGCGCACCGACGTACGGCTGCCGCCGCTCGCCGAGCCGGCGCGGTGGCCGGCGGTGGCTGTCGTCGTGCCGGCGCGGGACGAGGCCGGGGTGCTGCCCGCGAGTCTGCCGTCGCTGCTGGCGCAGGACTATCCGGGGCGGGCGGAGGTCGTCCTGGTCGACGACGGCAGCTCGGACGGCACCGGGGAGCTGGCCCGCGAACTGTCCCGGCGGCACGGCGGGCTGCCGCTCACCGTCACCTCCCCCGGTGAGCCGCCGGCGGGCTGGACGGGCAAGCTCTGGGCGGTGCGGCACGGCATCGCCCTGACCGGCGCGGGCGACCCGGAGTACCTGCTGCTGACCGACGCGGACATCGCCCACGCGCCGGACAGCCTGCGCCGGCTGGTCGCGGCGGCCGGATCCGGGGGCTTCGACGCCGTGTCGCAGATGGCCCGGCTGCGGGTGGAGAGCCTGTGGGAGCGGCTCGTCGTCCCGGCGTTCGTCTACTTCTTCGCGCAGCTCTACCCGTTCCGCCGGATCGGCCGCGAGGGGACGCGGACGGCGGCCGCCGCGGGCGGCTGCGTGCTGCTGCGCGCGGACGCCGCCCGCCGGGCGGGCGTCCCGGACGCGATCCGGCACGCCGTCATCGACGACGTGGCGCTCGCGCGCGCGGTGAAGGCCTCGGGGGGCCGTGTCTGGCTGGGCCTCGCCGAGGGCGTCGAGAGCGTGCGCCCGTACCCGCACCTGAGCGACCTGTGGCGGATGGTCGCGCGCAGCGCCTACGCGCAGCTGCGGCACAGCCCGCCGCTGCTGCTCGGCACGGTCGCCGGGCTGGTGCTGGTCTACCTGGTGCCGCCCGCCGCGGTCCTCGCGGGCGCGGCACTGGGCGTCCCGGCGGCCGCGGCGGCCGGTGCGGCGGCATGGCTGGTGATGACGCTGACGTACGTGCCGATGCTGCGCTACTACCGGCAGCCGCTGTGGCTCGCGCCGCTGCTGCCGTTCACCGCGTCGCTGTACCTCCTGATGACGGTCGACTCGGCGGTACGGCACTACCAGGGGCGCGGGGCCGCGTGGAAGGGCCGTACGTACGCGCGTCCCGGGGCCGTGCCCGACGAGGGCTGAGCCCGGTGCTCACTTGCGTCCGGGGGTCCAGTCCATGCCCCATCCGTAGGCGCGGTCCATGGTCCGCTGCGGGCTCACCCCGCGCTCCGGGACCAGGTACCGCGCCTCGCGCCGGACGACCAGGTCGCCGCCGGTGTTGGTGAGCAGGGCGAGCGCGCAGACCGTCGAGGGGACCGTGCACTCGTCGAGCGAGAAGTCGATCGGGGCGCCGTGCTGGGGCTGGAGGGTGACGGTGGCGTGCAGGCCGGCGAAGGAGGTGGCGCCCTCGTAGATGGTGACGAAGACGAGGATGCGCCGGAAGTCGCGGGTGTGGTCGAGGCTGACGGTGAGGTTCTCCCCGCTCACCACGGCACCGGTGCGGTCATCGCCGTCGAGGTGGATGTACGGCGGCCGGTGCAGCGCGCCGAAGGAGTTGCCGAGCGCCTGGACGACCCCCTTGCGGCCGTCGGCGAGTTCGTAGAGGGCGCACAGGTCGAGGTCGATGTCCGGCCGCGCGCCGCCCCGGCGGCCGCCCCAGCCCGGGAACTGCTGGTGCACCTGCCAGTTGAGGTTGACCCGCAGCGCTCCGGAGGTGCCGCCCTGCTTGGCCAGGGAGACCGAGGGGGCCGCCTTGGTGAGGGTCACCTTGGACAGCCGCACCGGCGGTGCGGCCGGCACGGGCGGCGGCGTCATGGGAGCGGCCGGGACGGGCGGCGGCACGGTGACCGGGGGCGGCACGGTGACCGGGGGCGCAGTGGGGGCGGGCGGCGGGGCCGCGGGGGTGGTGCGGGCCGCCTGCCGGGGCTCGTCGACGGTGATCCCGAAGTCCGTGGCGAGGCCCGCCAGTCCGCTGTCGTAGCCCTGGCCGACGGCGCGGAACTTCCAGCCGCCCTGGCGGCGGTAGAACTCGCCGAGCACGAAGGCGGTCTCGACCGTCGCGCCGGGGCTGTCGAAGCGGGCGACCACCTCGCCCCGCGCGGCGTCGCCGACCTCGATGTAGAGGCCGGGCACCTGGCCGAAGGAGCCGCCGTCGGCGGAGGCGGCGAGCACCACCCGGTCGATCGCGGCCTCCACGCGCGCGAGGTCCACGAGCAGGGTGTCCGTCACCTGCCCGCCGGCGTTCCGCTTTCCCTCGTGGCGGACCGCCGAGGAGGGGTGGACGGGCTGGTTGTAGAAGACGAAGTCCTCGTCGGAGCGAACCTTTCCGGCCACCAGCAGCAGCGCCGAGGCGTCCGCGTCGGGCACTCCGGGGCCGGAGCGCCAGCCCAACTCGACGCGCAGGGCCGTCGTGGGCACCGGCGCGTTCGATCCCTTCGGCATTGACATGTCCGCCCCCAAAGCGTCGTGTTCGCGCCGGACTCGGCCGGCGCGCGGTCCTAGGTCATTCCTACCCGTTCAGGCAGTTCCCGGGCACGGCGAGGTGCCGGCCGAGCGGACGGGGAGATCGCCGCTCAACCGCCGGTAACCCCCCAGGAACTCGGCTTTTACCCGATCCGTACGCCGATCGGCGCCCCTTTTCGCCGAGTTCGCTCGGATTGGGGACGCCAGGCCACTGCCGACACGGAAAACAACCCTCTTATCGGTCTCCCCAACCAGCACATCGTGGGCTTAACTTATGTGCCATGACCTCCCCCCGCTCCACTTATGGTGGCGGCTATTACTCCGCCTCCTTCCCGGACACTCCGATCTACGACTCCCTCGTGGCCGAGCGGGGAACCCCGCAGATCGCCCCGATCCGGGTCCCCGCCGCCTACGACACGGGCAACCACCTGCCCGCGCTGCCGTCGGCGCTGCCCGCGCTCCCCTCGGGCCCCTCCCAGCACGCTCCCATGTACGGCTACCCGCAGGCGCAGCAGCCCGCGCCCCTGCAGCAGGCGCCCGCGGCCTACATCCCGCAGCAGGCCTCCGCGCCGCGCGGTTACCCCGGGCCGCAGGCACACCAGCAGCCGCAGCGCCCGATGGCGGGCAACGGGTACGAGGCGATGCGCCCGGCCGCCCCGCGGCCCGCGCCGGCGCCCTACCAGGACCCGTACAACAACCAGCAGTACCGCGGTTACTAGACCGGTCCTCCGGCCGCCGCCGCCACCTGGCACGATGGCGGCATGGGGAATGCCGCGCTGCAGTCGATCCACGTCCATCCCGTCAAGGCGTTGCGGGGCCTCGCGCTCCGTCAGGCCGAGGTGGAGCCGTGGGGGCTCGCCGGGGACCGGCGCTGGGCACTGGTCGACCACGGGGGAAAGGTCGTCACACAACGCGAACAGCCGCGCCTGGCGCTGGCCGCCGCCGAGCTGCTGCCCGGCGGCGGCCTTCGTCTGTCCGCGCCCGGACGGGCCCCGCTGACGGTGTCCGTCCCGGAGCCGGGCGGTACCGTCCCGGTGAACGTCTTCGGCACGAAGGTCGAGGCCGTCCCGGCCGCGCGCGCCGCCCACGACTGGTGCGGCGCTTACCTGGAGGCGGACGTCCGCCTGGTCCACCTGGACGATCCGGCCACCCGCCGCCCCATCGACCCCGCGTACGCGCTGCCCGGTGAGACGGTCAGTCTCGCCGACGGCTACCCGCTGCTGGTCACCACGCTCGCCTCCCTCGACGCGCTGAACGAGCTGATCGCCCGGGGCGACCACCCCGGCGAGGGCTCGCTGCCCATGAACCGGTTCCGGCCCAACGTCGTCGTGTCCGGCACCGACGCCTGGGCGGAGGACCGCTGGACCCGCGTCTCCATCGGCGAGGTCGACTTCCGGGTCGCCAAGATGTGCGGGCGGTGCGTGGTCACCACGACCGACCAGAGCAGCGCCGAGCGCGGCCGGGAGCCGCTGCGCACCCTGGCCCGGCACCGCAGGATCGCCGGGAAGCTCGTCTTCGGGCAGAACCTGGTGCCCCTCGCGCGCGGCACGATCCGGGTCGGGGACCCGGTGCGCGTCCACGAGCGGTGACGGCGCGGGGACGTCCGCCCGGACAGGGGCGCGAGCGGGGCCGGAGGAGCACGCGGTCCGCCGGCCGGACGGCGCGGCTCCGGATCCGGTGCCGATCGGGGTCGCCGCTGCGGGAACCGGAGGGCCACGGCCGGTCGTTGACGCTGTGACACATGCGTGAGGGTCCCGGTCACGGCCGCGTCGCGGACGGCGGCGCCGCCCCGGCCGCCGGACCCGCGGACGGGAGCGCTCCGGCGGGGGTTCGTCACGGAGCGGGGGAAGGGGGTGCGGGACGTGCGAGCGATGAGCGGCCTGTGGCGCTGGCGGCGCAACCCGCTGCGCCGCGCGACCGATCTGGCCGAGGCCTGGCTGGCCCTGGTGGCCCTGCTGCTGATCGCGGTCGCCGCGCCGGTGGCCGGCTCGCTGGCCGGCGCCGCCGCCCAGGACTCCCTCCAGCGATCGGTGCGCGAGCAGCAGCACACCCGCCACCGCCTGACGGCGACGGTGGTCCGCGCCCTGGGCGGCGCGGTGCCGGACCCCGACCCGGACGCCACCACCGCGCACGACGCGCGCACCCGGGTGCTGGCCGACTGGACCGCCCCGGACGGCACCCGGCGGCACGCGCCGGTGCTGGCCGCGCTGCGATCGCCGCACCGGGGCGACCACTTCACCATCTGGACGGACGCGCACGGCCGCATGGCGGCCCGCCCGCTGGACGCCGCGACCGCGACGGCGCACGCGGTGCTCGCCGGGTTCGGTGCGGCGCTGGTCTCGGCCGGCCTCGTCGAGGGCGGCAGACGGCTGATCGTCTGGCGGATGGT
The DNA here is from genome assembly GCF_055592085.1 of Streptomyces sp. NPDC041135. Taxonomy (NCBI): domain Bacteria; kingdom Bacillati; phylum Actinomycetota; class Actinomycetes; order Kitasatosporales; family Streptomycetaceae; genus Streptomyces; species Streptomyces sp. NPDC041135. The sequence goes on from NZ_JBVIYZ010000005.1 coordinate 201,617, forward strand.
CCGCCGCCGGTACGCGCGCTGGGACCAGGCCTGGGAGCGGGCGGGACCGGACTGGGGCAAGGCCGGCACGGGCAGCTGACGGCCTTCCGGCTCTGGTCAACCCATCACCCGCGCGCACGCTACGGTGGACCGGCCGGCACGCGTCCGGCATCGGCGGCGCGCGAACGAGCCGGCCGGGGCACGCCCCGACGGCGGACGAGCCATCAGTACGACGAGGCGGGGGCACAGCAACGCCATGGCACAGGGCACGGTCCAGGTGACGCACACCGGTACCTCGCGGTGGCGGCGCCGCACGGGTGAGTACGCATCGCTCGCCGCCGCCCTGGAGGCCGCGGCCGACGGCGACGTCCTCACCGTCGCCTCCGGCACCTACCGCGAGAACCTCGTCATCCAGCGGGCGGTGACGCTGCGCGGCCCCGAGGGATCACCGGGTTCGGTGCGCATCGCGCCCGTGGACGGCGTGCCGCTGACCGTGCGCGCCACGGCCGTGGTGCAGGACCTGCACATCGAGGGCCAGGACGCGGCCGCCCCCGCGCTGCTGATCGAGGAGGGCACGCCGGAGCTGGCGGACCTGCGGATCGTCACCCGGTCCGCCGCGGGCATCGAGGTGCGCGGCGGCGCCCGTCCGACCGTGCGCCGCTGCACCGTGGACAACCCGGCCGGCATCGGCATCGCCGTGGTCGACGGCGGCGGCGGGGTGTTCGAGGAGTGCGAGGTGGTCGCGGCCGGGCAGGCGGGCGTGGCGGTGCGCGGCGGCGGCCATCCGCGCCTGGAGCGCTGCCGGGTGCACCACGCCTCGGGCACCGGCCTGTCGGTGACCGGGGAGAACTCCGCGCTGGAGGCCGTCGGGTGCGAGGTGTACGAGGTGCGGGGCTCGGGCGTGCACGTCACCGCGCGGGCCACGGCGCACCTCACCGACTGCGACGTGCACCGCACCACCGCCGACGGCGTCACCCTGGACACGGACGCGGTGCTCACGCTCGCCGACTGCCGCATCCACGACATCCCGGAGAACGCGGTCGACCTGCGCTCCCGCTCGGTGCTGACGCTGACCCGCACGACGGTGCGGCAGTTCGGGCGCAACGGCCTGTCGGTGTGGGACCCGGGGACGCGGGTGGACGCCAACCAGTGCGAGATCTTCGACAGCACCGGCGACTACCCGGCGGTCTGGGTCAGCGACGGCGCCACCGCGGTGCTGGACTCGTGCCGGGTGCACGACGTGCCGGACGCCTTGTTCGTGCTGGACCGCGGCTCACGCGCGGACGTCGTGGACAGCGACCTGTCGCAGGTGCGCAACACGGCCGTGTCGGTGAGCGACGGCGCGACCGCGCAGCTCGACGACTGCCGCATCAGCAACGCGGCCACCGGCGCCTGGTTCCGCGACCACGGCAGCGGCGGCACCCTCAGCAACTGCGTCCTGGACGGCACCCAGACCGGTGTCATCGTCACCAAGGGCGCCGACCCGGCCATCGAGCGCTGCACCGTCGACTCGCCCGCGGAGGCGGGTTTCTACATCTCCGCGGGCGGCCGGGGCTCCTTCCTGGACTGCCGGGTCACCGGCAGCGGCGGCTACGGCTTCCACGTGATCGACGGCTGCCGCGCGACCCTGCGCAAGTGCCGTACGGAGCGCTGCGCGCGCGGGGGCTACGAGTTCGCGGAGGGCGGGCCCGACGCCGGGTCCGGCGCGGGGCCGGTCGTGGAGGACTGCACCAGCGACGAGAGCGGCGCCCTCCGGCCGGCCGCGGCCCGCGAGCCGGCCGTGCAGACGACGGACCACTCCCCCGGCCTGCTGAGCCCGGTCCCGGAGCAGCGCGCCGACGCGCCCCTTCCGGCCGCGCCCGAACAGCCGCCGCAGCCGGTGCGGACGTCGAAGGACGTGCTCGGGGAGCTGGACGCGCTGGTGGGCCTGGACAGCGTCAAGCGCGAGGTGCGGGCGCTGACCGACATGATCGAGGTGGGCCGGCGCCGGCAGCAGGCGGGCCTGAAGGCGGCGTCGGTCAAACGGCACCTGGTCTTCACCGGCTCCCCGGGCACCGGCAAGACCACGGTGGCCCGGCTGTACGGGGAGATCCTGGCCTCCCTCGGGGTGCTGGAGAAGGGCCATCTGGTCGAGGTGTCCCGGGTGGACCTGGTCGGCGAGCACATCGGCTCGACCGCGATCCGTACCCAGGAGGCGTTCCAGCGGGCCCGGGGCGGTGTGCTGTTCATCGACGAGGCGTACGCGCTGTCCCCCGAGGACGCCGGGCGGGACTTCGGCAAGGAGGCCATCGACACGCTGGTGAAGCTGATGGAGGACCACCGGGACGCGGTCGTGGTGATCGTCGCCGGGTACACGGCGGAGATGGAGCGGTTTCTCTCCGTGAACCCCGGCGTGGCCTCCCGCTTCTCACGGACCATCACCTTCAGCGACTACGACCCCGACGAGTTGCTGAGCATCGTGCGGCAGCAGGCCGACGAGCACGAGTACCGGCTGGCGCCGGGGGCGTCCCAGGCGCTGGTGGAGTACTTCACGGCCCTCCCCAAGGGCGCCGCGTTCGGCAACGGCCGTACGGCGCGGCAGACGTTCGAGGCGATGGTGGAGCGCCACGCCAGCCGTGTCGCCCAGCTCCCGGACCCGACCACCGACGACCTGACCCTGCTGTACGCGCAGGATCTTCCGGAGCTGCCCGGTCAGGTCTCCGGCCGCTGACCGGGCAGGTCGGGCCGCAGCCTCGCCAGCAGCCGGGCCCGTTCCCGCGCGAAGGCCGGGTCCGCCTGGTAGTCGGAGTGGCCGCGGATCGGCGCCGGGAGCGGGTGCTCGGGGGTGCGGCCGTAGGCGAGGGGGTCGCGCAGCGGCTCGTGGTCGACCACCGGGCCGTCGTCGCCGGGGAGCCGGACCGGGCCGCCGATGGGGTCGGTGGGGCGGTAGAGGTTGCGCCAGCAGGCGACCTGGCGGTGCAGTGAGCCGAGGGCGGCCGGCCCGAAGTGGGCCGGGAACCAGCGGCCGTAGAGGCGTTCCAGCGGGGAGCCGTAGGTCAGCAGGGCCACGCGGCCGCGGACGGCCGGCGTCAGCTGCCAGGCGGCCGCGGCGGCGAGGACGCTGCCCTGGGAGTGCCCGGACAGCACCAGCCGGCCGCCGGTGCGCTCGGTCCAGGTCGCCATCCGCCAGGTCAGGTCGGGTACCGCGCGCTCGGCGTAGCAGGGCGGTGCGAAGGGGTGGGCGGCGCGCGGCCAGAAGGTGCCGATGTCCCACAGGATGCCGATGGTGCGCCGGGCGGAGGCGTCCTTGTAGGCCCGCCGGCCCCAGGCGACGAACAGTATGAAGCCGAGGCCGGCCAGCCAGGAGCCCAGTGTCTGCGAGGTCTCGGCGGCGGCCCGGACGACGGCGGTGGTCCGCCGGGCCGCCTCGCCGGGGGTCCGCCCGGTGGCCAGGGCGCCCACCAGCGCAGCGGCTCCCAGGGCCAGCGTGGCGGCGGTGAGGGCGGCGACGGCGAGCGGCGCCCGGTCGGTGAGGGTGGCCATCGCCCGCGCGTGGGCGATGCGGGAGGTGCGGGCGGGGTCCTCGGGTTCTCCGGGGTGACCGCGGCGCACCGCCTCGCGTTCGGCGCGGCTGAGCCTCCGCGTCCGCCAGGACAGCCGGGCGGCCAGGGTGAGCAGCACCAGCAGCAGCGGCGGGATCACGGACGCCTGCCAGGTCAGCAGCACGGGCGGGCCGCCGATGGAGGCGCCGGTGCCGTCCAGCCAGTCGGCGACGCGCTGGGCGAGGCCGCCGGAGATCACTCCGCCCACCGCGCAGGCGAGCAGCGCGACCGCCGGTCCGCCCAGGCCGCGCATGCTCGCGCGCGGGTCGGGGTGGCGCCGGTGGAGGTCGTGGGCGACGGCGCCGAGGGCGAGGACGAGCACGCCCTGGGCGAGCATGACGGCGCCGAAAGCGGCGTCGCCGGGCAGGCGCCCGGACGAGTGCCAGCCAGGGCGCGACCAGCCGGCGTACCCGAGCGCGAGCAGCAGCAGGGCGAGGGCGCCCAGCGGCAGGCGCCGTACGAGACCGGCGTCGAGGCGCCGGTCGAGGCGGTGCTCGCTGCGGCCGCGGCCGCAGACCACGGCCACCGTGGCGGCCGCCCAGCCGAGCAGCGCGACGGCCAGGACGAGGCCCGCCGTCCGCAGTGCCGCGGGGCCGCCGGGGCGGTGGTCGAAGCGTGCCGCCGGGAGGGTGACCGCGGCGGCGACCGTCAGCAGGCCCGCCGCGGTGTGGGCGGCGCGCAGCCGGGCCACCAGGCGGCGCCCGTACCAGAAGCCGGGCCGGCCCAGGGCGGTGCTGTCGTCCTCGGTCTCGCTCTCGGGAGCGCGGGAGACCGGCTGGTGGGACTCGTAGGCACGCCAGGTGCGGTGGGAGAGGTACCAGAGCAGGCAGGTGAGCGCGGCCGGGAGCAGGGCGGCGAGGGCGAGGCGGCGGCCCGGCGCGCTCCACCAGCCGCCGGAGCCGGCGGGCGCGAGGAAGCCCAGCCAGGAGTGGCGGCGGGCGCAGGCGGCGGTGCCCGCGCACTGCCAGGCGGTGAGGTCCAGGGCGACCTCGCAGACGGCGGCCACCAGCAGCACCGTCAGGGTGAGCGCGGCGAGCCGCACCAGCAGGCCGTACAGCCGCACGGTGCGCTGCCGGCCGTGGGCGGCCGGGCGCATCCAGTGGGCGAGGTTGACGACCATGAAGGGCAGCAGCAGGAGCCACAGCGCGCGGGTGCCGTTGCCGGAGGTGAGGTTGCACCAGACGTACGCCTCGGGCACCGGCCCGTCCCGCCGGTCGCGCCGGTGTTCGGCGTGGGCGTCCTCGGCGCGCCGGAAGACGGCCGCCGTGTCGTCGCCGGTGATCCGCACCGTGCGCGGGTCACCGAGCATCCGCTCCGGGGTGGCCCCGCCGACCCCGTGCACCAGCAGTTCCAGGTCGACCGCGGCGCCGTCGGGCGGCGCGGCGAGGGCGTCCGCCTCGGCCCCGGCGGTTGGCTCCTGCGCACGTTCCACTGTTCCCGCACTTCCCCGTGTGGTGGTGACGGCATGTCCGCGTGCGGGCATCAGCATCCCGCTCGGCGGGCCCGGGCGCACCGCCGCGCGCGGAATTTCCCCGATCCGGGTGACCCGGCGCGCCGGGCCCATCCGGATGGCATGTACGCATCGAAGCGGGGAGTGGCGCAACCCGAGGCCACCCGTGAAAGGATGGGACGCCCGCGCACCGGAGCCCGGCTGCAACGCCCTGCTCGCGGCAGGTGCGCGGGGCGGGTCGGACGGCTGGGCGGCGAAAGGACCGGAGCGTACGTGAGCGAGAATCAGAACCTCCTCGCGGAGCAGCGCCGCGCTCTCATCCTGGACGAGGTCCGGCGCCGGGGCGGCGTCCGGGTCAACGAACTGACGCGCAAACTCGGTGTGTCGGACATGACCGTCCGCCGCGACCTGGACGCGCTGGCCCGCCAGGGCGTGCTGGAGAAGGTGCACGGCGGCGCGGTGCCGGTGGTCGAGGCGAGCACGCACGAGCCGGGGTTCGAGGCCAAGTCGGGCCTGGAGCTGACCGCCAAGGAGGACATCGCGCGCACCGCCGCCGAGCTGGTCAGCCCGGGCACGGCGATCGCGCTCTCGGGCGGCACGACGACGTTCGCGCTCGCCCACCACCTGCTGGAGGTGCCCGACCTGACCGTGGTGACGAACTCGGTGCGGGTCGCGGACGTCTTCCACGCCGCGCAGCGCACCTCGGGGCAGCGGCAGGGCGGGGCCACGGTCGTGCTGACCGGCGGGGTGCGCACACCGTCCGACTCGCTGGTGGGCCCGGTGGCCGACCAGGCGATCGCGGCCCTCCACTTCGACCTGCTGTTCCTCGGCGTGCACGGGATATCGGTCGAGGCGGGCCTGTCCACGCCCAACCTGGCGGAGGCCGAGACCAACCGGCGGCTGGTGCAGTCGGCACGGCGGGTGGTGGTGGTCGCCGACCACACCAAGTGGGGGACGGTGGGCCTGAGTTCGTTCGCCGCGCTGGAGCAGGTGGACACGCTGGTCACCGACGCGGGCCTGCCGGCCGGGGCGCGGGCGGACATCTCCGAGCACCTGCGCCGGCTGGTGGTGGCGGGCGAGCCCGAGCCGGACGACGACCCGGACACCGACGGCTGACGGTCCGCCGGCCGGCGCCCGGCGGACCGTCAGCCCGGCCAGACCCCCGTGTCCAGCAGCGAGTCGATCGCCGTCGCGTACGGCGCGATGTCCAGGCCCTGCTGCGCGAGCCAGGCGTCCGAGTAGTACTTGTCGAGGTAGCGGTCCCCGGGGTCGCAGAGCAGGGTGACCACGCTGCCCGTGCGGCCCTCGGCGGCCATCTCCGAGACGATCTTCAGGGCGCTCCACAGGCCGGTGCCGGTCGAGCCGCCCGCCTTGCGGCCGATGACCCGGTCCAGGGCGCGTACGGCGGCCACACTGGCCGCGTCCGGGACCTTCATCATGCGGTCGACGGCGCCGGGGACGAAGCTCGGCTCCATGCGCGGGCGGCCGATGCCCTCGATACGGGAGCCGCAGTCGCAGGTGACGTCCGGATCGCCGGTGGTCCAGCCCTCGAAGAAACAGGAGTTCTCCGGGTCGGCGACGCAGATGCGGGTGTCGTACTGCATGTAGTGGACGTAGCGGGCGAGGGTCGCGGAGGTGCCGCCGGTGCCCGCGGTGGCGACGATCCACGCCGGCTCCGGGAACCGCTCCAGCCGCAGCTGCCGGAAGATCGATTCGGCGATGTTGTTGTTGCCGCGCCAGTCGGTGGCCCGCTCGGCATAGGTGAACTGGTCCATGTAGTGGCCGCCGGTGCGCACCGCGAGCCGGGCGGACTCCTCGTACATCCTGCGCGGGTCGTCCACGAAGTGGCAGCGGCCGCCGTGGAATTCGATCAGGCGGATCTTCTCGGCGCTCGTCGTGCGCGGCATGACCGCGATGAACGGCACGCCGATCAGCTTGGCGAAATACGCCTCCGAGACGGCCGTGGAACCGCTGGACGCCTCGATCACCGGGCGGTCCGGCCGGATCCAGCCGTTGCAGAGGCCGTAGAGGAAGAGGGAGCGGGCCAGGCGGTGCTTGAGGCTTCCGGTGGGGTGGGTCGACTCGTCCTTCAGGTACAGGTCGATGCCCCAGCGCTCGGGCAGCGGGAACCGCAGCAGGTGGGTGTCGGCCGAGCGGTTGGCGTCCGCCTGGACCTTGCGGACGGCCTCTTTCAGCCAGTCCCGGTAGCTCGCGTCGCTGCGGTCGACGTCGAGGGTCTCTCCGGTCCGGATCTGACGGGTAGTGCTCACGGCGGGGCTCCTCACGGTGGACGCCGACGGCGCCCGGCGCGGCCGACACTCCGACTATAGGCAGCTCTCACACCACTTCCCACCTGCATAAACGCATCTTTGAGCCACCCAAAGGCACCACTGGGGCACAGGCGTGCGAACCGCGGGGGCGGATTCACGCCAATGCGCCGGACATCGCCCCCGGAGCCCCGTGCGCACTGGTGCCGTCCGCCGGGTGCGGGCAGACTGCACCGGGACGGGACGATTGTCCCGGACGGGGGCGAACACTGGATCACCGCGGGACCACTGGACCACCGCGGGAGCGGGACATCGCCGGAGCCACGGCCGCACGGCCGGTCCGGCGGCCGACGCGCAAGGGGGCGGCGGAGCATGGCGGAGCCGGAGTTCACGGCCACGGGCGTGCGGATCGGCAGGCGGCTGCGTTCGCTGACCCGGGCCGGCCAGGTCCGGATCAGCGGCGGGAGGGTGGAGCTGCTCACCAGTTACGGCAGCGAGATCGACAGCGCGCCGGTGCAGGCGGTGCGCGCCTCCAGGCCGTGGTTCGCCGCGGACGGCCGGGCCCTGGCCGACCTCAACGGCAGCCGCTACTCGCTCACCCTGGGCGACCACGACCCCGCTCCGGGCGAGCCGGGGCCGCCGGCGGCGCGCCGGTTCATCGAGGCCGTGCGCAGGGCCGCCGGGCGCGGCGGCTGAGCGGCACGCGGAGTTGCGGGACCGCACCCCCTGGGTCACTCTGGTCTCACGTCACTCTGGGTTTACCGGCGATAACGCTGCGAACCAGCCCGCCGGCCACGACAGCAGGCGGCCGTTTGGACGCAAGCTCCCTGCTGGATCCGTTGTTCTCCGTGTTCCTCCGGTCGTTCCGGACCTCACATCGGGGAGTCGCAGTCGTGATCACTCACCCAAGCAGGCACTGCACAGTGGAGCTCCAAGCCCTGCCGTCGCGGATCGGCCAGGTCCGCAGAATCGTATCTGCGCAGTTGCGCTACTGGCATATGGACGCGTTGATAGACCGCGCCGCGCTCGGTGTGACCGAGTTGCTCAGCAACGTCCACCGGCACGCCCAGCCCGACAAGTCGTGCGTGGTCGAGCTGGAACTGCTGCTCGACCGGCTCACCGTCTCGGTGCACGACCACGATCCGCGCCTGCCCGAACCGGCGGACGCGCGGGACATCGGTCCGATGGCCACCTGCGGCCGCGGGCTGGCGATGGTGGCCGCGGTGAGCGAGAGCTGGGGAGTGCGCCCGGACGGCGACAACGGCAAGGTCGTCTGGTTCACGCTGCCCGCCCCGTCACCGGTGCTCAAGGAGCCGGCCCACCCGCCACGCCGTACGGCCGAGCAGCCCACGCCCCGGTTCGTCGAGGTGGAACCGGCCGCCCGGGCCGCGACACCGGCACCCGCCCCGGCGCACGCCGCCGCCGTGGCCCACACCTCCACCCCGGCGCACACCCCGGCCGTGGCCCACGCGGCGGCCGGAGCGCACGCTCCCGCCCGGTCGGCCGTCGCCGGCTGACCGGGCGGTGACCTCCTCCGCCGTCACCGTCCCCGCCCGCGGCCGCCGCCCCTCCGGGCGGCGGCCGCGGGGGCTGCCTCGACTCGTCGTTCCCTTCAGACACTGTTCCCTTCGGACACCGAGGCGTTCGGCGAGCGTCCTCATTGCCTCGAAGGCGACTCCTCCAGGACGGACAGCCGGCGCCAGTACTCGTCCTCGTCGATCTCACCGGAGGCGAAGCGCCGGCCGAGGACGGCGAGCGGTGAGTCGCCCGCCGGGCGGCCGCCCTCGACGGGCCGCCAGGGGCCACCGCGCCCGCGTCCCGCGCCGCGCCGCAGGACGGTGACGGCGCCGATCACGGCGGCCGCCCAGATCAGCGGGAAGAACAGCACCCACGGGCCGGGGCCGCCGTTCCAGTTCGCCAGGGTCTGCATGCCGGACTCATCTCCTTCGTCGCGCCTCTCGGACCTCTCCGAGCCTGGCCGGGGCAAGGGGTCCGCGTCGTCGTGCGGGCGGCGGTGGCCTGCGTACGCCTCCGGGAGTACGGAGGCCGGGATGAGGGGCGCGTTCCCACGGCTGGATTCTGTAACTACTAGTATGTACAGTGATCCCATGAGCACCCCGGAGCGTCTGATCGAGTCCACCCGCGAGCTGCTGTGGGAGCGCGGCTATGTGGGTACCAGCCCCAAGGCGATCCTGAAGCGGGCCGGAGCCGGACAGGGCAGCATGTACCACCACTTCAAGGGCAAGCCGGAGCTGGCGCTGGCCGCGATCCGGCGCACCGCCGAGGAGTTGCGGGCCACCGCCGCGGAGGTGCTCGGCGGTCCGGGGACGCCGTACGAACGCATCGAGGCGTATCTGCTGCGTGAGCGCGACGTGCTGCGCGGCTGCCCGATCGGACGGCTGACCATGGACCCGGACGTGATCGCCAGCGACGAACTGCGCGCCCCCGTCGACGAGACGATCGCCTGGATCGGCGACCTGATCGCGGACATCGTCGAAGAGGGCAAGCGGCAGGGGCAGTTCGCCGCCCACCTGGACGGCGCCGAGATCGCCGCGGCCGTCCTCGCGACCGTGCAGGGCGGCTACGTGCTGGCCCGCGCCGCCGGCTCGCCCGCCGCCTTCGACGCGGGCGTCCGCGGACTGCTCTCGCTGCTCGCGGCGCGCTGACCCACCGCACCGGCCGCTTCCCCGTGCTCCGTCAGGACCGGGCCGGCCGCTTCCTCCAGACCGACAGGAGTCACCCGCCCGTGCGCATCACCGGAGAACGTCCCGTCAGCGTGCCCGGCCCGGCCGGCAACTTCACCGGCCAGGTCTGGCTGGAGGAGACAGCGGCGCCCGAACCCCCCTCCCGGCTGCGGATGTTCACCGTCCGCTTCGCGCCCGGCGCCCGCACCGCCTGGCACCGGCATCCGCACGGGCAGGTGCTGCACGTGCTCGCGGGCGAGGGGCTGGTGCAGCGCGAGGGCGGCGCGGTGGAGACGATCCGGGCGGGCGACACCGTGTGGATCGAGCCGGGCGAACGGCACTGGCACGGCGCCGCACCCCGCACGTTCATGACGCACCTCGCGGTCGTCGAGGCCGCGCCGGACGGCACGACCACCCTGTGGGAGGCGCACGTCGGCGCCGACGAGTACCCGGCCTGACGCCCGGCACCGGAAAGGACTCCGCCATGCACGCCATGCAGTACGAGCTGACCCTCCCCGCCGACTACGACATGGACGTCATCCGTGCCCGCGTCGCCCGCGTCGGTCATCTGCTCGACGACTGGGACGGGCTGGGCCTGAAGGCGTACCTGATACGCGAACGCGGCGTCCGGGACTCGCCCGTCAACCAGTACGGGCCGTTCTACCTCTGGAACACGGTGGACGGCATGAACCGCTTCCTGTGGACAGGCCCGTTCCAGGGACTGGCCGACGACTTCGGGCGGCCGGCGGTACGGCAGTGGACGGGGGTGTCCTACCAGGAGGGCGGCGCGCACGCCTCCCCCGCGGTCCGCGCGGTACGCCGCCGGCAGCCGGTGCCCACGAGTGCGCCGCTGTCCGCCCGGATGGCGGACGCGGTACGGGAGACGGAGCGGCTGGCCGCCGAGGACGGGGCGGTGCTGGCGGCGGCGGCCGTGGACACGCACCGCTGGGAACTGGTGCACTTCTCGCTCTGGGCGCACCAGGCGCCCCCGGCCGAGGGTGACGTCTTCGAGGTGCTGCACCTGTCGGCGCCCGGCCGGGACGCGCTGCCGCGCGGGCGGCAGTGGTGAGCGCGGCCGAGGGCGGCGCGGCGGGCCCGGACACGCGGGGGCCGGGCCCGGGCTCGGGAGGCGAGCCGGCGGTGCGGACGGTCCTCGGTGATCTGCCGCCCGGGGAGCTGGGCGTGTGCGACGCGCACGACCATCTCTTCCTGGCCAGCCCGCAGTTGCCGGGCCAGGAGCTGGACGACGTGTCCGCGGCGCGGGCGGAGCTGGCGGCGTTCCGCGCGGCGGGCGGAGGGGCGGTGGCGCAGTGGACGCCGCACGGCATGGGGCGGCGGGCGGCCGACCTGCCGGCGCTGTCCCGGGACACCGGTGTGCACGTCGTCTGCGCGACGGGGCTGCACCAGGCGGCGCACTACCCGCCCGCGGTGCTGGGGCGGCTGCGCGGCACCCTCGCCGAGGTGTTCGTCGCCGAACTCACCGAGGGCATCGGCACCTCGGGGGTGCGGGCCGGGCTGATCAAGGTGGCGGGCGGCTTCCACGGCCTCGACGCGCACGCCCGCTGGACGATGACGGCGGCGGCCGAGGCCCACCACGCCACCGGCGCGACCGTCGCCGTCCACCTGGAGCACGGCACGGGCGCGCTCGACGTCCTGGACCTGCTGTGCGGGGAACTGGGCGTGCCGGGCCACCGGGTCGTCCTCGGGCACCTCAACCGCTCACCCGACACCGTCGTGCACCGCCAGGCGGCCGAGGCGGGCTGCTGGCTGGCCTTCGACGGTCCTTCCCGCGCCCACCACGCCACCGACTGGCGGCTGCCGGACGCCGTACGGGCGCTGGCCGAGGCCGGGTTCGGGCACCGGCTGCTGCTCGGCGGGGACACGGTGGTGGCCGGTGCGCGCTCGGTCGACGGCGGACCCGGCATGCCCCACTTGCTGCGGCGCCTGCGTCCGCGGCTCGCGGCGGAGCTGGGCGCGGAGCTGGTGCACCGCATCCTCACCGAGCACCCGGGGCAGGCGTTCGGCGTGGCCTGGCGGTGACGGCGTGCGGGCGTCGGCCGGTGCCGCGGAGTCGGTGGCGTGCCGCGTCGGCCGGCGATCCGGCGGGCGGCCCGGGCCGCTGGTGACGACGGGCGGCCTGGGCCGTGGGTGACGGGCGGGCGTGGCCCGATCGTGCGGGAGGTTGGCCCTCCGGGCGGGTTCCGGGCCGGGTCGGCGTGCCGAGGATGGGTGGGGGCGCCTCCGCGGGCGTTCCGGCCGAAGCCGTACGACCCGAGGAGACGGACACGCCATGGCCCTGGAGATGCGCGACCGGTGTGAGCGTTGCGCGACGGCCGCGCTGCCGCCGGACGCCGCGGCCCGGATCTGCTCGTACGAGTGCACGTTCTGCGTCACCTGCGCCGAGGCGTTGGGCGACGTCTGCCCGAACTGCGGGGGCGAACTCCTCGCCCGGCCCCGCCGCGACCGCCCGGCGGCGCATGCCTGATCAGGACACCCGGCGCCGCACCGCCGGGGCGGCCGGCCCGGGCGTCACCGCAGCGCCCCCAGCGGGTCGTCCAGCACCGGCTGCCAGGCCAGTTCGGCCGCGCCGACCAGGCTGTTGTGGTCCAGGGTGCACGGCAGGATCGGCACGCCGCCGCTCTGTCCCCACAGGCTGCGGTCGGCGACGACCGCGCGCAGCCGGCCCGGGTCGGCGTCCAGGAGCGTGCGGTGCAGGCCGCCGAGGATGATCCGGTCCGGGTTGAGGATGTTCACCAGCCCGGCCAGGCCCAGGCCCAGCCGGTCGGTCAGCGCCTCGGCCGCCCGCCGCACGGCCGGGTCGGCGTAGTGGTTGCGGAGCAGGTCGTCGGCCTGCTTCAGCAGGGACACCTCGGGTCCCGGGTCGCGGCCCGCCTCGATGAGCAGGGCCAGCGGATCGGCCTCGACGTCCAGGCAGCCCCGGCCGCCGCAGTGGCAGGGGCGGCCCTCCGGGTTGACGGTGAGGTGGCCGACCTCCAGCGCCAGACCGGAACTGCCGCTGTGCAGGCGGCCGTCGAGGACCAGCGCGCCGCCGACGCCCCGGTGCCCGGTGGCCACGCACAGCAGGTCGCGGGCGCCGCGTCCGGCGCCGTGCCGGTGCTCGGCGAGCGCGGCGAGGTTGACGTCGTTGGCCGCGAACGCCGGGCCGGTGATCCCGGCGGCGCGCACGCACTCCGCGAAGATCCGGCGGACCGGCGCTCCCACCGGCCAGGCCAGGTGCAGCGGGTTGAGGGCCAGACCGCCGGGTTCGGCGACGGCGGACGGGACGGCGAGGCCGGCGCCCACGCAGCGGCGGCCGGTCGTCCGCAGCAGCTCGGCACCCGCTTCCACGACGGAGCCCAGCACCTTCGCCGGGTCGGCGTCGACGGTCTCGCAGCCGGGCGCGGTCGCCACGATCCGGCCGCCCAGGCCGACCAGCGCGGCCCGGAAACCGTCGGCGTGGACCTGCGCGGCGAGGGCGACGGGCCCGGACTCGGCGACCTCCAGCCGGTGCGAGGGACGGCCCTGCGACCCGGCGGCCGCGCCGGGCCGGGCGTCGACCCGGATCAGGCCCAGCGCCTCCAGCTCCGCGGCGACCGCGCCGGCCGTCGCCCGGGTGACGCCGAGTTCGGCGGTGAGCACGGCCCGGGTCGGCGCCCGCCCGGTGTGCACCAGCTCCAGCGCGGGCCCGAGCGCTCCGCGCCCCCGGTCCAGCCGCGTCCTCGAGGTGGTCCCTTCCCCCGCCGTCCGGGGGTCCGCCTTGCCGCTCATGAGGGCGAGTCTCCCATGATCCGCAGCCCGCGGGGCGCGGGCCGGGGCCCGTGCGCAGGCCCGCCGGTGCCGATGCCGGGCCTGATCACGGCGCCCGATGGCCACTCACCCGCAGGGTGATGTTCAGCCGGCCGGTCAGCCCCAGCTCGGGTGGCGCGGTGCCCGGGTGGACGCGCGGGACGCCGTGGTGGGCGAGCCGGGCGGGGCCGCCGAAGACGAACAGGTCCCCGCTGCGCAGCTCGACGTCCGTGTACGGCCGGGTCCGCGTCTCGGTGTTGCCGAACCGGAAGACGCAGCTGTCGCCCAGGCTCAGCGACACCACCGGCGCACCGGAGTGCTCGTCGGCGTCCCGGTGCATGCCCATGCGGGCGTCGCCGTCGTAGAAGTTGATCAGCGCGATGTCGTACGGCTCCCCGGCGGCCGCCTCGGGACCGAGCGCCTCGGCGACCGCGCGGCGGCCCAGTTCGCCCAGCCACGCCGGGAAGGGCTTCACGGGAGCGCCGTCCCCGTCCACGACGGTGCGGGCATAGGCGTACGGATACCAGTGCCAGCCCAGGCAGACCTGGCGGGCGGTCATGGTGCCGCCGCCCGGTGTGCGCACCGTGCGCAGTCCGGCCGGCGGGCGCGCCCACTCCCGGCAGGCCGCGAGCAGCCGGCGCTGCTCCCCGGCGTCCAGCCAGTCCGGGACGTGTACGGCGCCCGGTGCGATCCGCGTCCGGGCCCGGGGGAACAGCTCGGCGTCCATGTTTCCCATCCTGCCCGAGGGACGTGCGCGAGGCTGAGGGCCCGGTGGGGCCGGGCGGGCGGGCCTGAGCTGCGGCTCGGCTAGCCTGGACGCACGATGAACGACCGTATGACGACGCCCTGGGGCGAACTCGAGCTGTCCCGCTTCCCCGAGGAGCCGCGCGGCGCGCTGCGCGCCTGGGACGCCTCCGACGCCTACCTGCTGCGGCACCTCGCCGAGGAGAAGGTCGCGCTGTCCGGCGCGGTCGTGGTCGTCGGCGACCGCTGGGGCGCGCTGGTGACGGCGCTTGCGGAGCACCGGCCGACGCAGATCACGGACTCCTTCCTCACCCAGGAGGCGACCCGGGCGAACCTGGCGCGGGCCGGCGTCGAGCCCGGTGCGGTGCGCCTGCTGACCACCCGGGAACCGCCGCCCGAGCGGGTGGACGTGCTGCTCGTACGGGTGCCGAAGAGTCTGTCGCTGCTGGAGGACCAGCTGCTGCGGCTGGCGCCGGCGGTGCACGCGGACACCGTCGTCGTCGGCACCGGAATGGTGAAGGAGATCCACACCTCGACGCTGCGGCTGTTCGAGCGCATCCTGGGCCCGACGCGCACCTCGCTCGCCGAGCAGAAGGCACGGCTGATCTTCTGCACCCCCGATCCGGCGCCGGCACGGCCCGCGAACCCGTGGCCGTACAGCTACCCGCTGCCCGACGGCATCGGGGCGGTCTCCGGGCGCACGGTCGTCAATCACGCCGGGGTGTTCTGCGCGGACCGCCTGGACATCGGCACGCGGTTCTTCCTGGGGCACCTGCCCGGGCCACGGGGCGGCCGGGTGGTCGACCTGGGCTGCGGCAACGGCGTGGTGGGCACGGCGGTGGCACTGGCCGACCCGGGTGCGGAAGTGCTGTTCGTGGACGAGTCGTTCCAGGCGGTGGCCTCGGCGGAGGCGACCTACCGGGCCAACGGGGCGCCCGGGCGGGCGGAGTTCCAGGTCGGCGACGGGCTGGCCGGGGTGGCGCCCGGCAGCGTGGACCTGGTCCTCACCAACCCGCCGTTCCACTCCCACCAGGCGACGACCGACGCCACGGCGTGGCGGATGTTCACCGGGGCGCGGCGCGCGCTGCGGCCCGGCGGCGAGCTGTGGGTGGTCGGCAACCGGCACCTGGGCTACCACGTGAAGCTCAAGCGGCTGTTCGGCAACAGCGAACTGATCGCGGGCGACCGCAAGTTCGTGGTGCTCAAGGCCGTCCGGCAGGCGGAGAAGCCGAGTTGAACCGTCGGGCGCAGGCGCCGAGTTGATCCGTTCGACGGGTTCGGCGGGCGTCAGGCGGGGTCCGCTGGGCTGAGCGTCCGGTCGGCGGGGGCGGCGGGGGCGCGGCCGAGGACGCCGATGATCCGGGCGGCCTCCCGGGCCATCGCCTCCCGGCCCACGGCGAGGTACGTGCGGCAGTCCACGGCCTCGGGGCGGGCGGCGAGGAATTCCCGGACGGCGCCGGTCATCGCCGCGTTCAGGGCGGTGCCGACGTTCACCTTGGTGATGCCGCCCGCGACGGCCGCGACCAGTCCGTCGTCCGGCACGCCGGAGGAGCCGTGCAGCACGAGCGGCAGGGGCAGCGCGGCGGACAGGCGCCGCAGGAGCCCGTGGTCGAGGACCGCCGTGCGGGTGGTCATGGCGTGCACGCTGCCGATGGCCACGGCGAGGGCGTCGACGCCGGTGCCGGCCACGAAGGAGCGCGCCTCGTCCGGGTCGGTGCGGGCGCCGGGCGCGTGGGCGTCCAGCGGCGCGCGGCCGTCCTTCCCGCCCACCTCTCCCAGCTCCGCCTCGATCCAGAGGTGCCGCGCGTGCGCCCAGTCGGCGGCGGCGCGGGTCGCGGCGAGGTTGTCCGCGTAGGGCAGCCGGGACGCGTCGTACATCACGGAGCTGAACCCGGCGTCGGGCGCCTGCCGCAGCAGATCCTCGCTCCGCACGTGGTCGAGGTGCAACGCGACCGGCACGGCGGCGCGTTCGGCGGCGGTCACGGCGGCACGGGCCAGCGGGAGCAGTCGTCCGAGGCGGAACTTCACGGCGTTCTCGCTGACCTGGAGGACGACGGGCGAACCGGCCGACTCGGCACCGGCGACGACCGCCTCCACGTGCTCCAGGGTGACGACGTTGAACGCGGCGACGGCGCGGTGCGCCGCGGCGGCACGGCTGACCAGCTCGCCGGTGGACGCGAGGGACACGGCTGCTCCTTGGGCGGTCGGGACGGGACACGCGCGGCGAACGGAACTGCCGGCGGCGCGAGTCGGGCGGAGGCGGGAAAGCGCGGGGCGGGAAAGCGCGCGGAGGCGGGGAAACGCGCGGAGGCGGGAAAGCGCGCGGAGCGGAGGTGCGCGGGGTCAGGGGGCGAGGACGACGGAACGGGTCAGATGCCGCGGCCGGTCCGGATCGAGGCCGCGGGCGGCGGCGACCGCTACGGCGAGGCGCTGGGCGCGCACCAGTTCGGCGAGCGGGTCGAGGTCGCTCTCGATCCACCGTCCCCCCGTGGCGCGGACCTGGTCGGCGAGGCCGTCGGGGGCCCGGCCGAGCGTCCAGGCGGCCGTGGACCGGGTGGTGACGCTGATGGGGCCGTGCCGGTACTCCATCGCCGGGTAGGCCTCGGCCCAGGCCAGCGCGGCCTCGCGCATCTTCAGCGCCGCCTCGTGGGCGAGCCCGACGCTCCAGCCGCGCCCGAGGAAGGTGACCTGGGTGCACGCGACGAGGTCCGGCGGCACGGGCCCGGACAGGGCGGTGCGGGCGTCCGCGACGACGTCGTCGGTGTGCAGGCCCAGGTGGGCGCGCAGGAGGGTGAGCGCGGTGGTGGCGAACCGGGTCTGGACGACGGAGCGTTCGTCGGCGAAGCCGAGCACGACGAGGTCGTCGGCGGCCGCCTGCACGGGCGTGTGCGGATCGGCGGTGATCGCGGTCGTCCGGGTGTGCGCCCCGACCTGCCCGAGCAGGTCGAGCACCTCGGTGGTGGTGCCGGAGCGGGTGAGGGCGACGACCCGGTCGTAGCGGCGGGCGCGCGGGAACTCGGAGGCGGCGAACGCGTCCGTCTCGCCCTGCCCGGCGTCCTCGCGCAGGGCGGCGGCCGCCTGTGCCATGAAGTACGAGGTCCCGCACCCCACGATCGCGACCCGCTCCCCCGGCTCCGGCAGCGCGCCGGCCCAGCGCCCCGCCTCCTCGGCCGCCCGGGTCCAGCACTCGGGCTGGCTGTTCAGCTCGTCCTCGACATGGCTCATGCCACACCTTCCCCTGAGTGGTCGGCTGATGGTCTCCTGACGGCCTGCTGAGTGTTCTTGCAAGATATAGCCGCCTTTCGAGCACAATCAAGCATGGGGCAGATGAACGGGGTGCGTTAGGGTCGCGGGAGATCGACGGAACGGAGGCCGCGGATGTCCCGGGACGCCCGCTGGAAGACGCTGCTGGAACTGCTCGTGGAGCGCGGCCGCCTGGAGGTCGAGGAGGCGGCGGCCGACCTGGGCGTGTCGGCGGCGACGGTCCGCCGGGACTTCGACCAGCTCGCCGAGCAGCAGATGCTGGTGCGCACCCGGGGCGGCGCGGTGGTGCACGGGGTGTCGTACGAACTGCCGCTGCGCTACAAGACCGCCCGCCGCGCCTCCGAGAAGCAGCGCATCGCCAAGGCGGTCGCGGACCTCGTCGCACCGGGCGAGGCGGTGGGGCTGACCGGCGGTACGACCACCACGGAGGTGGCCCGCGCCCTGGCCGTGCGCGGCGACCTCGCCACCGGCTCGCCGGCGCTGACCGTCGTCACCAACGCGCTCAACATCGCCAACGAACTCGCCGTACGGCCGCAGTTCAAGATCGTGGTGACCGGCGGGGTGGCGCGTCCGCAGTCCTACGAGCTGGTCGGACCGCTCGCGGACGGGGTGCTCGGGCAGATCACCCTGGACGTGGCGGTGCTCGGCGTGGTCGCCCTCGACGTCACGCACGGCGCGGCCGCGCACGACGAGGCCGAGGCCGCGATCAACCGGGTGCTGTGCGAGCGCGCCGAACGCGTGGTGGTGGCGGCCGACTCCAGCAAGCTGGGCCGCCGGGCGTTCGCCCGCATCTGCGCGGCGGAGCTGGTCGGCACGCTCGTCACGGACACGGCGGTGGAACGGGACACGGTGCGCCGCTTCGAGGAGGCGGGTGTCCGGGTCGTCGTCGTATGACCCGCCCGTCCACGCCGCGGCACCGGCCCCGCTGACGGCCGTCCGGCGCGGTCAGCCGTGGCCCGGGCCGTCAGACACCGCCCGGCACCGCCCGTACGAATCCCGCGCCCCGTTGGTCGTTGCAGCCGACGACGGGCCGGTCGACGGGGTCCTGCCAGGTCTGCTGGGCCTGGAGGGCCACGCTCACCAGGGTCAGCAGCAGGTCGACGTCGCTCGCGGCGTCGAGGCGTATGGTCACCCACTGCGAACCGGGCACGATCCGGACCGGGCCCGATCCCTTGAGGTCCTGGGCGAAGCGGCGGATGGCACGGTCCGTCAGATGCAGGTCGACGTCCCGCTCCGAGTGGAAGTGGACGATCTCACCACGGGTCGAGCTGAGCGCCTGTCCCAGGCCGCAACTCGGGACGGTCCCGTTCAGGTCCGGCCAGGTCGCCAGTTGCGCGAAAGCGCGCGAGGCCAACTTCATGGGCTCATCATGACGGGCTCACCCCCCGGCAACCAGCCGGTGCGCACGCATTAACCGACCAGTTTCCGGAAATCGCGGTGCCATGTCACTCAGAGCGCTCACCTGTCGCCCGATCGGGCTCACTCATTCACCCGTACATCTCCGGTAACCGTGCTCTAGCGGACGGCAGATCCGGGCCAGGCCTCGCATCCCGCGCCACGTCCGTGGAACCGCGGCGCGGGCGGTGGCGCCGTGGCACGGGCCCGTGGAAGCCCGGTGCGGGCCCGTGAGCCCCGGTGCGGTCCCGGCCCGTGAGCCCGATGCGGGCCGGTGACCCTTGCCCCGGCCGCACCTCCACCCTAAGCTCCTTTTGTGCCGCTAATAAACAAATCCCGTACGCACAGCGTGGTGCCGGGAACCGCTGCCGACCTCACCCGGCTCCGCGTCGCGATCACCGCGTTTTTCGCCCTGGACGGCTTCGTCTTCGCGGGCTGGGTCGTGCGCATCCCCGCGATCAAGCACCAGACCCACGCCTCCGCCAGCGCGCTCGGCCTCGCCCTCCTCGGCGTCTCCGCCGGTGCCGTCGTCACGATGACCCTCACCGGCCGCCTGTGCCGCCGTTACGGCAGTCATCCGGTGACCGTGATGTGCGCGGTGCTGCTCTCGCTCAGCGTGGCGCTGCCGCCGCTCACCCACTCGGCACCGGCGCTCGGTGCCGCGCTGCTGCTGTTCGGCGCGGCCTTCGGCGGGATCAACGTGGCCTTCAACAGCGCCGCCGTCGATCTGATCACCGCGCTCGGCCGGCCCGTCATGCCGGGGTTCCACGCGGCCTTCAGCCTGGGCGGAATGCTCGGCGCCGGACTCGGCGGACTGGTCGCCGGCTCCCTCTCGCCGACCCGCCACCTGCTGGGCCTGGCCCTGGTCGGCCTGCTGGTCACCGCCGTCGCCGGCCCCGCCCTGCTGCGCCACGAGCCACCGGCCCGGCCGACCCCGCCGACCCCGCCGGACCGGCAACTGCCCAGCGCGACCGGCCCGCACGGCGCGGACGCCTCCGCCGCCGCCCCCGCCCACAGCCACGCCGGCACCAGCCCCCGCACCCGCACGCGCGGCCTGGTCGTGGTCTTCGGCCTGATCGCCCTGTGCACGGCCTACGGCGAAGGGGCCATGGCGGACTGGGGCGCCCTGCACCTCCAGCAGGACCTCTCCGCCTCCTCGGGTGTCGCGGCCGCCGGTTACTCGTGTTTCGCCCTCGCCATGACGGTGGGGCGACTGACCGGCACGACACTGCTGCAACGCCTCGGCCGCACCCGGACGGTGATCGCCGGAGGCGGTACGGCCGCCGCCGGCATGCTGCTCGGCTCGCTCGCCCCGTCGGTCTGGGCGGCGCTGATCGGCTTCGCCGTCACGGGACTCGGCCTCGCCAACCTCTTCCCGGTCGCGGTGGAACGCGCGGGCTCGCTGGCCGGTCCGTCCGGCGTCGCCGTCGCCTCCACCCTCGGCTACGGCGGCATGCTCCTCGGGCCGCCCGCGATCGGCTTCATGACCGACTGGTTCTCCCTGCCCACCGCGCTCACCAGCGTCGCCGCGCTGGCGGCCGTCGCCACGGTCATCGGCGTGACCACCCGGCGGGCGGTGAACGACTGAGCCAGGGGGCGCGAGGGGCACGGCGCCGGGACAACACCGGTGCCCGTGACGGCTCCTGGCGCCGGGGGCGGACCATGGCGCGGACGCGGACTCCGTCCGGCACACTCACTCCCATGGAGATCAAGGAGACCAAGGAGAGCAAGGAGACGCTGGAGACCGCGGAGTTCCTGCGGACCCTCGACGTCGAGGGCCGCGGGCTGGCGGCCGCCGCCGAGGCCGCGGGGACCGGCGCCGAGGTGCCGACCTGCCCCGGGTGGCAGGTGCGGGACCTGCTGCGGCACACGGGCGCGGTGCACCGCTGGGCCACCGCGTTCGTCGCCGAGGGGGCCACCGCCCCGCGCCCCATCGGCGACGCGCCCGACCTGGACGGGCCCGAGCTGGTGGCCTGGTACCGGGACAGCCACCGCACGCTCGTCGACACCCTGGCCGCCGCGCCGGCCGACCTGGAGTGCTGGACGTTCCACCCGGCGCCCAACCCCTCGCCGTTGGCGTTCTGGACCCGCCGGCAGGCCCACGAGACCACCGTCCACCGCTACGACGCCGAGTCGGCGCGCGGCGGCGCGGTGTCCGCGGTGGCCGCCGCTCTCGCGGTGGACGGCATCGACGAGCTGCTGCGCGGCTTCCACGCCCGCCCCCGCAGCAGGGTGCGCACGGAGGAGCCCCGGGTCCTGCGCGTGCGGGCCGTCGGCAAGGAGACGGACGCGGTGTGGACCGTAAGGCTGTCGGCCGGGCCGCCGGTGACGACGCGGGAGTCCGCCGGGGAGGCCGCAGGGGACGCGGACGCCGAACTGTCCGGACCAGCCGACCAGTTGTACCTCGCCCTGTGGAACCGGGTGCCGGTGCCGCACGTGTCCGGTGACCGGTCGCTGGCCACCCTGTGGCGGGAGAACTCCGCGATCGGCTGACCCGGCCCCGGCTCGGGCCCGGGCCCCGCCGGCCGGTGGTCAGTCCGCCAGCATCCGGGCCAGCACCGCGCGCTGCACGGGCAGCATCTCGCCGTGCAGCGCGCGCCCGCGCGCCGTGAGCGCCACGCGTACGCCCCGCCGGTCCTCCGGGCACATGGCCCGCTCCACGAGACCGTCCTTCTCCAGCCGGGCGATGAGCCGGGACAGGGCGCTCTGGCTGAGGTGGACCCGTTCCGCGATCTCCTGCACCCGGTAGGCGCACTCGCAGTCCGCCGCCGACGCCTCGGCCAGCAGGTCCAGCACCTCGAAGTCACTGGCGCACAGGCCGTGTCCGTTCAGGGCGCGGTCCAGCTCGCACTGGGTGCGGGCGTGCAGCGCCAGGATGTCCCGCCACCGTTCCGCGAGCGCCTGCTCGGCCTTCTTCGCCGCCATGGCTGGCACCGTAGCAGAGAAGGATGATTGTTGCATCGTAATTAAATGCATTTGCATCTCATGCATGCGCATGTACTGTCTGCGGCATGACCTCTCCGCTCACCCACCCCGCGGCACCGCCCTCGACGGTCCGCTGGACGCCCCGGCTGTGGGGCACCCTGCTGGTGCTGTGCGCCGCGATGTTCCTGGACGCGCTCGACGTGTCGATGGTCGGTGTCGCCCTGCCGTCGATCGGGTCCGACCTCCACCTGTCCACGTCGACCCTGCAATGGATCGTCAGCGGTTACATCCTGGGATACGGCGGGCTGCTCCTCCTCGGCGGCCGCACCGCCGACCTGCTCGGCCGGCGCCAGGTGTTCCTGGTGGCGCTGGGCGTCTTCGCGCTCGCCTCACTGCTCGGCGGGCTCGTCGACTCCGGCCCGCTGCTCATCGCCAGCCGCTTCATCAAGGGCCTGAGCGCGGCGTTCACCGCGCCGGCCGGGCTGTCGATCATCACCACGACCTTCCCGGAGGGCCCGCTGCGCAACCGGGCGCTCTCCATCTACACCACCTGCGCGGCCACCGGCTTCTCCATGGGCCTGGTGCTGTCCGGCCTGCTCACCGAGGCCAGCTGGCGCCTCACCATGCTGCTGCCCGCTCCCATCGCGCTGATCGCGCTACTGGCCGGCCTCAAGCTGCTGCCCCGCAGCGCCCGCGAGGAGACCCACGCCGGCTACGACGTCCCGGGCGCCGTCCTCGGCACCGGTTCCATGCTGCTGCTGGTGTTCACCGTCGTCCAGGCGCCCGGGGCGGGCTGGACCTCGGCGCGCACCCTCCTGTCCTTCCTGGCCGTCGCCGCGCTGCTGACCGTCTTCGTCCGGGTCGAACAGCGGTCCCCCAGCCCGCTGATCCGGCTCGGCGTACTGCGCTCGGGCAGCCAGATCCGCGCCCAGCTCGGCGCCGTGGCGTTCTTCGGGTCCTACGTCGGCTTCCAGTTCCTGACCACCCTGTACATGCAGACCCTGCTCGGCTGGTCGGCCATCCACACCGCCCTCGCCTTCCTGCCGGCGGGCGCGCTGGTCGCGGTCTCCTCCGCGAAGGTCGGCGCGCTCGTCGACCGGTTCGGCACCGCGCGGCTGATCGCGGCGGGCTTCGCGCTGATGGTCGTCGGCTACGCGCTGTTCCTGCGCATCGACCTCGACCCGGTGTACGCGGCCGTCGTCCTGCCCTCGATGCTGCTGATCGGCGCCGCCTGTGCGCTCGTCTTCCCCTCCCTCAACATCCAGGCCACCAACGGGGTCGACGACCACGAGCAGGGCATGGTCTCCGGGCTGCTCAACACCTCGGTGCAGGTGGGCGGCGCGATCTTCCTGGCGGTCGTGACGGCGGTCGTCACCGCGGGCGCCCCCGCCCACCCGACCCCGCAGGCCGTCCTCGACAGCTACCGGCCCGGCTTCGTGGTCGTCGCCTGCGTGGCCGCGGCCGGACTGCTCCTCACCCTCACCGGACTGCGCGGCCGCCCCGCACGGCCGTCGGTCGTCGTGGCGAGGTCCACGGCCGCGGTGACGGACGCGGAACCCGTAGGAGTACCCGACTAGTCCGGAGGAACTGCTCCGTGTCCGCGTCCGGCGGGGGCTCCGGCCGCCCGCCGGACGCGCACGGCCGCGTGCGGTGGGCGCCTCGCCGCGAACCGCTCAGCCCAGCCAGCCCGGCCGGACCAGCCCCGACTCATAGGCGAGGACGACGAGTTGGGCGCGGTCCCGGGCGCCGAGCTTGACCATGGTGCGGCTGACGTGGGTCTTCGCGGTGAGCGGGCTGACCACCAGGCGGCGGGCGATCTCGTCGTTGGACAGTCCGATGCCGACCAGGGCCATCACCTCCCGCTCCCGCTCGGTGAGCCGCGCCAGGTCACCGGCGGCCGCGGGCTCCTTGGAACGGGCCGCGAACTCCGCGATCAGCCGGCGGGTGACACCCGGTGACAGCAGCGCGTCACCGTCCACCACGGCCCGTACCGCGCGCAGCAGTTCGGCCGGCTCGGTGTCCTTGACCAGGAACCCCGAGGCGCCCGAGCGGATGGCCTCGAAGACGTACTCGTCCAGCTCGAAGGTGGTGAGCATGACGACCTTGACGTCTCCCAGCTCCGCGTCCCCGGTGATCCCCCGGGTGGCGGCGAGGCCGTCCATGACCGGCATACGGATGTCCATCAGCACGACGTCGGGCCGCAGGTCGCGCACCGCTCTCAGGGCCCCGGCGCCGTCCGCCGCCTCCCCGGCCACGACGATGTCGGGCTGCGCGTCGAGCAGCGCCCTGAACCCGGCCCGTACCAGCGACTGGTCGTCGGCGAGCAGTACGCGGATCACCGGTCCTCCCCCGGGTGCGACGGCAGCAGGGCGAGCACCCGGAACCCGCCGTCGGCGCGCGGGCCCGCCTCGATGGTGCCACCCAGCGCGGCCGCCCGCTCCCGCATGCCGGCCAGCCCGTTGCCGGTGCCGCCCGCGTCCGCGCCGGTCGCCGGTCCGTCGTCCTCGACCAGCAGCCGCAGCGCGCCGTCGCCGTCCGCGAACCGCACGCGCGCGTGCCGCGACCCGGAGTGCCGTACGACGTTGGTCAGGGCCTCCTGGACGATCCGGAAGGCCGCCAGGTCGGCCCCGGGCGGGAGGCGGGGCGGCTCGCCCTCGACGGTGACCGCCAGTCCGGCGGCCGCCGCCTGCTCCACCAGTTCCGGCAGCCGGTCCAGGCCGGGGGCAGGGGTGCGCGGCGCGTCCCCGGGGGTCCGCAGGCTGTCCAGCACCTGCCGGACCTCCCCGAGGGCTTCCTTGCTGGCGGCCTTGATGGTGGTGAGCGCCGCGCGCGCCTGCCCCGGGTCGCTGTCGAGCAGCGCGAGGCCCACGCCCGCCTGGACGTTGATCACCGAGATGCTGTGCGCGAGGACGTCGTGCAGTTCGCGGGCGATCCGCAGCCGCTCCTCGTCCGCCCGCCTGCGGGCCGCCTGCGCGCGGTCGGCCCGCTCCCGCGCCCATTGCTCCCGCCGCACCCGGACCAGTTCGGACACCGCGAGCACGGCAAGCACCCAGGTGGCGACCACGATCTCCTGGCCGATCCGCGCGCCCCGGTCAGCCGTCCGCGGAAGCCAGGGGAACACCCGGAGCGAGACCAGGACGTGCCCCGCCCACAGCAGCCCGACGGCCGTCCAGGCGGCCCGCCGGTGTCCGGCGGCGACGGCGCCGACGCAGGCGACGGCGACGGCCAGGAAGACCGGCCCGTAGGCGTAGCCCGCCCCCAGGTACACCAGGGTCAGCGCCGCCGCGCCGCAGACGGCGGCCGCCGGGTGCCGGCGCCGCCACAGCAGGGCGGCGCAGACCGCGACCAGCAGCACCCGCCCGAGGACGCCGAGCGGCTCGCGCTGCGGCTGGGCGTGTGCGGCGAAGTCCGAGCCGATCAGCACGAACACGGTGATCAGGAGGGTGGAGCGCCAGGGCGGCCGGGTGGACGCGGACCCGGACTCGGCGCCGTCGTGGCGGTCCGCCCACGCGGGGCCGTACCGCCACCACCGCACGGGGTCGCGCCCCCGGCCGCGCTGCTCGTCCATGCCCGCCACGCTAACGCCGCCGGCCCGGCGGGGCGTCCGCCGGGCGGGGTGATCACCGGTACTCCCCGGGGAGTACGCCCGCGAACGCCCTCTTCCCTGCCCGCCGCGTCAGGGGAAGACCAGACCCACGCCCTGGGCGAGCTGCGCGGCCGCGTGCCGGAAGAAGGGCTCACGGTCCTCCACGACCCGGTTGAACTGGCCGAACAGCTCGAACCCGATCAGCCCGAACAGCTGGGCCCAGGCGGCGACCAGCGCCACGGCCGCCTCGGCCGGCAGGTCGGGCGCGAGGTCGGCGGCCATGCGGCGCGCCTCCTCCGCGAGGTCGGCGGGGACCGGCGTACGGGCCACCCCGCGCTGCCGGTAGGCGTCCCGCACGATGCCGATGAGCAGGACGCCCACCCGGGCGGCCGGCGGAACGGTGCTCTGCGGCGCCGAGTAGCCGGGCACGGGCGAGCCGTAGATCAGCGCGTACTCGTGCGGATGCGCCAGCGCCCACGCACGCACCGCCAGACAGACGGCGACCCAGCGCCGGGCGGGCGCGGCGTCGCCGGGTTTCGCCGCCTCGGCGGCCTCTGCGGCCTCCGCGGCCTCGCCCAGGGAGTCGTAGGCGTCGATGATCAGGGCGGTCAGCAGGTCGTCCCGGCTGGGGAAGTAGCGGTAGAGCGCGGAGGACACCATGCCGAGTTCGCGGGCCACGGCCCGCAGGGACAGCTTGGCGGCGCCTTCCGCGGCGAGCTGTCTGCGCGCCTCGTCCTTGATGGCCGCGGTCACCTCGGCGCGGGCTCGGGCGCGGGCTCCTTGGGGGGTGCTCCTGCCTGGGGGGGTGCTCTTGCTCATGCCCCCAGTGTGCCATCGAATCGGAGCACTGCACACAAACGAGAGCGGCGCTCCAAAAGGGGACGGCCAGTCCCGGAAGAGAGCGGCGAACTAAAAGAAGAGCACTGCTCTTGCTTTGGAGCACCGATCGCGCCCATACTCATCACAAGCGAAGCGAGAGCACCGCTCACGCAAGCCGTCGCAAGTCGCCGCCGCCAAGACACCCCCGCCAAGACACCGTCCGCGCCCCCAGGAGGCCCCGCCATGTCCGCATCCGCATCCGCATCCACCCACGTCCAGAAGCCCGGCTGGTTCACCGTCAACGTCTTCAACCGGGCCGTGGCCTGGATGACCCGCCGCGGCATCAGCGTCTGGGGCTCCCGCGTCCTGGCGGTGCGCGGCCGCAAGAGCGGCGAGTGGCGCACCACCCCGGTCAACCTGCTGACCGTGGACGGCCGGCACTACCTGGTCGCGCCGCGCGGGCACGTCCAGTGGACCCACAACATGCGGGCGGCCGGCGGCGGCGAGCTGCGGCTCGGCCGCGACGCGGAGGCGTTCACGGCCGTCGAGGTCACCGACGACGACAAGGTCCCGGTGCTGCGCGCCTACCTCAAGCGCTGGAAGGCCGAGGTCGGCGTCTTCTTCAAGGGCGTCGGTCCCGACTCGTCCGACGCGGACCTGCGGCGCATCGCCGGCGACCACCCGGTCTTCCGGATCACGCTCACGAGCTGACACCGTCCGGCGCGGCTCCCCGGTCCCCCTCGGCACCCCGGTCCCCCGCGGCCCCTCGGCCCCCCTCGGCACTCCGGTCCCCCGCGGCCCCCCGGCTCCGGGCGGCTCCCCGGTCAAGCGCGGTCAGGGCGCGCTGGGCGAGCGGGTGGGAGCGGACCAGTTCACCGAGGGACGTCGACCCCTGGGTGATGTCCGCGAAGGCCCGCCAGGCCGGCCGGAAGCCGGTCAGCACCGCGTGGAACACACCGGGACGGCGCTCGAAGGCGGCGAGCATCCGCTTGCCGACGCTCATCTCGACGCCGAGCCCCGCCTTGATGGCGAAGGCGTAGTTCAGCGCCTGGCGGCGGGCGTCCACGGCGTCGTGCGCCTCCGCGACGCGGACCGCCCACTCCCCCGCGAGCCGGCCCGAGCGCAGCGCGAAGGAGATGCCCTCACGGGTCCACGGCTCCAGCAGTCCGGCGGCGTCACCGCAGACGAGGACGCGGCCGCGGGACAGCGGCGAGTCGTCGGCACGGCAGCGGGTGAGGTGGCCGGAGGAGATGTCCGGTTCGAAGCCGGCCAGCCCGAGGCGGGCGATGAAGTCCTCCAGGTACCGCTTGGTCGCCGCGCCCTCGCCGCGCGCGGAGATCACGCCGACGGTGAGCGTGTCGCCCTTGGGGAACACCCAGCCGTAACTGCCCGGCATCGGGCCCCAGTCGATGAGCACCCGGCCCCGCCAGTCCTCGGCGACCGTCTCGGGCACCGGGATCTCCGACTCCAGGCCGAGGTCGACCTGGTCCAGCTTCACCCCGACGTGCGCCCCTATGCGGCTGGCGCTGCCGTCGGCGCCGACCACCGCCCGGGCCAGCACCGTCTCGCCGCCTTGCAGGACGACGGCGACCGTACGCCGGTCCGGCACCGCCGACCCGTGCTGCTCGACCCGCTGGACCGCGGCGCCCGTACGCAGCTCGGCGCCCGCCTTCTGGGCGTGCTCGACCAGCTGCTGGTCGAACTCGGGCCGGTTGATCAGGCCGAAGAGCATCTGCCGGGAGCGGCGGGTGCGGCTGAAGCGCCCGTTGTGGGAGAAGGTGACCGCGTGCACCCGGTCCCGCAGGGGCAGTTCGAAGCCGGGTGGCAGGGAGTCGCGCGAGGGGCCGATGATGCCGCCGCCGCACGTCTTGTAGCGCGGCAGCTCGGCCTTCTCCAGCAGCAGTACGCGCCGTCCCGCGACCGCCGCCGCGTAGGCGGCCGAGGCCCCCGCGGGTCCCGCGCCCACCACGACGACGTCCCACACCTGCTGCACGTCGTCCGCCGAAGAGTTGTCGCCGCTCACGATGGTCTACCGCTCCGATCAAGCCGCTGCCGCACCTGTCCCCCGCATCCTACGGCGGTCGTCGGCGCAGGCCACTGTGGGAGGATCGGTCCACTCACCTGGTCAACGTCGCACCCACAAGGAGCGTGCCCATGTCGTCGAATCCGGTCGCCGAGACCGTCGCCTCGCTGCTGCCCCGCGCGAAGGCGGAGTTGGCCGAGCTGGTCGCCTTCAGGTCGGTGGCGGACTTCGACCAGTTCCCCCGGAGCGAGAGCGAGGGCGCCGCGCGCTGGGTCGCCGACGCGCTGCGCGCGGAGGGCTTCGCCGACGTGGCGCTGCTGGACACGCCGGACGGCACGCAGTCGGTGTACGGCTTCCTGCCGGGCCCGGAGGGCGCGCGGACGGTGCTGCTGTACGCCCACTACGACGTGCAGCCCCCGCTGGACGAGGCGGCCTGGAGCACTCCGCCGTTCGAGCTGACCGAGCGCGACGGGCGCTGGTACGGCCGCGGGGCCGCCGACTGCAAGGGCGGCCTGATCATGCACCTGCTCGCGCTGCGCGCCCTGAAGGCGAACGGCGGGGTCCCGGTGCACGTGAAGGTGATCGCCGAGGGGTCGGAGGAGCAGGGCACGGGCGGTCTGGAGCGGTACGCCGAACAGCACCCGGAGCTGCTGGAGGCGGACACCATCGTGATCGGCGACACCGGCAACTTCCGGGTCGGCCTGCCCACGGTGACCACCACGCTGCGCGGCATGGCCATGGTCCGGGTGGAGATCGACACGCTCGAGGGGAACCTGCACTCGGGCCAGTTCGGCGGTGCCGCCCCGGACGCGCTGGCCGCGCTGATCCGCGTCCTGGACTCGCTGCGCGCCGAGGACGGCTCGACGACCGTGGACGGGCTCGCCGCCGACGCCGCGTGGGACGGCCTGGACTACGCCGAGGAGCAGTTCCGCGCCGACGCCAAGGTGCTGGACGGGGTCGGGCTGATAGGGGACGGCTCGGTGGCCGACCGCGTCTGGGCGCGCCCGGCCGTGACCGTCCTGGGCATCGACTGCCCGCCGGTGGTGGGCGCCACCCCGTCCGTGCAGTCCAGCGCCCGCGCCCTGATCAGCCTGCGGGTGCCGCCGGGCGTGGACGCGGCGGAGGCGGCCGGACTGCTCCGGGCCCACGTGGAGGCGCACACGCCGTGGGGCGCCCGGGTGCGCACCGAGCAGATCGGCCAGGGTCAGCCCTTCCGTGCCGACACCTCCAGCCCGGCCTACCGGGCGATGGCCGAGGCGATGGCCGTCGCCTACCCGGGCGAGGCGATGCAGTACGCCGGTCAGGGCGGCTCCATCCCGCTGTGCAACACCCTCGCCGGTCTCTACCCGAAGGCCGAGATCCTGCTCATCGGCCTGAGCGAGCCGGAGGCGCAGATCCACGCCGTGGACGAGAGCGTCTCCCCGCAGGAGCTGGAGCGGCTGGCCGTGGCGGAGGCGCTGTTCCTGCGCGGCTACGCGGCGAGCTGAACGGTTCTGCCGGCAGCAGAGGGCCCTCGCCTCCGGGCGGGGGCCCTTCCTACGGTCGGCGCATGGACGTCATCGAGCTTCTTCCCCGGCTGCACCTGCTGCGCTTCCCGGTGGGGCAGGCCTACCTCTGGCACGACGCCGACGCGCTGACCCTGATCGACGCCGGGCCGCCCGGCGCCGGGCCGCGGATCGCCGACGCGGTCACGGCGCTGGGACGGGCCCCCGCGGACGTACGGCGGATCGTGTTGACCCACTTCCACGAGGACCACGTGGGCGGGGCGGGCGAGTTCGCCGCGCTGAGCGGCGCCGAGGTGCTGGCGCACCACCTCGACGCCCCGTACGTCCTGGGTGAACTGCCCGGCCCCGAGCCGGTGTTCGAGGACTGGGAGCTGCCCATCCACGCCGCGGCGCTCGAACTGCTGCCCCCGGGCCGGCCGGCGCCGCCCGAGCGGCTGACGCGGGTGTCGGACGGTGACGTGCTGGACGTCGGCGGCGGCGCCCGGGTCGTGCACGTGCCCGGCCACACGGACGGCAGCATCGCACTGCATCTCCCGGCGCACGGTGTGCTGTTCACCGGGGACACGGTGGCGGCGGCGCCGGTGACCGGGGCGGTGATGCCGGGCGTGTTCAACCTCGACCGAGGCCGGGTCCTGGCGGCGCTGCACCGGTTGGCGGCGCTGGACGCCGAGGTGGCGTGCTTCGGCCACGGCGACCCGGTGGTGGGGCGGGCCTCGGCGGCGCTGCGGAAGGCGGCGGACGCCCACCCGGCGCCGCGCTGACCCGCCCCGGCCCGCTCTGGGGCCCCGGCCGGGGCTCAGCCGAGCGGGACTCCCGCTTCCAGGTACAGCGCGGTCCCGCGCTCCCGGGCCCGCAGCGCCCAGCGCAGCCGCTCGTGACGGACCGGGGGCAGCAGGTCGGCGGCCTCCTGCTCGGTGACGAAGCGCCAGCCGCGCAGCTCGGGGCCGGGCAGGAGCACCCGGGCGGCCGCGCCGGAGTCCAGCCGCCCGCCGTCGAAGAGGAGCCGCAGTCCGCCGAAGCCGGGGGGCACGGGCCGCTCCCAGTCGATCACGAGCAGCCGGGGCACCTCCGCCAGCCGTATCCCGGTCTCCTCGGCCACCTCGCGCATGCCGGCCCGGGCCGGGGCCTCCCCGGGCTCGACGACGCCGCCGGGGAACTCCCAGCCCGCCTTGTAGGTGGGGTCGACGAGCAGCACCCGGTCCCGCTCGTCGAAGAGGAGGACACCGGCGGCGAGGGTCTCGGCGGTGGGCTCCGGGGTCTGCACGATGTCACACACCGGGACGGTCCCGCCGGCGACGGCCTCGGCGATGCGCGCGGCCGTCTCGTGGGGGGTGAGGGCGCTGGTGTCGACGAGGTGGGCGTCGGCGGTGAGCCAGGAGGCGAGGGCGGCGCGGTAGGGCTCGATCCGGTCGTACGACCACTGCCGTGCCCGCGGCTCGCCGCCGTCCGGGCCGGACGGGGCCTCCCGTGCGGCCGTCCGCTCCCGCAGGATCGTTTCGGCCGGGGCGAGGAGCAGGTGGCGCACGGTGATCCGGCGGGCGGCGAGCCCGCCGAAGATCTCGTCGCGGTACTCCTGGCGCAGCAGGGTCATGGGGACCACGAGGGTGCCGCCCAGCTCGGCCAGCATCGCGGCGGCCGTGTCGATCACGAGCCGCCGCCAGATCGGCAGGTCCTGGACGTCGCCGACCTGGGCGAGGTGCTTGGCGGGCAGGAGCTGTGCGAGCGTGCCGCCGAGGACCTCGGGGTCGAAGAGCGTGCTGTTCGGGATCAGTTCGATCAGTTCCCGTGCGGTGGTCGTCTTGCCGGCACCGGACGCACCGTTTATCCAGACGATCACGTGTCCCCCTCTTCTGTTGGCCCCCTGTGGCTTGCCCGCTCCACACTGCCACGGAAACCGGCTCCCGTTGAGGGCGCCGCCGACGGGTACCGGCGTCCCCTCGGCGGGGGCACCGGCACCCGGTCGCGGCCGGGGCGCTATCCCTGACCGAGGGCGTTCTCGTCCACGTCGAAGCTGTCCTGGCTGACCAGGTGGTCGACCGTGCCGGCGGTGTCCTGGATCTTGAGGTCGTCGACGACGGCGTGGCCGGCGGCGTGGGAGGGGGTGACGGCCGCCACGACGAATCCGGTGGCGAGGCTGGCGATGGCGAGCATGCTGCGCTTCTTCATGCCCGGCTCAACTGCGCAGCGGCGCCGGGGTCACGCGGATACCCGCGTCCGGACCACACCGGCTCGCGCGACCGGACCGGATCAGACCCCCGCGATGGTCGCGTCCGGCCTGCGGGTCAGTGCCGCCGCCGCGGCGCCGACCAGGCCCGCGTCCGTGCCCGTCCGCGCCGGGGCGACGGTCAGGCGCCGGACGAAGGACAGGGTCGCGTAGTCGGCGAGGGCCGTGCGCAGCGGCGTGAACAGGACGTCACCGGCCTTGGCCACGCCCCCGCCGACGACCGCGATGTCGATCTCGACCAGGGTCGCGGTGGCCGCGATCCCGGCGGCCAGCGCCTGTGCGGCCCGTTCGAAGGAGGCGACGGCGACCGGGTCGCCGTCCCGGGCGGCGGCGGCCACCGCGGCGGCGGAGGTGTCGCCGTCCGGGCCGGGCCGCCAGCCCTGCTCCAGCGCACGGCGGGCGATGTTCGGACCGCTGGCGATGCGCTCGACGCAGCCGCGGGCGCCGCACGGGCACGGGTCTCCGTCCAGGTCGACGCTGATGTGGCCGATGTGACCGGCGTTGCCCGTGGGCCCGGGGTGCAGCCGGCCGTTCAGCACCAGTCCGCCGCCCACTCCGGTGGAGACCACCATGCACAGCGCGTTGTCGTGGCCGCGCGCCGCGCCCTGCCAGTGCTCCGCCGCGGTGATGGCCACGCCGTCGCCGATCAGCTCGACGGGCAGACCGCCGGTGGCCGCGCGCACCCGCTCGACCAGGGGATAGTCACGCCAGCCCGGCACGTTGACCGGGCTCACGGTGCCCGCCGAGGCGTCCACCGGACCGGCGCTGCCGATGCCCGTCGACACGACGCGTCCCCACTGCGGCGCCCCGGCGAGTTCACCGAGCACCTCCTCGACGGCCCGCATGACCGTCTCACCGTCCTGCCGCGCGGGCGTCGCGCGCTGCGCCCGCACCTGGATCCGTCCGTGACCGTCCACCAGGGCGCCGGCGATCTTGGTGCCGCCGATGTCCAGGGCTGCCACGAGGTCGGTGTGCATCAGAGTCAGATCTCCCCGTCAACCAATCGAATGCCATGAGAAGGCGCAGGCCGGTCGCGGTGGGGGCGCGGGCCGGAGATAGCGGTGGACAGTCTCTCCCGCATCTGACAACGTTGTCCAGGCTCTATGCTCGACGCCACATCCTCATACAACCGCACAGATCTCCGCACCCGTTCCGCAGCCCTCCTCCGCTTTCTCCGACTTTCCCGCCTCCAGCGCGACTTCCCTCCGTTCTCCCAGGCTCTCCTCGGCTTCTCCGGCTCCCTCCCCGCATCAGGACAGGACTCCGCATCGTGCCCGACACCACCCGCCGCGCAGACCGTCTCGCCGACCGCCTCCCGGGCAGTCGCTACGGCAACCGTCCGACCATGAAGGACGTGGCGGCCCGCGCCGGGGTCGGACTCAAGACGGTCTCCCGGGTGGTCAACGGCGAGCCGGGGGTCACCCCGGACACCGAGCGCCGGGTGCAGGAGGCGATCGAGGCGCTCGGCTTCCGCCGCAACGACAGCGCGCGGGTGCTGCGCAAGGGCCGCACCGCGAGCATCGGCCTGGTCCTGGAGGACCTCGCCGACCCCTTCTACGGCCCGCTCAGCCGCGCGGTCGAGGAGGTCGCCCGGGCGCACGGCGCCCTGCTGATCAACGGCTCCAGCGCGGAGGACCCGGAGCGTGAGCAGGAGCTGGCGCTGGCGCTGTGCGCGCGGCGGGTGGACGGCCTGGTGGTCATCCCGGCCGGTGACGACCACCGCTACCTGGAGCCGGAGATCAGGGCGGGCGTCGCGACGGTGTTCGTGGACCGCCCGGCCGGGATGATCGAGGCGGACGTCGTGCTGTCCGACAACCACGGCGGCGCCCGTGACGGCGTCGCCCACCTGATCGCGCACGGCCACCGCCGGATCGGGTTCATCGGCGACATGCCCCGCATCCACACCGCCGCCGAGCGGCTGCGCGGCTACCGGGCCGCCATGGAGGACGCCGGGATATCCGTCGAGGACGCGTGGATGTCCCTCGGGGCGACGGACCCGGAGCGGGTGCGCCGGGCGACACAGGAGATGCTCTCCGGCCCCTCCCCGGTCACGGCGGTCTTCGCGGGCAACAACCGGGTGACGGTGACCGTCATCCGGGTCCTGGCCGAGCAGGCGCGGCCGGTCGCCCTCGTCGGCTTCGACGACATCGAGCTGGCCGACCTGCTGCGGCCGGGGGTCACGGTCGTCGCCCAGGACGCGGCCGCCCTCGGCCGTACGGCCGCCGAGCGGCTGTTCCGGCAGCTGGACGGCGTGGCCCTCGCCCCGGAGCGGATCGAGCTGCCGACCCGGCTGATCACCCGCGGCTCCGGCGAGCTGCCGCCCGCCGACTGAGCCGCGCCCGGGGTGGTGGCGCGGGCCGCTACTTGACGGACGCCGTCAGGTCACCGCGCCGGGGTGCCGCGAAGCCCTCCAGGTCGGCCCGGGTCAGCCCGGACAGCCGGGCGACCTCGGCGACGTCGAGGGCGCCGCAGTCCAGTCCGCGCAGCAGGTAGCCGCTGAGGGCCTTGGCCGTGGCGGGCTCGTCCATCACGTCACCGCCGGCCCGGTCGGCGTAGCGGGCGAGGCGGCCCGCGGCCTGTGCGAAGCCCTCGCGGTAGAAGGCGAAGACGGCCGCGTACCGGGTGGGGAGGTGGCCGGGGTGCATGTCCCAGCCCTGGTAGTAGGCGCGGGCCAGGGCGCGGCGGGTGAGGCCGTAGTGCAGCCGCCAGGCGTCGTGGACCTTCGCGGTCGGGCCGACCGGCAGCACGTTGGTGGAGCCGTCACAGACGCGGACGCCGGTGCCGGCCGCCGCCACCTGCATGACCGCCTTGGCGTGATCGGCGGCCGGGTGGTCGCTGGCCTGGTGGGCGGCGGAGACGCCGAGGCAGGCGCTGTAGTCGAAGGTGCCGTAGTGCAGTCCGGTGGCGCGGCCCTCGGCGGCCTGGATCATCCGGGCGACGGTGGCGGTGCCGTCGGTGGCCAGGATGGACTGGCTGGTCTCGATCTGGATCTCGAAGCCGATGCGGCCGGGCTCGAGACCGCGTGCCTTCTCGAACGCCTCCAGCAGGCGGACCATGGCGCCCACCTGCTCGGGGTACGTCACCTTCGGCAGGGTGAGCACCAGCCCGTCGGGCAGGCCGCCGGCCTCCAGCAGGCCGGTGAGGAAGATGTCCAGGGTGCGGATGCCGCGGTCGCGCACGGCGGCCTCCATGCACTTCATGCGGATGCCCATGTACGGGGCCGCCGTGCCCTGGGCCGAGGCCTCGGCGACGATCCGGGCCGCGCGGACCGCGTCCGCGTCCTCCTCGGCGTCGGAGCGGGGGCCGTAGCCGTCCTCGAAGTCGACGCGCAGGTCTTCCACCGGCTCGCGTTCGAGCTTGGCGCGGACGCGGGAGTGGACGGGCTCGGCGAGGTCGCCGTCGAGGCCGAGGACGGCGGCGAAGGAGGCGGCGTCCGGGGCGTGTTCGTCCAGGGCGGCGAGTGCCCGGTCGCCCCAGGTGCGGACGGTGTCGGCCGCGAAGACGTCGCCGGGGACGTACACGGTGTGGACGGGCTGCCGGGTGCCGGGGTCTCCCGGGTAGCGGCGCTCCAGCTCCGCGTCGACCGGTGCGAGGGAGGCGCTGATCTCCTCGCTGACGGCGCCCGCGAGGCTCGTCGCCACCTTCTCCTGCTGACCCATCCCACACCCTCCAATTTTCCGCTGTACGGAATCAACAATCCGTAGAATGAAGTTATCCGGGGTGGTTCCCGCCGGTCAACACCTGCCGGGCCGTCTCCAGGATGCACCGAGGCCCCCGTGACCGTGCCGGTCGCGGGGGCCTCGTACGCCGGGGCGGGATCAGCCCTTGCGGGCCTTGATCTCCTCGGTGAGCTGCGGGACCACGTCGAAGAGGTCGCCGACGACGCCGTAGTCGACCAGGTCGAAGATCGGGGCCTCGGCGTCCTTGTTGACGGCCACGATCGTCTTCGAGGTCTGCATGCCGGCCCGGTGCTGGATCGCACCGGAGATGCCGTTGGCGATGTACAGCTGCGGCGAGACCGACTTGCCGGTCTGGCCGACCTGGTTGGTGTGCGGGTACCAGCCCGCGTCCACCGCGGCGCGCGAGGCGCCGACGGCCGCGCCGAGGGAGTCGGCGAGCGCCTCGATGATCGAGAAGTTCTCCGCGCCGTTGACACCGCGGCCGCCCGAGACCACGATCGCGGCCTCGGTCAGCTCCGGGCGGCCCGTCGACTCGCGCGGCGTGCGGCCGGTGACCTTGGTGCCGGTCGCCTGCTCCGAGAAGGAGACGGACAGGGCCTCGACGGCGCCGGCGGCCGGAGCGGCCTCCACGGCGGCCGAGTTCGGCTTGACGGTGATGACGGGGGTGCCCTTGACGACGCGGGACTTGGTGGTGAAGGACGCGGCGAACACCGACTGGGTGGCCACCGGGCCCTCGTCGCCGGCCTCGAGGTCGACGGCGTCGGTGATGATGCCGGCGCCGATGCGCAGCGCCAGGCGGGCGGCGATCTCCTTGCCCTCGGCGGAGGACGGGACCAGCACGGCGGCCGGGGAGACGGCCTCGTGGGCGGCCTGGAGGGCGTCGACCTTCGGCACGACGAGGTAGTCGGCGTACTCGGCGGCGTCGTGCGTGAGGACCTTGACCGCGCCGTGCTCGGCGAGCGTGGCGGCGGTGTCACCGGCACCCGGGCCGAGGGCGACCGCGACGGGCTCGCCGATGCGGCGGGCCAGGGTCAGCAGCTCCAGGGTGGGCTTGCGGACGGCGCCGTCCACGTGGTCGACGTAGACGAGGACTTCAGCCATGGGATTGCTCTCCTGCGTAACGAAGTTGAGGGGCGGTCGGCGGGCGCGGACTCTTAGATGAACTTCTGGCCCGCGAGGAACTCAGCGAGCTGCTTGCCGCCCTCGCCCTCGTCCTTGACGATGGTGCCGGCCGTGCGGGCCGGACGCTCGGTCACGGTCTTGACCTTGGTGAACGCGCCGTCCAGACCGACCTCTTCGGCCTCGATGTCCAGGTCGGACAGGTCCCAGGACTCCACCGGCTTCTTCTTGGCCGCCATGATGCCCTTGAAGGACGGGTAGCGCGCCTCGCCCGACTGGTCGGTGACGGACACGAGCGCCGGCAGGGAGGCCTGGAGCTGCTCGGAGGCGGCGTCGCCGTCGCGGCGGCCGGTGACCGTGCCGTCCTCGACCGAGACCTCGGACAGCAGCGTGACCTGCGGGACGCCCAGACGCTCGGCGACCAGCGCGGGGACGACGCCCATGGTGCCGTCGGTGGAGGCCATGCCGGAGACGACCAGGTCGAAGCCCGCCTTCTCGATCGCCTTGGCCAGCACCAGGGAGGTGCCGATGGCGTCGGTGCCGTGCAGGTCGTCGTCCTCGACGTGGATCGCCTTGTCGGCACCCATCGAGAGGGCCTTGCGCAGCGCGTCCTTGGCGTCCTCGGGGCCGACCGTCAGCACGGTGACCTCGGCGTCGTCCGCGGCCTCGGCGATCTGCAGCGCCTGCTCGACCGCGTACTCGTCCAGTTCGGAGAGCAGACCGTCCACGTCGTCGCGGTCGACGGTCAGGTCATCGGCGAAGTGCCGGTCGCCAGTGGCGTCGGGCACGTACTTCACAGTGACAACGATCCTCAAGCTCACGCCGGCTCTCCTACTGCATCGTCATTTCCGGGCTGCCTCTTGCAGGCAGCATAGGCGCCTGAAGCGGCCGGTCCCGGTCGGGGCGTCCGCGCGCTCCGACCGAAACATTACTCGTCAGTACACCCAGTTCGTTCCCGCTAAGCAAGCGCTTTGAACTGTGACCTTCGCAACGCAGCGTAACCGGAACCCGACGACCGCGCAGACCGGGGGCGCGGGGTGTCAGTCGCGCAGTGCGGTGAAGCCGCCCTGGTGGTAGAGGAGCGGCCGGCCGGCTCCGGTGGGGTCGCCCGTGACGACCTCCGCCAGCACGATGCGGTGGTCACCGGCGGGGACGCGCCCGACGGTCCGGCACACCAGCCAGACCAGGACGCCGTCCAGGACGGGGACGCCTTCGGGGCCCTCGCGCCAGGCCGTGTGCGGGCCGAAGCGGTCGGCGCCGCTGCGCGCGAAGGTGGCCGCCAGCTCACCCTGGTGCTCGCCCAGCACATGGACGCCGACGTGGTCGGCCCGGGCTATCGCGGGCCAGCTGGACGCGCCGGTGCCGATGCCGAAGGAGACCATCGGCGGGTCGGCGGAGACGGAGGTGAGGGAGGTGGCGGTGAAGCCGACCGGTCCCGCGTCGCCGCGGGCGGTGATCACCGCGACCCCCGCGGCGTGCCGCCGGAAGGCGGAGCGCAGCAGGTCGGGAGAGGCGAGCCGGGGAGTGCCGAGGCCGGGCGTGGCCGTCATGGAGTTGTCCTTCTGCGGGAAGTGGCGTCGGGGTCCGCTGCTGCTCAACAGCCCGGACAGCACGCGCTCGCGGTGCGGACGAGGTCGACGTGGGCCCGCCCGGAGAGAAGGAGTCTGCTCACCATGGGGCCAGGCTGACGAGAGGCGGCGGGTCCCGTCAAGGAGGTACGGGCAGGTGGGAGATGACTCACCGTCGTCCGCGTCACCGTCAGACCGCCTCCGCCAGCGCGGCGATGACGTCCGCCTTGCGCGGCTGTCCGGTCGCCCGGCGCACCACCCGGCCGTCCGCGTCCAGGACGAGCACGGTGGGGGTCTTGAGGATCTCCAGTTCACGGACCAGGTCCAGCCGGGTCTCGGCGTCGATCTCGACGTGGGTGACGCCCGGAACCATGCCGGCGACCTCGCCGAGGACGCGCCGGGTGGCGCGGCAGGGCGCGCAGAAGGCACTGGAGAACTGCACCAGCGTGGCCCGCGGCCCGAGTTCCCCGCCCAGCTCGGCCGCGCCGAGCCGCTTGCCGTCGTCCCGCCCGCGCACTCTCACTCTCCCGCTCCGCCGCTTGTGCAGCACTCCGTAGGCGCTCGCCACCGCGAGCACCGCCACGCACACCACGAGTCCGGTCATCCTCCGCGTCAGCATTCATCAGACTGCAAAGATTCCCGGCTGCCCGGCGGGTTTCCCGTGCGGAATGCTTGATTCATGGACATCGATGTGAGGGGGCCGCGCTTCGGGGCGGCCGTGACGGCTCTCGTCCTGGCGGCCACGCTCGTCACCGGGAGCCCCTGGCCGCTGGCCTGGCAGGCGCTGGCGTTCGCGCTGGGCGCGGCCGGGGGCGTGCACCGGTCACCGTACGGCGTGCTGTTCCGCGCCGTGGTACGGCCGCGGCTGGGGCCGCCGACGGAGTTCGAGGCGCCCGGGCCGCCCCGGTTCGCGCAGGCGGTGGGGCTCGGCTTCGCCGTGCTGGGGCTCGCGGGCTTCCTCACCGGGACCGGATGGCTGGCGCTCGCGGCGACCGGGGCGGCGCTGGCGGCCGCCTTCCTGAACGCGGCGTTCGGGTACTGCCTGGGCTGCGAGATGTTCTTGCTGGTCCGCCGCGTGACGGTACGCGCGGAGTAAAGGGGACGCAAAAGCCCGA
Organism: Streptomyces sp. NPDC041135; assembly: GCF_055592085.1. Taxonomy (NCBI): domain Bacteria; kingdom Bacillati; phylum Actinomycetota; class Actinomycetes; order Kitasatosporales; family Streptomycetaceae; genus Streptomyces; species Streptomyces sp. NPDC041135. Next base: position 241,331 of record NZ_JBVIYZ010000005.1, read on the forward strand.
GGTGGGTGGATCACGGTCGACGTGACGAGAATCTCGCCACACCGGGGCACTGGGACTGGCTACCCGTCCGTTCTTCGGGCACCATCTGCGAGACGCCGTAAACCTACGGCTCCGTAACTTCCCGCCGGGATCCCTTTTCCAGGCAGAGCAGAAAGGGTCCACGCCGCCCATGGCAGAGCTGGTCTACCGTCCCGTCATCGGTTTCGCCAGGACCTTGTTCAAGGTCTGGGACCTGAAGATCGATTGCCAGGGTTCGCAGAACATCCCGCGCACGGGCGGCGCCGTGCTGGTGAGCAACCACATCAGCTACCTGGACTTCGTCTTCAACGGCCTGGCGGCGCTGCCGCAGAAGCGCCTGGTGCGCTTCATGGCGAAGGAGGCCGTCTTCCGCCACAAGGTGTCGGGGCCGCTGATGCGCGGGATGAAGCACATCCCGGTGGACCGCCAGCAGGGTGAGACCGCCTACGCCCACGCGCTGGACTCGCTGCGCTCGGGTGAGGTCATCGGGGTCTTCCCCGAGGCCACGATCTCGCAGTCCTTCACCCTCAAGAGCTTCAAGTCCGGCGCGGCCCGGCTGGCCCAGGAGGCCGGCGTCCCGCTCGTCCCCATGGCGCTGTGGGGCACGCAGCGCCTGTGGACCAAGGGACAGCCGCGCAACTTCCGGCGCAGCCACATCCCGATCACCATGCGGGTCGGCGAGCCGGTCGAGGCGCCCCGTGACCAGTACGCGGGCGCCATCACCCGCCGGCTGCGCGAGCGCGTCGGGGAGCTTCTCGACGCCGCCCAGCGCGCCTACCCCGCCCGCCCCAAGGGCGCCGAGGACACCTGGTGGCTGCCGGCCCACCTCGGCGGCTCGGCCCCCACCCAGGAGCAGCTGCGCGCGGCCGAGGCCCACTGACGCGGCGCTTCGGGCGGCCCGGGCCCACCGGCACAGCGCTGTGGGCCCGTGGGCCCGTGTCCGCGCCGGAGCGTGCTCAGAGCGCGGCGGGGAGCGCCTTCCACAGGGACGCCCGGTCCGGCGCCGCCTTCAGGGCGGCGAGCACGCCCCCGTGCGGCGCGGCGTACAGGGCCGGGTAGTCCACCTCGCCGGCTCCCCGGTCCGGGATCCAGGCCAGCCGCTCACCGCTCAGCGAGAACCGGGCATCGACGCCGGGCTTGTTGCCCCGCACGTCCTGGCGGTGCCACGCGCCCTTGAACCGCACCGCCACCAGCCCGTGCAGGACATGTCCGCAGCCGTCGTCGTGCGTCAGCCGCTGGTAGCACAGCGCCGCCGGGATGTCCTCCGCGCGCAGCAGCGCGGCGAACGCGTGCGCCTTGGCGTGGCAGATGCCGGTGCGCCGCTCGAGCACGTCGGAGGCGCGCCAGGTGACGCGCAGGTCCCCGGAGTCCTGCGAGTGGGGGATCGCGTCCCGTACGAACGTGTAGGCCGCGCGCGCATACTCATACGAGTCGGACACCTCCCCGGCCAGCCGGGCGGCGGTGCGCCGCACCACCGGGTGGTCGTGGTCGATGACCTCGTCGGCGGCCAGATAGGCGGACAGGTCGGCGGTTTCCTGGATCAGCTCCATGGCCGCAGAGCATAGAAACGCGATCACCCGAGAGTCAATGACTTTTCAGGCGACCGCATATCTATGCATCAGATGAGAGGTGCGCACCCGGGTCCTAGCGGGCCATCTCCTCCTTCAGTGCCCCCAGGAAGGCGTCCACGTCGTCCTCCGTCGTGTCGAAGGAGCACATCCAGCGCACGCTCCCGGCCTTCTCGTCCCAGAAGTAGAACCGGAACCGCTTCTGCAGCCGCTCGCTCACCTCGTTCGGGAGCTTGGCGAAGACGCCGTTGGCCTGCACCGGGTAGAGGATCTCCACCCCGTCCACCGCCCGCACGCCCTCCGCGAGGCGCTGGGCCATCGCGTTGGCGTGGCGGGCGTTGCGCAGCCACAGGTCCTTGGCGAGCAGCGCCTCCAGTTGCACCGACACGAACCGCATCTTCGAGGCGAGCTGCATGGACAGCTTGCGCAGGTGCTTCATGCGGCGCACGGCGTCGGGGTTGAGGACCACGACCGCCTCGCCGTACAGGGCGCCGTTCTTCGTCCCGCCGAGGGAGAGCAGGTCGACGCCGGCCGCGTTGGTGAACGTCCGCATCGGCACGTCCAGCGAGGCGGCCGCGTTGGCTATCCGGGAGCCGTCCAGGTGCACCCGCATGCCGTGCGCGTGGGCGTGCTCGCAGATCGCGCGGATCTCGTCGGGCGTGTACAGCGTGCCCAGCTCGGTGCTCTGGGTGAGGGAGACGACCTGCGGCATGGCGCGGTGCTCGTCCTCCCAGCCGTACGCCTGCCGGTCGATCAGGTCGGGGGTGAGCTTGCCGTCGGGCGTGGGCACGGTGAGCAGCTTCAGCCCGCCGACCCGCTCGGGCGCCCCGCCCTCGTCGACGTTGATGTGCGCGCTCTCGGCGCAGATCACCGCGCCCCAGCGGTCGGTGACCGCCTGGAGCGCGACGACGTTCGCGCCGGTGCCGTTGAACACCGGGAACGCCTCGGCCGTGGAGCCGAAGTGGCTGCGGATGATCCGCTGCAGGTTCTCGGTGTACTCGTCCTCGCCGTACGCCACCTGGTGGCCGCCGTTGGCCAGGGCCAGGGCGGCCAGCACCTCCGGGTGGGCACCGGCGTAGTTGTCACTGGCGAAACCGCGGACCTCGGGGTCGTGATGACGACGCGCGTCGGTCCTGGGAGGGTTCACGGCTTCTCGGTCAGCCACAGACGGTTTCCGTTCACTTCGGCGGCGGGCTTGTCCCAGACGCCCTCGATGGCCTCGGCCAGGTCCTCGACGTCCGTGAAGCCCGCGAACTTCGCGTTGGGGCGTTCGGCGCGCATCGCGTCGTGCACCAGCGCCTTGACCACCAGGATGGCAGCCGCGGACGTGGGCCCGTCGGGGCCCCCGGCCTTGCGGAAGAAGTCGGCCATGGCGAGCGTCCACGCCTCGGCCGCGGCCTTGGCGGCGGAGTAGGCGGCGTTGCCGGCGGTGGGCCGGCTTGCGCCGGCGGCGCTGATCAGGACGTACCGGCCGCGCTCGCTGCGCTGGAGGGCTTCGTGGAAGGCGAGGGAGGTGTGCTGCACGGTGCGTACGAGCAGCAGCTCCAGGAAGTCCCAGTCGTCGAGGCTGGTCTTGGTGAAGGTCTCGCTGCCGCGCCAGCCGCCGACCAGGTGCACCAGACCGTCGACCCGGCCGAAGTCCTTCTCGATGTGCGTGGCCCAGTCGCGGGTCGAGCCCAGGTCCAGCAGGTCCACCGTGTCGCCGGTGACGGCGGCGCCGCCGGAGGCGTACCGGGCCGCGTCCACGGCCTCGGACAGCCGCTGCGGGTCGTTGTCCGCCCCGACGACGGTCGCGCCGGCCTCGGCCAGCCGGATCAGTGCCGCCCGCCCCGCGGGTCCGCCGGCGCCGGCGACCGCGATCACCGCACCGCTGAGAGCCCCGTTCCCCATGATCTTCCCCTCTGCAGCCGAGTTGTGGACGCGGTCGCTCACGCGGCGATCCGCTCGGCGCTGTCCGCGGTGATGCCCTTGGTGGAGGCGATGACGTTCTTCAGCTTCTTGGACAGGGCCTCAAAGAACATGCTGAGCGGAAACTCGTCCGCCAGCACGTCGTCCACCAGCTTGCGCGGCGGCTGGGTCAGGTCGAGGGCGTCGGGGCCCTTGGCCCACTTGGAGCCCGGGTGCGGCGCGAGGTAGGTGGCGACCAGCTCGTAGCCGGCGAACCAGTGCACCAGCTTGGGGCGGTCGATGCCGTCCTTGTAGAGCTTCTCGATCTCGGCGCACAGCTGGTTGGTGACCTGCGGGGCGCGCTCCCAGTCGATGGAGAGCCGGTTGTCCGTCCACCGGACCACGTCGTGCTTGTGCAGGTAGGCGAAGAGCAGCTGGCCGCCGAGGCCGTCGTAGTTGCGCACGCGCTCACCGGTGACCGGGAAGCGGAACATGCGGTCGAACAGCACCGCGTACTGCACGTCACGGGCCTGCGGGACACCGTCCGCCTGGAGCTTCACGGCCTCGCGGAAGGCGGTGAGGTCGCAGCGCAGCTCCTCCAGGCCGTACATCCAGAACGGCTGGCGCTGCTTGATCATGAAGGGGTCGAACGGCAGGTCGCCGTGGCTGTGGGTGCGGTCGTGGATCATGTCCCACAGCACGAACGCCTCTTCACAGCGCTTCTGGTCGTGGACCATGGCGGCGATGTCCTCGGGCAGCTCCAGGCCCAGGATGCCGACGGCCGCGTCGGTGACCCGGCGGAAGCGGGCGGCCTCGCGGTCGCAGAAGATGCCGCCCCAGGAGAATCGTTCCGGCGCCTCGCGCACGGCGATGGTCTCCGGGAACAGCACGGCGGAGTTGGTGTCGTACCCGGCGGTGAAGTCCTCGAAGGTGATCCCGCAGAACAGCGGGTTGTCGTACCGGGTGCGCTCCAGCTCGGCCAGCCAGTCCGGCCAGACCATGCGCAGCACGACCGCTTCGAGGTTGCGGTCGGGGTTGCCGTTCTGGGTGTACATGGGGAAGACGACCAGGTGCTGGAGACCGTCGGCGCGGTGCGCGGCGGGCTGGAAGGCCAGCAGCGAGTCCAGGAAGTCCGGCACCTCGAAGCCGCCGTCGGCCCAGCGGCGCAGGTCCCGCACGAGCGCCCGGTGGTAGTCGGCGTCGTGCGGCAGGAGCGGGGACAGCTGCCCGACCGCCTCGACCACACGGGCGACGGCCGCCTCGGCGTCGGCGCGGGCGGGAGCGCCGTCGGCCTCGAGGTCTATGGAGCCGTCCTTGGACTGCCATGGCCGGATCCGCTCCACCGCATCCTTGAGCACGGGCCACGCCGGGTGCTCGATCACCCTGGCCGCAGGAGGAACCTGCGCCTCCGGACCCACCTGCACAAGAATTTCCGTCATGTCCCATCCTCCACGGGCGAAGCTCATCTGAGGACACCGTACGCACAGGTGCTTTCAGCCAGCAAGAGGGGACTCCGCAAATTATCCTGCCTGTCCGCATCGTTACCGATGTTTTTCCTGCGGTAAACCGTGACGGCGCTCACTTCGGCCGCATTCGGGGGTCGGCACCAACCGACGGGGGCCGGCGCCCAGGGCCGGGTGCGGTCCGGCGGCCGATCGCGTCCGGCCGAGTCAACGCCGGGGAGACTCGCCCACCTGCGGGTGACCGCCGGGGCGGGCACGGGCCCGCGCCCGCCCGCGCGTCACTCCAATCGCGCGTGTACGCGCGGGTTCATCGCCGGACCCGGCCATTAGGCTGCGAGCCTGCTGCGTGGACGACGGCGTCCCCGTCGGGTCCGCGCGCGCCGAGCCGCCGTCGACGGAAGCGAGTTGAACCTTGAACTTCCTTACCATCGGTCACCGCGGTGTCATGGGCGTCGAGCCCGAGAACACCCTCCGCTCCTTCGTCGCCGCCCAGCAGGCCGGCCTCGACCTGATCGAACTGGATCTGCACCTGAGCAAGGACGGCGCGCTCGTCGTCATGCACGACGCGGAGGTGGACCGGACGACCGACGGCACCGGTCCGATTGCCGAACTGACCCTCGGCGAACTGCGCGCCCTCGACGCGGGCCGGGGCGAGCGCGTCCCGGTCTTCGAGGAGGTCCTGGACGCGGTGAAGTCGCCGCTGCAGGCCGAGATCAAGGACGTCGCGGCCGCCCGGGCGCTGGCCGAGGTCATCCGGCGCCGGGACCTCGTCCCCCGGGTGGAGGTGTCGTCCTTCCACGACGAGGCCCTCGCCGAGATCACCCGGCTGGTGCCCGGGGTGCGCACCGCGCTGGTGGCCAGCCGGTTCGGCGCGGACGTGGTGGAGCGCGCGCGGGACGTGGGCGCGGCGACCCTCTGCCTCAACATCCGGCGGCTGACCCTGGAGGTCGTCGAGCACGCCCGCAAGGCCGATCTGAAGGTCATCGGCTGGGTGGTCAACACCCAGGACCAGCTGCGGCTGGTCCGGGCGCTCGGGCTCGACGGCGCGACGACCGACTACCCGGAGATCAAGCGCACGGGCCGCTTCACCGCGTGACCCGGCGCCCGGCCCACCGCGCGGGCCTCACACCAGCGGCTTGACCAGCAGCTCGAACTCCAGGTCGGCACGTTGCGGGACGCCGAAGCGCTCGTCGCCGTACGGGAAGGGCGTCATCCGTCCCGTACGGCGGTAGCCGCGGCGCTCGTACCAGGCGATCAGCTCCTCGCGCACCGATATCACGGTCATGTGCATCTCGGTGACGCCCCAGGTCTCGCGGGCCCGCCGCTCGGCCTCCGTGAGCACGATCCGGCCCAGACCTCCGCCCTGCCGGTCGGGACTGACCGCGAACATGCCGAAGTAGGCGTGGCCGCCGCGGTGCTCCAGCTGGCAGCAGGCCACCGGGCGGCCGTCCCGCTCGACGACCAGCAGCCGGCTGTCGGGCGACGTGATCACCGCGAGTACGCCCTCCGGATCGGTCCGCTGCCCCTGGAGGATGTCCGCCTCGGTGGTCCAGCCGGCCCGGCTGGCGTCTCCCCGGTAGGCCGACTCGATCAACGCGACCAGCGCGTCCACGTCGGCGTCGGTGGCGTCGCGGAAGGTGAGTCCGGTGGCGGCGGCGGTGTCCATGGGGCGGATCTCCGATCGGGGGCGCGGCTGAACCAGGACGAAGGGTAACCCTGCCAGTAGTCTCCGGGTGCATGGTGCATGTACTGAGCAGCCGGATCCTCCTCCAGCCCGCCGACCCCGAGCGGTCCCGCGTCTTCTACGGCGAGCAGCTCGGCCTCGCCGTCCACCGCGAGTTCGGCACCGGCCCCGAGCGCGGGACCGTGTACTTCCTCGGCGGCGGCTTCCTCGAGGTCTCCGGGCGGTCCGCGACGCCGCCGTCCCCGGCCGTGCGGCTGTGGCTCCAGGTCCAGGACGCGGCGGCCGCCCAGGAGGAGCTGCTGGCCAAGGGCGTCGAGATCGTCCGGCCGCCGGTGCGCGAGCCGTGGGGCCTGATCGAGATGTGGATCGCTGACCCCGACGGCACCCCGATCGTCCTCGTCGAGATCCCCGCGGACCATCCGCTGCGCCACCGGCCGGGGATCTAGGACCTGCCCACGCGGAACCAGTTGGGCGCGGGCGCCCGACCGGCCGGGACGCGGTGGTTGTGGTACCGGGGCCTGATCGCCTACGGTTCCGGCGTGAACACCGGACCGGCGCGACGACGCCACACACGGATCGGCGACCCGGTGGTGGACTGAGCGGGCGGCGCGGGCGCCGCCCGCCTCCGGCACGCGGACCTCCCCGTGGTCGTGCACCACGACGCGTCCCTTCCGTGCCGAACCGCAGTGAGGTCCACCGCATGACAGCCACCTTCAACCACACCATCATCGCCTCCCGGGACCGCGAGGAATCCGCCCGGTTCTTCCGCGAACTGCTGGAAGTTCCCCCGGCGCCGTCCTGGGGCCCCTTCACCAACATCCGGCTCACCGACGGCGTGCTGCTCCAGTTCGCCGAGCCGCCGGTGGAGATCCAGATGCAGCACTACGCGTTCCTGGTCGACGACGACCTGTTCGACCGGGCGTACCGGCGACTGTGCGATCACGGCATCGAGCACTGGGCCGATCCGCAGATGCGGCGCCCGGGCGAGACCAACGACGAGCACGGCGGCCGCGGGGTGTACTTCAAGGACCCCTCCGGCCACGCCATCGAGCTGATCACCCGCCCGTACCTGTGACCGGGGCCGGTGACCGGAAACCCCCTGGCGGGAGCCGGTCACCGGGCCGGGTACGGGGGCCTGCGACGGCCGCCGTGCGAGGCGGCGGCTAGCGTGCCAGGGGGTCCTGGACCGCCGCGTCGGCGGGCGACGCCCGGCCGGGGCCGGAAGGGTGTTGCCATGCGACTCGACGAGCCGGTGACCGGCGGTCCCTGCTGGACGGAGCTGGGGACCAGTGACCTGGACGGCGCGGGACGGTTCTACGCGGACCTGTTCGGCTGGCGCCCCGAGCGGGACCCGCGGCCGGAGGCGGGCGGCTACACGGTGGCGCACCTCGGGGACGCGCCGGTCGCCGCGCTCAGCCCGCTGTACCAGGAGAGCCAGCCCGTCGCCTGGAACGTGTCCTTCGCTGTCCCGGACGCCGACGAGGCGGTACGGCGCGTTCGGGAGGCGGGCGGCACCGTGCTGCTCGCCCCCACGGACGTCTTCGACGCGGGCCGCTTCGCCGTCGCCGCGGACACGGCCGGTGCCGCCTTCCAGCTGTGGCAGGCGCGGGCCTTCCGGGGCGCCGGGCTGTTCAACGCGCCCGGGTCGCTGGGCTGGGTGGAGCTGGCGACCCGGCAGCCCGACGGGGCCCGGGACTTCTACCCGGCGGTGTTCGGCTGGAGCGTGAACGCCTCCGAGTGGTACACGCAGTGGGGCGTCGACGGCGCGGACTTCGGCGGCATGACGGAACTCGGCGGGCGGTACGCGCCCGAGGTGCCCGCGCACTGGCTGCCGTACTTCGCCGTGGCCGACGTGGACGCGATCGCGGACGCGGCGGTACGGGCGGGCGGGAGCGTCTTCATCGAGCCCACCTCGGTGCCGCACGGCCCGCGCACCGCGGTCCTGCGCGATCCGCAGGGTGCGGCCTTCGGTGTGTACCGGGCGGGCGACGAGGGCTGAGGCCGGGCCCGCTCAGGCGCGCAGGGCGCCCAGCTGTCCCTCCAGCCGGCCGAGCAGGTCGGCCAGGAGCGAGGCCAGTTCGCCCTGGCCCTCGGGGGCCAGGACGGACAGCACGGCCGTCTCGTAGGCGAGCTGCTCGGGCAGGATGCCGTCGACGAGGTCGCGTCCGGTGTCGGTGAGGCGGACGTGGGCGACCCTGCGGTCCCGGGTGTCGCCGCGCCGCTCCACCAGACCGCGCTCGGTCAGCTGCTTGAGCCGCTTGGTGACGGCGGCCCCGGAGGAGAAGGTCTCCCGCGCCAGCTCGCTCGGGGTCAGCTCGTGGCCGGTGCGGCGCAGCGCGCCGAGCAGGTCGAACTCGGGGCGGCTCAGCCCGGCCCGGCGCAGCGGGGCGTCCTCGGCCTGTTGCAGGAGGGCGGCGCAGCGGTTGATGCGGCCGATGACCTCCATGGGGCCGGTGTTCAGCTGGGGGTGCACGGCCCGCCACTGCCGGACCACGGCGGCGACGGTGTCCTTCCCGGCCGGGCCGCCGCCGGCCGGGAGGCGTCCCTCCGCCTCGGTGCGCGACCGCGCCGCCGCCTCCGGGTCCCCTCCGGCCGGCGGTCGTTCGTTCCTCGGCGTCATGGCCGTGCGCCCTCCGATGTCCTGTCCGCGTCCTGGTCCAGAGGGGTCCGCCCCCGGGCTCGTACCGTCGCGGCGAGCGTACGGTGTGCGGACTGCTCGGCGAGCACGACCCGCTCCTGGGGCCAGGCACGCTGCCACCACTCACCTGACGCGGCGTCGGCCGTGGCCCGCAGGTCGACCAGGGCGGCGGCGAGCCGGTGCCGGGCGGCGTCCAGGGCGCCGGGCCCGGGCCGGTCCCCGGCGAGCAGGCGGGCGGTGTCCTCGCGGGTGCGCTCCAGTGCGGTCAGCGCCCGTTCCACGCGGTCGCCGGCGCGCCGGTCGGTGACGACGACGGCGGCGACGAAGCCGACCAGCGCGCCGACCAGGGTGTCCAGTACGCGCTCGGTGATCAGCCGGCCGGAGTCCTGGGTGCGGGCGAACTCGGTGACGAGCAGCGCCATCGGGGTGACGCAGACGCTGCCGAGCCAGTAGTTGCGGGCGATCAGCGCCTCGGCGCCGAAGTTGAAGGCCACGCAGGCGAGGACCGGCAGCGCCGGGTGCAGCCGGGCGAGCGGGACGACGGCGGCGAAGACCAGGACGCCGAGCAGGTTGCCGACGACGCGCTGCACGGCCCGGCTCCAGGTGAGGGTGATGTTGGCCTGGTAGAGGGAGGCGGCGGTGACCAGGGCCCAGTAGGGGCGGCCCACGCCGAGCGCGAGGGAGGCGTAGCCGGCGAGGGCGCAGCCGATCGCGGTGCGGGCGGCGAGGGGGGCGAGCGGGCCGGGGCGGCGCCACCAGGGGCGGCGCGGGAAGGCGAGTTCGGCGTCCACGCCGCGCAGTTCGTCGGCGTCCGCGCGCGAGGCGCCGGCCTCCGGCACGCGTCCGGTGCCGCGCAGGTCGCGGGCCCAGGCGCGCAACCGCTCCGGGTCGCTGTCGGCGGGGGCCGCGAGCGCCACCTCGGCGCGGACCAGGAGCCGTTCGAGGGCGCGGCGGGTGCGGTCGGGGCGGGCGCCGGCCGCCAGCAGGGACTGCCAGGCCGCGTGGACGGCGCCGCCCGCGGCGGCGCGGGCGGCGGTGTGCCCGTCGCCGGTCCCGCGCGTGGCGGCGTACGCGGCGGCGGCGTTCAGGGCCTGTGCGGTGGCGCGCCGTTCCGGCCCGTGCGGGCGCAGCAGCCCGGGCGCCATGGCGACCACCCAGGCCCAGGCGCCGGCCGCGAGGGCCAGAGCGAGGTGTCCGGGGACCTGGCCGAGGGTCTGCGGCGCGAAGAGGGAGGCGGAGCCGATGAAGGTGAGGACGATGTTGCCGGGCGGCCCGATGCGGGTGGCGTCGCACACCGTCTTCTGCGCGGCGGCCATCAGGGCGCCGACGGTGACCAGCACGACGGCGTCGTGGGTGAGCGAGGCGGTGACCAGCGCGAGGCCCAGTCCGCCGACCATGCCGAGCACGACCCACACCAGGACGCGGGCCCGGGCGGCGTAGGGGCGGTTGTGGCCGTAGAGCGCGCACAGCGACCCGGCCATCGTGTACATGACGAGGTCGAGGCGGCCCAGGGCCAGCAGGAGCAGATTGGGCGGGGCGACCGAGGCGACCACGCTGAGCGCGGGCTTGAACCAGATGTCGGAGGGACGGCCGAGGCGGAGGGCACCCAGAAGGGGCAGACGGAAGCGGGTCGCACTGCTCATAACGGAAATCTAGCACATGCTTCACTGGTAAACCACTCGTGAAGCGCTTTGCCCACCGGGCGATGCCCTCACGCCCGTTCACCCACCGCGCTCCCCCCGATGCACCCCGTGTACATCCTTGCGCCCGCGTGCGCGCCGACCGCCGCGGGCATCGCAACCCTCGACCGACCGTCGATAGGGGGAGGCGCGCGTGCACGGACCGGCTTCGACCGGCTGGCTGCTGATGGCGTTGTGCGCGGCGACCGGGGCCTACTGCCTGCTGCGGATGCGCAGCGACGTGACGGAGCAGCGGCGCGCCGCGGGCGGCGAGGCGCTGATGGGGTTCGGCATGGCCGCGATGGCGGTGCCCGCCGCGGTGTTCACCCCGCCGCCGTGGACGTGGCCGCTGTACGCGGCCGTGTTCGGGGCGGCCGGGCTGCGCGCCCTGTGGACCGCGCCGGGCGGCGGGCACCATCTGCACCATCTGGTGGGGACGTCGTCGATGGTCTACATGGCCGTCGTGATGGCCGCCTCCCCCGCCGGTCACCACGCGCACGACGGCTCCGGGGTACCGCTGGTGAACGGGGCGCTGCTGCTGTACTTCACCGGCTACGTCCTGGTGACCGGCGCCCGCCTGGTCCCGGTCGCCGCGGCGGACGGGCCGGGGGGCACGGCGGGCGGACCGGGGACCGCCCGGTGGGGCGACCGGCCCGAACTGGCGCGGGCCTGCCGGCTGTCCATGGGGATCGGCATGGTGGCGATGCTGTTGGCCCTGTGACCCGGTGACCCCGCGGCCCGGCCACGCCGAGCGGTCGCCGCGCGCGGGCGTTGCCTGCGTCACTTTGCCCCGGCGGACCGTACCGGTGAGCGGCCCCGCGCTCATAGGGTGCGGGACATGATGGTCCCCGTGGCCCTGTTGCTGCTCGGCGCGCTGACCGCCGTCGTCGCCCCGCGGCTGCTCGCCCGGGCCGACTGGCCGGACCGCGAGCCGGTGGTCGCGCTGTGGGTGTGGCAGTGCGTGGTGGCCGCCGTCCTGCTGTGCTGCGCCCTGTCGATGGCGCTCAGCGGGGCCGCCGCCTGGCGGGCGGGACACGGGCGGGCCCTGGGGACCGGCCGCGCGGCCGGCGGCGCCCACCTCGGCCCGGCCGCGCCCTGGGCGGCGGTCACCGCGGTGATCCTCGCCTGCGCCGGGCTGTGGAGCCTGGTGATGCTGGTGCGCGAGGTCGTACGGGCGCGGAGCGGGCGGCGCCGGCGGCGCACCGACCTGCTGGGGCGCGCTCCGCTGCTGCCGGGCGAGGAATCCGCGCACGACCGGCCGGTGGTGCTGGAGGGCGAGCGCGCCCACGCCTGGTGGCTGTCCGGGGCGGCGCCCCGGCTGGTCGTCACCACGGCGGCCATGCGGCGGCTCAAGGGGCGTCAGCTGGACGCCGTCCTCGCCCATGAGCAGGGACACGCCCGGGCGCGGCACGACTGGCTGCTGCACTGTTCGGCCGCGCTGGCGGACGGATTCCCGCGGGTGCCGGTGTTCGCCGCGTTCCGCGGCGAGATGCACCGGCTGGTCGAACTGGCCGCCGACGACATGGCCTCCCGGCGCTTCGGCCGGCGCACCACCGCGCTGGCGCTGGTGGAACTGAACGAGGACCGCGGCGTGTTCGGCCCGGGTGCGGCCGCCCAGGCACAGCTCCCGCAGCGCGTGCACCGGCTGCTGGCGCCCCCGGACCGGCTCACCGTGCCGCACCGTCTGCGTCTGACGGCGGCCGCGGCGCTGGTGCCGGCCGTCCCGGTGCTGGTGGCCGTCGTTGCGGGCCTGCGCGCCCTCGGCTGACCAGCCGCCCGCCGGACGCCCCGCGGCCTCCGTCTGGGCGAGGATCGCGGAATGCACCGCCGTCCCATCCGCCCGCCGCCCCGTCCCTCGGTCCCGCGCACCGCGCTCCTCGCCGCGGCCGCCCTCGCCGGGTGTTCGGCCCTGCTGCTGACCCTCGTCGCGACCGCCTGGCATCCGCTGGCCGCGCTCGACGGCTCCGTCGCCCGCGCCACCCACCGCTGGGCCGTCCGCGACCCCGGCGTCACCCACGTCCTGCGCGTCCTGAGCGACTGGGTCTGGGACCCGTTGACGATGCGTCTGCTGTGCGCCGCCGCCGCGGTGTGGCTGGTGTGGCGCCGGTCGGCGTGGTGGACGGCGGCGTGGCTGGCGCTGGCCTGCGCGCTGGCGGCGGTGGCGCAGCAGGCGATCAAGGCGGTCGTCGACCGCCCCCGCCCGGTGTGGCCCGTCCCGGTCGACTCGGCCCGCTACGCGGCCTTCCCCTCGGGCCACGCCATGACCGCCACCGTCGTCTGCGGCCTGCTGCTGTGGCTGCTGCGCCACTTCGGCGCCGGCCGCGCCCTTCGGCGTACGGCGCTCGCCGTGGCGGTGGTCTCGGTGTTCGGTGCGGGTCTGACCCGGGTGTGGCTGGGGGTGCACTGGGCCTCGGACGTGGTCGGCGGCTGGCTGCTCGGCGCGCTGCTGGTGGCGGTGGCCGTGTCGGTCCACGAGTGGCCCCGGGACGACGGGACGGGCACCGGCGCGCGGTGACGTCAACGCGCCGCACGGGTCCCCCCGCGCCGCCGGTCCGCGCGTCGCGCCGCGCGACGGCCCCGGTAGGGTCCGGCGCATGACCGCCGTGCTGTTCGACTTCTCCGGGACCCTCTTCCGCATCGAGTCCGCCGAGCCCTGGCTGCGGGCCGTCCTGGCCGGGGCGGGGCACACGCTGCCCGAGCCGGAACTGGCGGCGGCAGCGGCGGCGCTGGAGGCGGCCGGGGCGCTGCCGGGCGGGGCCGCACCGGCCGCGGTGCCCGCGGACCTCGCCGGTGTGTGGGCGGTCAGGGACGAGAGCGCGGAGCTGCACCGGGCCGCCTACACCGGCCTGTCCCGGCAGGTGCCGCTGCCCGACCCGGCCCTCCACGACGCGCTGTACGAGCGGCACATGCTCCCCGCCGCCTGGTCCCCGTACCCGGACGCCGCCGAGGTGCTGCGCACCCTGCGCGCGCACGGCGTCAAGGTGGCCGTCGTCAGCAACATCGGCTGGGACCCGCGCCCGGTGTTCCGCGAGCACGGTCTCGATCCCTACGTGGACGCGTACGTGCTGTCGTACGAACACGGGGTGCAGAAGCCGGACCCCCGGCTGTTCGGGGTGGCCTGCGAGGCGCTCGGCACGGCGCCGGGCGAGGCGCTGATGGTCGGGGACGACCGGCGCGCCGACGGGGGCGCGGCGGCGCTGGGCTGCCGGGTGCACTTCGTCGACCACCTGCCGGTGGCCGAGCGGCCGCACGGGCTGCTGCCGGTGCTGGAACTGCTGGGCCTGCCGCGCGCGGGCGGTCCGGGTGGGGCGCCGGGCGAAGGCGGCGGGGCATCCGCCGCGGCCGGGCACGCGCATGAGCCGTCCGCCTGAGACGATCCCCCGTGTCGCCCCAGACGGACGGCAGCTCTGTGCGGCTCCGTAGGAGCCGTACCCGCTGCGCTGAGTATAGTTGGCTGGCAGCCAGTCAACGCAGGAGTTACAGCATGTCCCCGCGCAGCGCCTCGGTCAATGAAGAGTTGCGGCGGCGTTCCCGGGAGCGGCTGCTGCAGGCCGCGGTCGAGCTGGTCGACGAGCACGGTTTCGAGGCCACCACCTTGGGCGACATCGCGGACCGCGCCGGTTCCGCACGGGGGCTGGTCTCGTACTACTTCCCCGGCAAGCGCCAGCTGGTGCAGTCCGCCGTGCACCGGCTGATGCACCGCACGCTGGAGGAGGCGCTGGAGCGGGAGCCGCACACCGACGACGGCCGCGAGCTGCTCGCCCGGGCCATCGACGCGGTCCTGGGCCTGGCCTACGACCGGCCCGTGCTCATGCGGCAGCACATGGCCGGACTGCTGCACGGCGAAGGCTTCCTGCAGTGCCCCGAACAGCGCCGGCTGAGCGAACTGCTCAGCCAGACGGTCGCCCGGTACGGCTCCACGGACGTGCCGGCCGACTACCCGGTGCTGCGCTCGCTGCTGATGGGGGCAGTGTACGCGGCGGTGGTGCCGGGCGCCCCGATGCCGGTCGCGGTGCTGCGGGCGGAGCTGTTCAAGTGGTACCGGCTCGACTGGGAGCTGGGCACGCCGCCGGAGAGCCGGCCGGACGCCGCGTCGTGCGAACGGGACCTGTCCCGCTTCTTCGCCACGCGGGAACCGCCCGGGTAGCGCCCGCCGGCCCCGCCGGGACGTCACTCCGCCGGCCCCTGCCGCCGGGGCCCGTCCGGTGCCATGCTGGAAAGCACCTGCGATCTCCCGTGATCCCTCGGGTAAGGAGCTGCGCCGTGCTGCGTGTCGCCGTGGTCGGGTCCGGTCCGAGCGGGTGCTACACCGCCCAGAGCCTGGTGGGCGCGGACTCCGGCGTGCTCGTCGACGTCCTGGACCGGCTGCCGTGCCCGTACGGCCTGGTGCGCTACGGCGTCGCCCCGGACCACGAGAAGATCAAGTCCCTCCAGGGCAGCCTCCGCACGGTCCTGGAGCACGAGCGGGTGCGTTTCCTCGGCGGCGTCCCCGTCGGCGGCCCCGGCGGTGTGTCCCCGGCGCGGCTGCGCGAGCTGTACCACGCGGTGGTGTACTGCGTGGGCGCCGCGACGGACCGGCACCTCGGCATCCCCGGCGAGGAGCTGCCGGGCAGCTGGTCGGCGACCGAGTTCGTGTCCTGGTACAGCGCGCACCCGGACGCCGCCCGGGACGACTTCGTGCGCGGCGCCCGGTCGGCGGTGGTCGTCGGCATGGGCAACGTGGCCGTCGACGTCGCGCGGATGCTGGTGCGGGGCGCGGCCGAGCTGGCCCCGACCGACATGCCGCAGGCGGCGCTGGACGCCCTGGCGGCGAGCGGGGTGAGCGAGGTGCACATGGTGGGCCGGCGCGGCCCCTCGCAGGCCCGTTTCACCACGAAGGAGCTGCGCGAGCTGGGCGGTCTACCGGACACCGACGTGCTGGTCGACCCGGCCGAGGCGGCGCTGGACCCGGCCTTCGACGATCCCTCGGCGCTGCCCGCGGCGCAGCGCCGCAACGTGGAGGTGCTGCGCGGCTGGACGTCCCGGCCGGCCGGGACGGCGGCGCGCCGGATCCGGCTGCGCTTCTTCCTGCGGCCCGTGGAGATCCTGGCCGCGGCGGGCCGGGTCGGCGCGGTGCGGTTCGAGCGGACCGTGCCGGACGGCCGCGGCGGGGTGACGGGGACCGGACGGCACGAGGACGTCCCGGCGGAGCTGGTGCTGCGCTCGGTGGGCTACCGCGGGGTGCCGCTGGAGGGGCTGCCGTTCGACGCCGAGCGCGGCACGGTGCCGAACGAGGCGGGCCGGGTCGTCCGCGACGGCGCCGGCGCGCCGGGTGAGTACGTGGCCGGGTGGATCAAGCGCGGTCCGACCGGTGTCATCGGCACCAACCGCCCCTGCGCCAAGGAGACCGCGCTGACGCTGCTGGCGGACGCCCCGGCGCTGGTGGGCCGGGAGGTGCCGGCCGACCCGGTCGCCGTCCTGCGGGCCGAGGGCATCGATCCGGTGCCGTGGACGGGCTGGCTGGCGATCGAGCGGGCCGAGGCGGAGCTGGGGGCGCGGCTCGGGCGCGGTGTGGTCAAGCTGGGCGACTGGGAGGCGCTGCTGGCGGCGGCCCGCTCGGCCGCGGCGGAGTCGAGCCCTTCCTAGCCGTACGGCAGCGCGGGGACGCGAATCCCGCCGGTGGGCGGGACACACAGTGGCAACCCTGCGGACATCAACAACCTGTTTAACACCTTTACGGTCTCGTGCTGTCCGGATCTTTTCCGTCCGCCGTCCTGGAGTGCCCATGGCCACGACCGCAGAGATACACCCCGTCGACGAGGTGCCGCCCGTACGGCAGCTGGCCGCCTTCGGGATGCAGCACGTGCTCGCGATGTACGCGGGCGCCGTCGCCGTACCGCTGATCGTCGGCGGCGCGATGAAGCTGCCGCCCGCCGACCTGGCCTACCTGATCACCGCGGACCTGCTGGTGTGCGGCATCGCGACGCTGATCCAGTGCGTCGGCCTCTGGCGGTTCGGCGTCCGGCTGCCGGTCATGCAGGGCTGCACGTTCGCCGCCGTGTCCCCGATGGTCCTCATCGGCACGACCGGCGGCGGACTGCCCGCGGTCTACGGCTCGGTGATCGTCGCCGGACTCGCGATCATGCTGCTGGCGCCGGTCTTCGGCCGGTTGCTGCGCTTCTTCCCGCCCCTGGTCACCGGCACGGTGATCCTGGTCATCGGCGTCTCCCTGCTGCCGGTGGCGGGCAACTGGGCGGCCGGGGGCGCCGGCGCGAAGGACTTCGGCGCGCCGCGGAACCTGGCCCTCGCGGGCTTCGTGCTGGCCGTGGTGCTCGCCGTACAGCGCTTCGCGCCCGCGTTCCTGAGCCGGATCGCGGTACTGACCGGCATCGTGGCGGGGCTGGCGGTGGCCGTCCCGTTCGGCTTCACCGACTTCGGCGGGGTCGGGGACGCGGACTGGGTGGGTGTCAGCACGCCGTTCCACTTCGGGGCGCCGGAGTTCCGGGTGTCCGCGATCGTGTCCATGCTGGTGGTGGCCCTGGTGACGATGACCGAGACCACCGGTGACCTGATCGCGGTCGGTGAGCTGACCGGGCGGCCGGTCGAGCCGCGCCCCCTGGCCGACGGGCTGCGCGCGGACGGCCTGTCCACGGTGCTCGGCGGGGTCTTCAACACCTTCCCCTACACGGCCTACGCGCAGAACGTGGGCCTGGTCGGGATGACCCGGGTGCGCAGCCGCTGGGTGGTGGCCGCGGCCGGCGGCATCCTGGTCCTGCTCGGCCTGCTGCCCAAGCTGGGCGCCGTGGTCGCGGCGGTGCCGGCGCCGGTGCTGGGCGGGGCCGGGCTGGTGATGTTCGGCACGGTCGCGGCGAGCGGGCTGCGGACGCTGGCCCGGGTGGACTTCGCGGACAACCACAACCTCACGGTGGTGGCGGTCTCGGTGGCGGTCGGCGTGCTGCCGGTGGGCGTGCCGACGGTGTACGCGAAGTTCCCGGACTGGTTCCAGACGGTGATGAACAGCGGGATCAGCGCGGGCTGCCTGACCGCCATCGTGCTGAACCTGCTGTTCAACCACCTTCCGGCGAGGGCCGGTTCAGCCGCCGTCCCGGACCCGGAGGGCCTGGCGGTCGGCGGCGGCGAGCAGGCTGTCGAGCAGCCCCGGGAAAAGGTCGTCTAGGTCGTCCCGGCGCAGGCCGTTCATCTTGGCCGTGCCCCGGTAGACCTGCCGGACCACCCCGCTCTCCCGCAGCACCCGGAAGTGGTGGGTGGTGGTGGACTTGGTCACCGGCAGGTCGAAGTAGGAGCAGGACAACTCCGCCGCGCCGGCGGCGAGTTCCCGCACGATCCGCAGCCGCACGGGGTCGGAGAGCGCGTGCAGCACGGCCTCCAGGCGGATGTCCTCGCGGGCGGGGTGCGGCAGGCCTCGGCCCGGCGCGGGAGAGGCGGTCACGTCGGTCACGGCGGTCCCTTTCGTACCGGGCCCTCATTGTACGACTGGTCGTACGACTGGCTTCGTAGTTTGACATCCACCGTACTACGAGACCTATCGTACGAGAGGAACACCGGTGCCGTGACGAATGGAGTCCGCCGTGAGCGCGCTTTTCGATCCCTTCACCCTGCGGGGAGTGACCGTCCCGAACCGCGTCTGGATGCCTCCGATGTGCCAGTACTCGGCCGCCCCGGAGGGTCCGTCGGCCGGCGCCCCGCACGACTGGCACCTCGCCCACTACGCGGCCCGGGCGGCCGGCGGCACCGGCCTGATCATCGTCGAGGCCACCGCGGTCTCGCCCGAGGGCCGCATCTCGCCGTACGACCTCGGGCTGTGGAACGACACCCAGGTGGAGGCCTTCCGCCGGATCACCCGCTTCCTGTCCGCCCAGGGCACGGTGCCCGCGGTCCAGCTCGCGCACAGCGGCCGCAAGGCGTCGACCGACCGGCCCTGGAAGGGCGGCGCGCCGCTCGGCCCGCGGGATCACGGCTGGCAGCCGCTCGCGCCGAGCCCGCTGGCCTTCGACGAGCGGCACCCGGTCCCGACGGAACTGACCGTGGAGCAGATCCGGGAGATCACCGGGCAGTTCGCGGACGCGGCGCGCCGGGCGCTCGCCGCCGGCTTCGAGGCCGTCGAGATCCACGGGGCGCACGGCTACCTGATCAACGAGTTCCTCTCCCCGCACTCCAACCACCGCACCGACGCCTACGGCGGCTCCTACGAGCACCGCGCCCGCTTCGCGCTCGAGGTGGTGGACGCCGTACGGGCGGTGTGGCCCGAGGACAGGCCGGTGTTCTTCCGCGTCTCGGCGACCGACTGGCTGGACGAGGGCGGCTGGACCGCCGACGACACGGTCCGGCTCGCCCGCGACCTGCACGCCCACGGCGTCGACCTCCTCGACGTCTCGACCGGCGGCAACGCCTCCGGTGTCACCATCCCCGGCGGGCCGGGCTACCAGGTGCCGTTCGCCGCCCGGGTGAAGGCCGAGACGCCGATGCCGGTCGCCGCGGTCGGACTGATCACCGAGACCGGGCAGGCGGCGAAGATCCTGGCCAATGGCGAGGCCGACGCGGTGCTGCTGGGCCGGGAGCTGCTGCGCGACCCGTCGTGGGCGCGGCGCGCGGCGCGCGAACTCGGCGCCGAGATCCGGGTGCCGGAGCAGTACCACCGCTCGGTCTGAGTGCGTCCGGCCGGTCCGGGCGCCTGCCGCCGGCCGGCCGGGGCCTTACTGAGCAACGGACCGGTCGGGCGCGGCTCAGGCCGTGCGGGCGCGCGCCTCACGCTGTGCGAGCCGGACGAGCCGCTCGACCGACTCCTCCAGGCGGGGCAGCGTGCGCTGGCCGGCCAGCGCCAGGGCGATCGCCGCGACGACACCGGCCCACGCGACCGGGCCCAGCGGGGTGCAGCCGAAGACCCGGCTGAGGCCCGGCGTCTGCACCATGGCGACGAGGGCGGCGGCGGAGCCGAGCGAGGTGATCCGCACCAGCCGGCTGTCGCGGCGGTCGAGCAAGGTCTGGGCGAGCTGGGTGCCGACCACCCCGCACAGCGCCATGGTGCTGGAGCGGCGGGCGGTGCCCGGCGTGAAGCGGCCGATCAACCAGGCGGTGACCGCGCCCAGACAGGTGGTGAGGGCGCGGTGGCGGATCTGCCGCAGCAGGGGCTCGCCGAGCACGTCCGAGGCGTCCTCGGGTGACCCGACGTCCGCGTGCGCGGCCTCCCTCGCGTTCTGCGGGTGCTGCGCGCCGTCCCGCTCGGTCACCGCGACCGCCATCGACGGGAACAGGTCGGTGAACAGGTTGACCATGAGCATCTGACGCGTGGACAGGGGCGACCTGCCGGACAGCAGCGTGCCCACGATGCCGAAGCCGACCTCGCCCGCGTTGCCCCCGATCAGGATGGCGATGGCGTCGGCGACGCTGTGCCACAGGGCGCGGCCCTCGCCGACCGCGTCGATCAGGACGGTGAGGTCCTCGTCGGTCAGGACGATGTCGGCGGCGTTGCGGGCGGCCGCCGAGCCGCGGGCGTTGATGCCCACGCCGATGTCGGCGGCGCGGATGGCGGCGGCGTCGTTGGCTCCGTCGCCGACCATGCCGACCACCCGGCCCGCGTCCCGCAGCGCCTCGACGACCTGGAGCTTCTGCTCGGGCGCGACCCGGGCGACCACACCGGCGTCGCGCAGCATCCGGGCCCGCGACGAGCGGTCGGCGGCGGCCAGTTCGTCCCCGGTGACCACCACGGTGTCCTCGGGCCAGCCCAGTTCGGCGGCGATCGCCCGGGCGGTCTGCGGATGGTCACCGGTGAGCATGACCGGCCGTACGCCCGCCCGGTACAGCCCAGAGACCAGGGCGGTGGACGTCTCGCGCGGCACGTCGGACAGGGCGAGCAGGCCGGTGAAGCGCAGTTCGCGCAGCGGCTGCTCCAGGGCGTCCGGCTCCGTCTCGTCGTCGGCGAGGCGCCGTTCGGCCACGGCGAGGACGCGCAGGCCGTTGCCGGCCAGCGTGTGCGCGGCGTCCCAGATGTGCTCGGACAGGCCCGGGCAGGCGGGCAGGACGGTCTCCGGGGCGCCCTTGACCACCAGTACGCGGGGCTCGTCGCCGGTCCGGCCGACGGCGGCGGCGTAGCCGCGGCCGGCCTCGAAGGCCTGCTCCTCCAGCTGCGTCCACTCCGGATCGGGGCCGGCCGCGTCCAGGACCGCCTCGTCGGTGGCGTGCACCGGCCGGCCGGAGCCGCCGTCGGGGCGCGGACAGGCCCGCGCGGCGGCGCGCACGGTGGCCGCGGACCCGGCGTCGCCCGCCGCCCGTACGGTCCCCTCGGCGTCGGAGGCCCTGACCACGCGCAGCCGATTCTCGGTGAGGGTGCCGGTCTTGTCGAAGCAGATGGTGTCCATGCGGCCCAGCGCCTCCAGGGTGCGCGGGGTGCGCACCAGGACGCCGCTGCGGCTCAGCCGCCGGGCCGCCGCGAGCTGTGCGACCGTGGCCACCAGCGGCAGGCCCTCGGGGACGGCGGCCACCGCCACGGACACGCCGCCGCTGACCGCCTCCCGGATGGGGGTGCCGCGCAACAGGGCCAGGCCCGTCACCGTGGCACCGCCCGCCAGCGTCAGCGGCAGCGCCTTGCGGGTGAGTTCCTGGAGCCTGGCCTGCACCCCGCCGGCCGGGGGCGTGCGGGCGGCGAGGTGGACGGCGCGGGCGGCCTCGGTGCGGTCGCCGATGTCCACCACGACCGCCCGGGCCTGCCCGGCCACCACGGTCGTGCCCTCGAAGACCATGCAGCGCCGGTCCGCGACCAGGGCGTGCGGCGTGGGGTCCGTCTGCTTCTCCACCGGCAGGGACTCCCCGGTCAGCGCGGACTCGTCGACCTCCAGACCGTCCTCCCACATCAGGCGGGCGTCGGCGGGCACCACGTCGTCACCCTTGAGTTCGATCACGTCACCGGGCCGGAGCTGCCCGGCGTCCACGGTCCGCACGCCGTCCGGTGCCTGCGTACCGTCCGCCGCCTGCGTACCGTCGGCCGCCCGCGTACCGTCCGGTGCCTCGGTGGCCCGGGTGGCCAGGCGGGCCTTGCGCTTCTGGTCGGCGAGCAGCCCGGACATGGCCCGTTCGGCGCGCAGCCGCTGGAGGCCGCCCACCAGGGCGTTCAGGTCGAGGGCGCCGACGACGAGCAGGGCGTCCACGGTGGAGCCGAGGATCGCGGACGCCGCCGACCCGACGGCCAGCACCGGGGTCAGGGGATCGTGCAGCTCGGTGCGGGTGGCCCGGCCGAGTTCCAGCACCCACCGCGCCGGGGTGGCGAGCGGGTGCCGGTAGATGCCGGTGGCGGTCCCGCGCACGCGCGCGGCGGCCTGCTCGAACTGGCCGGGCTCGGCGGCCGTCTCGTGCTCCAGCCGCTCCCGCGCCTCCTCCGGCCGCAGCTCGTGCCAGTGCACACGCGGACGCGGATGCGGGGCACGGGCCGCCGCCACACCGAGCGCGGCGCGGGCCCCGGACAGCAGGGCGGCCGCCGCGGCCGCGTCGACGGGCGCGTGCCGCAGTCCCGGCAGGAGGGACCGGCGGCCGCGGCCGCCCCGGGACTCGCCGACGGCCACCAGCAGCCCGGACAGCGCGGCACCGGAGCGGGCCAGGGTCTGCGCCCGGCTGCCCACCCCGCGGGCGGCGGGTACGGCGTTCAGCAGCCGCCAGACGTCGGGCAGGCCGTGCAGGGCCAGGATGTCCGCGCCCCACACGACGGCGGCACCGGGGTCGGTGAGGGCGACGGCGACGTCGCTGCCCCGGAGCCCGGACAGGACAGCGTGGTCGTCGGCCGAGCGCACCCGGGCGACCGTGACGACGGCGCCCTCGTCGCGCAGCCCGTACACGACGTCGTCCAGCGGACGCCGGGCGTCCACCACCTGGTCGGCGAGCGCGGTCAGCTCCTCCAGGGCCGGGTCGTCCACCACCACGACCCGCAGCCGGGCCCGGCGCGCCGCGTCCAGCACCGCCTCGGCCCACGGGTCCGCCTCGCCGTCCCCGGTGCACAGCGCGCTCGGGTGCAGGACGAGGGTGCCGGCCATCTCCAGCTGCCGCAGCCGGTCCGGGTCCCGCACCAGGACGCCGGTGCGGGCCAGGGCGGCGCTGAGCACGGCGTGGAAGGCCGCGGGTCCGTAGCGTGCGGCCTTCGGGGAGCCGGCGAGCACCGCTTCCGCCGCCTCGGCCGCGTTGTGCTTGACCAGCAGGGTGACCGCCGCGCCCAGCACGCTGCCGGTGGAGGCGTGGGAGGCGTACTCCTGGGCCGGGGAGACGCGCAGCGGCGGGCGCGGCGAGCCGTCGGCCGGGCAGCTGGGGCGGTCGGGGGCGCACAGGGCGTCGTGGACGGTGTCGAAGGCGGCCGCCCGGGCCACGGTCTCGGCCAGCTGGAAGGCGCGCAGCGTCCCGTCGAGCACGAGCGACGAGGGACTCTGGCCGGCGGCGTGGGCGGCCGCGTTGGCGCAGGCCAGCACGAGGTCCATGCGGGAGCCGCCTAGCCGTTCGCCGAGCCGGCCGCGGAAGCGGGGGTTCTCCCGCAGCAGCGTCACCACGGCCGTCACCAGCCGGGGCGACGGCGGCAGGCGCAGGTGGTACGCGGCCAGGGCGGCGCCGATGCCCGCCAGGTCGGCGGCGAGCGTGGCGGCGGCGGCGCGGACGCCGGCCGGGTCGGCCGGGTGCGTGGTCTCGTCGACCTCCTCGTCCGCCAGGACCAGGCCGTGGCGCTCGGCCAGGCCGGCGGCGTGCTCCACCACCCGGTCGGCCGCCTCCGTCTCGGTGGCGGTCACCACCAGGCGCGTCAGGCCCTCGTCCCAGTACGCGAAGAGCACGTCGGGATGGTCCGCCAGCGCCTCGGCCAGCCGCCGCGCCAGTTGCCCGGTGCCGCCCGCCTGCCGCAGCCGCTCGGGCTCGGCGGGCCGCAGCACGAGGTGGGCCCGCGCGCCGGAGCGCCAGTGCGCCCCGGCGCCGGGCCGGGAGTTGCGCAGGACCCGGGCCACCCGGGCCGCGGCGTCCGCGCCGCGAACCCCGGCACGAGCCGTCCCGGCCACCGCTGCGGCGGCCGCCCCGATCACCGGCGGGGTGGCCCGCGCGAGCAGCCGGGGCGCCGCGGGCAGCAGCCGGACGGCGGCGGCGGGAGCCGTCAGCAGACCGAGCGCCATGGCGTCCTCTCCGAGATGGTGCGGTCAGGAAGGGCTGTGGTGGGGGTTCAGAGAGACGTGCGGTCGGGCCGCGCCGTCGGGCCGAGGCGACCCGCGTGCACGCCATCCTTCGACGACTTGCCGTGCTTGTCCTTCTTGTCTTTCTTTTCCTTCTTGTCCTTCGACTTCGACCCCTTCGGAGCCTTCACCGCGTCCGGCGCGTCCGGCGCGTCAGGCGTCGCCGCCGTCCCGGGCGTCTGCGGTGCGTGCGGTGCGTGCGTGGCGGCTTCCAGCAGGGCTTCGTCCGAGGGCGGGGCCGCGTCCGGGGCCAGGACCTCGTCCGTCGCCCGCACCTCGTCCGCGGCCTGGGCCTCGTCCGAGACCTCGGGTCCGCTCAGCGCGTGCGGGGGCGCGGTCGGGGGCGAGGGCCGCGCGGCCTCCGCGGGACCCTGCGGCCTGGGCTGGGTGAGCCAGGCGACGGCGGCGCCGGTCATCGCCACGGGCCACTCCACGACGCCCGCGACGCCGAGCACCCCGGCGCCCGTGTACACCGCCAGCCGCCGCGTACGCGGTGACATGGCACCGACCTTGTCCAGTGTTCCTTCCGCGGCCCTGCCGACCATGCCCGCGCCGGGCACCCGGCGCAGCACCGACGCCGCGCCGTGCACCGGCGCCGTGAGGACCGACGACGACTTCCGCTCAGCCATGACTCTCCTCGCCCGGTGAGATCGCCATCCGTGTCCGCCGCGGCCCCGCTGCGGGATGTCCCGGCAGGGACCGCGAGGCTCCTGTCCCCAGGAGACGCCACGCCCGGCGCCCGCGCCACCGGGCGGCCCGCGAGCCCCGCGTTCCGGCGGGGCGCCAGAGGACGGCACTCCGGGGAGTGCGGTCCGCGGCAGCCGGTCCTTGGCCGAAAACGACTGTGCGGGAGGCGTTGACCAGAAAGCGCTTTCACTTTACGGTCCGTTCATAAGCGTGACCGTCAGGCCCGCCAGTCGGGCTCAGTTGGCCACTCGCTGCACAACGCGTTCCACATGGCGTACATCGTTCATGTACATGACCCACTCCATCCCCACTGGAAGGGACGCACCCGCATGCGTACACCACGTTCTCCCATGACGGCGGCCGCCACCGTCGCCCTCGCGGCCGCGGCCGTGCTCGCACTCCCCCAGAACGCCGGCGCGGCCGAGACCTCCCCGGTCGGCTACGGCGCCGGGACCACCGGCGGCGGCAGCGCCACCGCGGTCACCGTCTCCACGCTCAGCGCCTTCAAGTCGGCCGTCACCGGCAGCACGGCCAAGGTGGTCAAGGTCAGCGGCCTGATCCCGCTGAGCGGGCAGGTCGACGTCGGAGCCAACACCACGGTGCTCGGCGTCGGCTCGTCCTCCGGGTTCACCGGCGGCGGCCTGCGGCTGAAGAAGGTCTCCAACGTCGTCATCCGCAACCTGAACATCAGCAAGGCGAAGGGCACGGACGCCATCACCGTGCAGCAGTCGACGAAGGTGTGGCTCGACCACAACGCCCTGTCGTCGGACCGGGACCACGGCAAGGACTACTACGACGGCCTGGTCGACATCACCCACGCCTCCGACTACGTCACCGTCTCCTGGAACACCTTCAAGAACCACTACAAGGGCTCGCTGGTGGGCCACAGCGACAGCAACTCCAGCGAGGACACCGGACACCTGCGGGTGACGTACCACCACAACTGGTTCGACAACGTCAACTCCCGCATCCCCAGCCTGCGCTTCGGCACCGGGCACTTCTACGACAACTACGTCGTCGGCGCGGAGACGGCCGTCCACTCCCGGATGGGCGCCCAGATGCTGGTGGAGAACAACGTCTTCCGCAGCACCCAGGTCGCCGTCACCACCAGCCGGGACAGCGACGTGGACGGCTACGCCAACCTGCGCGGCAACGACCTCGGCGGCGCCGCGACGGAGATCTCCCAGGTCGGCACCTTCACCAGCCCGCCGTACAGCTACACCGCCGAGGCCGCCTCGACGGTCGTCGCCTCGGTGACGTCCGGCGCGGGCACCGGCAAGATCTGATCCCCCCTCCCGACCGACCCCTCACCACGGAAGAAGGCACACGGGACATGAGTTCACGAGCACGGACCGGCACGCGCGCGGGACGGGCGCTGCCGGGCACCCTCGCCGCCCTCGGCCTCACTGTTGGCATGATCATGACTAGCGGCGCCACGGCGAATGCCGCCACCTGGCCCACGGCCTCCGGCAGCCAGGCCGTCTCCGCCACCATCTCGGTCTCCGGCACCAAGGACTACGGGATGAAGCGCCTGTACGGCACCGGTGACCTGGGCTCCGGCAGCCAGGACGAGGACCAGGGCCCGATCCTGGAACTGGCGGCCGGCACGGTCCTGAAGAACGTCATCATCGGCTCCCCCGCCGCCGACGGCATCCACTGCCTGGGCAGCTGCACCCTGCAGAACGTCTGGTGGGAGGACGTCGGCGAGGACGCGGCCACCTTCCTCGGCTCCTCCTCCTCGAACGTCTACACGGTCTCCGGGGGCGGCGCGAAGGAGGCCAGCGACAAGGTGTTCCAGTTCAACGGCGCCGGCACGCTCAACGTCTCCGGCTTCGCGGTGCAGAACTTCGGCACCTTCGTCCGCTCCTGCGGCAACTGCAAGACGCAGTACAAGCGGTCGATCAACCTCAGCACGATCGAGGCCACCTACAAGGGCAGCCGGCTCGTCGGCATCAACACCAACTACGGCGACAGCGCGACCCTGAGGGGCATCACGATCGTCGGCGACAGCAGCAAGAAGATCGTTCCGTGCCAGAAGTACATCGGGAACAGCACCGGCGCGGAACCGACCAAGAACGGCACGGGTGCCGACGGGACCTACTGCAAGTACGCGTCCTCGGACATCACCTACAAGTGAGCCCGCCCCGCGCCCCGCAGGCCGTCGCCCCGCACGGGCGGCGGCCTGCGGCCGCCGCCCTCACCCCTCGCCCGCCCGCCGTCCGACCACGGCGGTGAGGTCCCGGCGGTACCCGGCGTAGGCCGCGCGCAGGGCCTCGCCCGGCCAGTCGGCGGGCAGCAGCCGCGGCGGCAGGACGGGGTCGGTGACGAGGTGGCGCACCACGGCGGCGAAGGCGGTGAGGCGGTCGGCCGGGCGGTGCGCACCGGCCGCGCGCGCGAGCAGCGTCCGGGCGGTCGCCGCCCAGGCGTCCAGCGGCCACAGACGGGCGGCCAGGTCGCGGGAGGTCTCGTCCGGGCTGCCGTGCGCGGGTGCCCCGGAGCCGTCGGACGGCAGCTCGCCGGGGCGGGCGGTGAAGGCCTGCGCCACCCGGTGCAGGCCGTCCGGCAGCGGCCGGGCCAGGTTGGCCGGGCGCAGCCACACGCCTTCGCGCAGCTCCGCCAGGCGCAGCGCCGCCAGCCGGGCGCGGAGGTCGGCGCGTTCGGCGGGGCCCCGGCCGGTCGCCGTGATCACCAGCATCTCCCAGTCGCCGTCCCACGCGCGCGTGCGCGGGTGCACCGCGTCGTCCTGCCGGCGCCGGCGGGCCAGCAGCCGGTCGCTGAGGCCGTAGACACCGGCCGTGCGCCGGAGGTCCCCGGCGGCCACCATCCGGCTCAGGGCGGCCCGCAGGGTGGAGCCGCCCACTCCGAAGGGCTCGACCAGCCGGACGAGGTCCGCCACCGGAAGCTCCGGGGGATGCGCGCCCAGCAGCAGGCTCAGCACGACCGACCGCGCGGACAGCGGCCGCAGCCCCGCCTCGGCGGCCCCACCGGCCCCGTCCGTCACGTTCATACGCATGGGCACGTACTGTACGGGCGACGGCGTGTTGCATCCGTTGCTACGGTCGCGCGAAGAGTGCAACATGGCCGCATGGTCTCGCATCCCGCAACACAGCCGCCGCAGCCCGCCCACGTCACGCACGACGTCACCAACCAGGCCCCGCCGCTGCCGCCCTACGACGCCTCCGACGACGCCGCCCTGCTGGAAGGGCTCCGCCGGGAGGGCGCCGGGTGGGCCGAGGACGGCATCCGGCGGCTGGGGCTGCGCGCGGGCAGCGCCGAGGCCCAGGAGTGGGGCGAGCTGGCCAACCGCCACGAGCCGGAACTGCGCACCCACGACCGCTACGGCAACCGGATCGACGAGGTGGAGTTCCACCCCAGCTGGCACCACCTGATGCGCACCGCCGTCGCCGAGGGCCTCGCGGGCGCTCCCTGGGCGGACGGCCGGCCGGGCGCCCACACCGCCCGGATCGCGGGCGCGCTGGTGTGGGGGCACACCGAGGCCGGGCACGGCTGTCCGACGTCGATGACGTACGCCGCCGTCCCCGCGCTGCGCGCCCAGCCGGACCTCGCCAAGGTCTACGAGCCCCTGCTCACCAGCCGCGCCTACGAGCCGGGGCTGCGGGTGCCGGCCGAGAAGCCCGGGATCCTCGCCGGGATGGGCATGACCGAGAAGCAGGGCGGCTCCGACGTCCGGACCAACACCACCGAGGCCACGCCCACCTCGGAGCCGGGCGTGTACACGCTGCGCGGGCACAAGTGGTTCACGTCGGCGCCCATGTGCGACGTCTTCCTGGTGCTCGCGCGGACGTCCGCCCCGGGGCAGGCCGGCGGCCTGTCCTGCTTCCTGGTGCCGCGGGTGCTGCCGGACGGCAGCCGCAACACCTTCCGCATCCAGCGGCTGAAGGACAAGCTCGGCAACCGCTCCAACGCCTCCTCCGAGCCCGAGTTCGACCGGACCGTGGCCTGGCTGGTCGGCCCCGAGGGGCAGGGTGTGAAGACGATCCTCGAGATGGTCAACTGCACCCGGCTGGACTGCGTGATGTCCTCGGCGACGCTGATGCGCAAGACGCTCGTGGAGGCCGGGCACCACGCGCGCCACCGCACCGCGTTCGGCGCGCGGCTGCTCGACCAGCCGCTGATGCGCAACGTCCTGGCCGATCTCGCGCTGGAGTCGGAGGCCGCGACGACGCTGACGCTGCGGCTGGCCGGAGCGGCGGACCGGGCGGCCGCCGGGGACGCCGCGGAGCGCGTCTTCCGGCGGATCGCGACGGCCGTCGGCAAGTACTGGGTCACCAAGCGCGGCCCCGCCTTCACCGCGGAGGCGCTGGAATGCCTGGGCGGCAACGGCTACGTCGAGGAATCGGGCATGCCGCGCCACTACCGGGAGGCCCCCCTGCTGTCCATCTGGGAGGGCTCGGGGAACGTCAACGCGCTGGACGTGCTGCGGGCGCTGGGCCGGGACCCGGGCACCGCCGACGCCCTCTTCGGCGAACTGGACCTGGCGCGCGGGGCGGACGCCCGGCTGGACGCGGCCGTGACCGCACTGCGCAGCGAGGTGGCCGGGACCGGTCAGGCGGGAGCGCGCCGGCTGGTCGAGCGGATGGCGCTGGCCCTCCAGGGCAGCCTGCTCGTCCGGCACGCCCCGCACCCGGTCGCGGACGCCTTCTGCGCGTCCCGCCTGGGCGGCGACTGGGGGCACGCGTTCGGCACGCTGCCCACCGGAGCCGGACTGGACGCCATCCTGGAACGGGCCCTGCCCGGCCGGAACTGATCCCTTCGCGGCCACCCGGCCGGCGCGCCGGCCGGGTGGCCGGGGACAGCCGACGGATCGCACACAGTCGCCGCCCGGTTCCGGTGCGTTGTCAGTGCCGTGGTGCACACTCCCGAGCAGGTGGCACTCGTTCGGGGAGGGCAACGTGTTCACGGGGATCGACGAGGTCGACTGGGCCTCGCTGCGGCATGCCCACGGCAGCGCGGAGGACGTGCCCGCACTGCTGCGCGGGCTGGCCTCCGCGGTGGCGGCCGAGCGGGAGACCGCGCTCGACGGGATGTACGGCGCGGTGCACCACCAGGGCAACGTGTACGACTCCACGCTGGCCTGCGTGCCGTTCCTGCTCGCCCTGGCCGCCCGACCGGAGGTGCCGGACCGCGGCGGCATCGTCGAACTGCTGGTCAGCATCGGCTCGGAGAGCGTCGGGGGCGGTGGTCCACGGGCGCGGGACGCGGTGCGCGCGGGCGCCGGGGCCTTCGTCGCGCTGGCCGCCGACCCGGACGCGGGCGTGCGCCGGGCGGCGGCCCGGGCGGTCGTGCGGTTCCTCGACGATCCGCCGCGCGTCCTGACACTGCTGCGGCAGCGGCTGGCGGTCGAGCGGGACGCGCCGGTGCTGCCGGCGCTGACCGAGGCCCTCGGCCTGTTCGCCCGCCGCCACCCCGCGCACGCCGCGGCGGCGGTGGAGCTGCTGGTGGCGCTGGCCGCCCCGCCGCACGACCCCGGCCTGCGCCTGGCCGCGCTCGGCCGGCTGGCCCTCGCCGCCCCGGACCGGCTCCCGGCCGACCTGGTGCCGACCGCGGTCCGGCTGCTGAGGGAACGCTCCGCGCACCGCTCGGGCGGCCCGGACGCACCCGCGCAGCCGGACCCCGACACCCTGGTGGGGCGGATACGGCGACTGCGGCCCTCGGACGAGGAGGGCTCCCAGCTGCTGCGCACCCTGCACACCGGCCTGGGCGACCGGGTGGCCGACCGGATCGCGCTGCTCGCCGGGCAGCTGACCTGTCCCGACCCGGTGGACCGGTGCAACGCCGTGTGGATGGCGGCCGGGCTGGTGCGCGAGTGGCGCGCCGACTACGGCCCGACCGTCACCCTGCTCGGCGCCCAATTACAGGCTCCCGAGGACCGGTTGAGAGACGCCGCGGGGACGGTCCTGGCCGAGCTGTTCGCTCTCGCCGCGCCCGCCGCCGACGCGCTGCACACCCTGGTGACCGGCCGGCCCGACCTGTGGACGCACCGCTGGGAGCGCGGATCGGCCGTGCTGGGCGCCCCGCTCAAGGCCCTGGCCCGCACCGGTGATCCGCGCGCGGTGCCGGTCCTCGCCCAGCTGCTGGCGGGCCCCGCCGTGCCCGGCGGCCTCGGCTTCGAGGTGGCCCACCTGGGCCGGGCCGCCGCGCCCCTCGCCCCCGCGTTACGGCACCGGCTGGGCCGGGTCCCGCCGCACTCCCCCGACGCCCCCGCTCTCGCCGGTCACCTGCTGTCGGCGCTCAGAGCCCTGAAGGACGAGGCGGCGGTGCCAGAGGTCCTGCGGCTGCTGCGCGGCACACCGGGCGAGCTCGGCCCCCGGGAGAGCCTCGTCGGCCCGGCGCTGCGGACCCTGGACGCGTTCGGCCCGGCCGCGCGGGCGGCGGCGCCGGTGCTGCGCGGGCTGCTGGACACCCGGCACGCGGCCCTGGCGGCGGGTGCCCTGTGGGCGGCGGAGGGGGAGGCCGCCGCCGTGCTGCCGGTGCTGCTGCGGGAAGTCCGGGAGGGGCGGCCGGGAAGCGTCCGGCTGGCCGCCGAGCAACTGGGCCGCCTCGGTCCGGCCGCCCGGGCCGCCCTGCCGGAACTGCGCCGGCTGGCGGCGTCGGGGGGCCTGTGGGAGCGGACCTGGGCCGCGGGCGCCCTGTGGCGCATCGCCGGGGACCCGGAGCCGGTGCTCCCCGTCCTGCGGGCCGCCTGGTCCGAGGACCGGCGCACGCGCACCACTATCGCCGGTTTCCTGGCCGGCATGGGCCCGGCCGCGGCGCCGCTGCACGACCTGGTGCGCGCGGAACTCGCCGGCAGGCGGCGGCACACGGCACTGGCGGGCCGCTACGGCAGCCATGACATCGCCACCGACGAACGGCTCCTCGCACGCTGCGCCGGCCTGCTGGCGGCCCACTGAGGGCAGTCGCGGCGCGTGATCCCGGCGCCGGGCCGTGGACGGCCCCCGCCCGCGGGAAACCGCGGGGCGATGGGCGGTTCAGCCGGTGGTGCGGCCCCACTGCGGGCCCAGCCGCGCCCACTCCGCGTCCCAGCCGGCCATCCGGCGCCGCTCCAGCCGGCCGCGCAGGACGAGGCCCCCGACGAAGGGCACGGCGGCCGCGCCCGTGCCGACCAGGCCGCCGACGAGAGCGGCCCGCACACGGGCCTCGGAGGCGTCGGCCGGCCGGCCGGCGAGACGGCCTCGGGAGTCGGTCCAGACGGTGACGGCCGAACCCGCCGCAGTGCCGCGCTCGACCCGGACGTTGCCGGTGTGCGCGAAGCCGTCGGCGGCCGTCCAGCGCACCTTCGCCCAGACCCGTTCGGCCCGGGAGGCACGGCTGCCCGACGAGGGCCACGCCGGCACCTTGCCGACGACCCGGGCGACGGACGGGTGCCGGGCGGCGCGTTCGCGGGCCAGCCCGTGCTCGACCGAGCCGGACGCGAGGAGCCCGGCCAGCGTCCCGACGAGGACGGTGAGCAGCCAGGCGCCCAGCAGCACCCAGGCCTCGACCGTGTCGGCGCGCCGTTTGAGCGGGTTGCGCCGCCAGCGCCACAGCCACACCTTGGGACCACGTGACGCCCTCACGGCATCCTCCTCACGCGCGCATGGACAGGCCGGACGCTCTCCGGTACGGAAGGAGCCGCCCCCTTGCTCATCACGAGTCTTCCCGCCGACGGTCGCACGAGTCCCCCCGATCGCGCAGGCCCATCCCGCATCGAATCGAGCGATCTTCACCCGCACCGGCCACACCGCCCTGAGCTGCGGCGACGTCGTTCCGGGGGGTGACTGTCAGTGGCGGGGTGCAGACTGACCGGTGTCCGAAAAGCACCTGTGACAACGACGTCCCGGAGGTGGTCGGCATGACCGAGGTACTGCTCGCCGTGGGTACCCGAAAGGGTCTGTTCCTCGGAAGGCGGCGAGGCGGCGCCTGGGAGTTCGACAGCAGCCCGTACTTCAACGCGCAGGCCGTGTACTCGGTCGCCATCGACACCCGGGGCGCCACGCCCCGGCTGCTGGCGGGCGGCGACAGCGCGCACTGGGGGCCGTCGGTGTTCCACTCCGACGACCTGGGCCGCAGCTGGAGCGAACCGGCCCGGCCCGCCGTCCGGTTCCCCAAGGACACGGGCACGTCGCTGGAGCGGGTCTGGCAGCTGCACCCCGCGGCCGCCGAACCGGACGTGGTGTACGCGGGGACCGAACCGGCCGCGCTGTACCGCTCCGAGGACCGCGGCGAGAGCTTCGAGCTGGTCCGCCCCCTGTGGGAACACCCGACGCGCTCCCGGTGGGTGCCGGGCGGCGGCGGTGAGGGCCTGCACACCGTGGTGACCGACGCGCGCGACCCGCGCGCGGTGACCGTGGCCGTCTCCACCGCCGGGGTGTTCCGGACCACGGACGGCGGCACGAGCTGGACGCCGTCGAACTCCGGTGTGTCCGCGGTGTTCCTGCCGGATCCCGACCCGGAGTTCGGGCAGTGCGTGCACAAGATCGCCCAGGACGCGGGCAGCGCGGACCGTCTCTACCTGCAGAACCACTGGGGGGTGTACCGCAGCGACGACGCCGGCGCGCACTGGAGCGACATCGGCGCGGGCCTGCCGTCCACGTTCGGCTTCGCGGTGGCCGCCCATCCGCACCGCGGCGGGACGGCGTACGTCTTCCCCATCAACGCCGACGCGGACCGGGTGCCCGCCGGGCACCGCTGCCGGGTGTTCCGCACGGCGGACGCGGGCGAGACCTGGGAACCGCTGTCGGCGGGACTGCCGCAGGAGCACCACTACGGGACCGTGCTGCGCGACGCGCTCTGCACCGACGACGCCGACCCCGCGGGCGTCTACTTCGGCAACCGCAACGGCGAGGTGTTCGCCTCGGCCGACGACGGTGACAGCTGGCGGCAGTTGGCGTCCCACCTGCCGGACGTGCTGTGCGTGCGGGCCGCCGTCGTCGGGTGACACGGACGGGAGGCCGGCGGTCCGTTTCCGGTCGTTTCCGGTCGTGTTCGGACGGGTGGGGTCACCGCGTGATCGCCGGACCTTCCGCGGCAGTAGGGTGACGGCCGTGGCACCACGACCCTTGAACGAGATCGTCGAAGCAGGCTGGGCGCAGGCCCTGGAACCCGTGGCCGGACGGATCGCCGCGATGGGCGACTTCCTGCGCGCGGAGATCGCCGCCGGACGCACCTACCTGCCGGCCGGGCCGGACGTCCTGCGGGCCTTCCAGCAGCCCTTCGACGACGTACGCGTCCTCATCGTCGGCCAGGACCCCTACCCGACCCCGGGGCACGCGATGGGCCTGTCGTTCTCGGTCGCACCGGAGGTGAGGCCGCTGCCGCCGAGCCTGGTCAACATCTTCCGGGAGCTGCACGACGACCTGGGGCTGCCGCAGCCGTCCGGCGGGGACCTGACGCCGTGGACGCGGCAGGGCGTCCTGCTGCTCAACAGGGCGCTGACCACGGCGCCGCGCCGCCCGGGCGCGCACCGTGACAAGGGCTGGGAGGAAGTCACCGAGCAGGCGATCCGCGCGCTGGCCGCACGTGGGAAACCGCTGGTGTCGGTGCTGTGGGGCCGCGACGCCCGCAACCTCCGCCCGCTGCTGGGCCGGCTGCCTGCCGTGGAGTCCGCCCACCCGTCGCCGATGTCGGCGGACCGCGGTTTCTTCGGCTCGCGCCCGTTCAGCCGGGTCAACGACCTGCTGATCGAGCAGGGCGGACAGCCGGTGGACTGGCGCCTGCCGTGACCGGCGCCGGCGCGCCGCCCGGTCTCCTCGCCGTCGACTCCGGCGGCTCGGGTCTCCGTGTCGTCGTCGCCGTGCCCGGGCGGGCGGCGCCGCGGCCGCTGGTGTCGCGGGACGCGGTGCGCACCGGCCCGCGGGGCATCGACCCCGGACACCTGCTGGAGCAACTGCTGCCCATGGCCCGCGCGTCGGCCGCCGCCGCCGGGGTCGGCGAGCTGTCCGCTGCCGTCGTCGGCGCCGCCGGGTTCGCCACCCTTGGCGACGCCCTGCGCGCCGAACTGCCGGGCGCCCTGGCCCGGGAACTGGGCGTGCGCGCCGTGGCGCTGGCCGCCGACGCCGTCACCGCCTACGCCGGCGCCCTCGGCGCGCGCCCCGGAGCGGTGGTCGCGGCCGGGACGGGACTGATCGCCGTGGGCACCGATCTGACGGGCTGGCGGCGGGCCGACGGCTGGGGCCATCTGCTGGGCGACTGCGGCGGCGGCGCCTGGATCGGGCGGGCCGGTCTGGAGGCGGCCCTGCGCGCCCACGACGGGCGGGACGGCGGCTCACAGCCCCTGCTGGCGTGCCTGCGGGAGCAGTTCGGGCCCGTGCGGGACCTGCCCGGCCTGCTCTACCCGCGCACCGACCGGCCCTCCGTCCTGGCCTCCTTCGCGCCCCGCGTGGCCGCCTGCGCCGGGCACGACCCCGTCGCGGCAGCGATCCTGCGCGCGGCCGCGGCCCACATGGCCGACTCCGCGGCCGCGGTCTGCCCGCCGGACGGCGAGCCCCGCGTCTGCCTCACCGGCGGCCTGGCCGGGCTGGGCGACCCCCTCCTCGTACCGCTGGGCGAGGAGTTGGCGCGACGGCTGCCGCACGCCAGGCGGGTGCCCGCCGAGGGCGACCCGTTGCACGGCGCGGTGCGGATCGCGGCCGAACTGGCCGCCGGGCGGCTCGCCCTGCCGGACGAGCCGGCGATGCTCCACGTGACATCCGCGGACCGGGACCGATCCCCCTGACGGGACATCTGTCCGGCAAGTGCCGCGATCACTGACGATCCGTACGTAACTCATCAGACAAAACCGGACGGATACCGCTCACCTGCACCCTCCCCGAACAGGGGAGCCCAGGAAGCCAGTAACATGCGGCGCCATGAGCTCCCCCACTGGGCCCGCGTCCGGCCTGCCAGTACGAATGCCGCGACCCCGCCAGCCCGGACGGCACCGCCGCCCCGAACCGCTGGTGGCTCCCGAGCACGCGCCCGCGCTCGTTCTCGCGGTGCCCGGCGCGCCCAGCGCCACCACCCGCGGCCTCGCCGAGGAGGTCGTGAGCATCGCCCGTTCCGAGCTTCCCGGCCTGGATGCCCGGATCGGGTACCTCGACGGCGACGACGCGGAGTTCCCCACCCTCCGGTCGGTGCTGGTCCGCACCGCCGAGGAGCGCACCGCCCGCTACGAGCAGGCCCTGGCCGCCGGCCTGGAGGCCAAGGAGCCCGACGGCCCCGTCGCGGTGGTCGTGCCGCTGCTGGCCGGTCCGGACGGCGCGCTGCTGCGCCGGCTGCGCCAGGCCGTCATGGACAGCCGGGTCGCCGCCGAGCTGACCGACGTGCTCGGCCCGCACCCGCTGCTCGCCGAGGCGCTGCACGTGCGGCTGTCCGAGGCCGGCCTGGCCCGTGCCGACCGCGCCCGGCTGTTCACCGTGGCCACCGCCGCCGACGGCATCATCCTGGCCTCGGTGGGCGGCGAGGAGGCGGTGCAGGCGGCCGGGATCACCGGCATGCTGCTGGCCGCGCGACTGGCCGTGCCGGTGATGGCTGCCGCCCTGGACCAGGAGGGTTCGATCGCCTCCGTCGCCGAGCAGCTGCGCTCCGCGGGCGCGCAGCAGCTGGCCCTGGCCCCGTATCTGATCGGTCCGGAGATCGGCCCCGGTCTGCTGGCGGCGGCCACCGAGGAGGCGGGCTGCTCCGCCGCCGAGGCGCTCGGCCCGTACCCGGCGATCGGCAAGCTCGCCCTCGCCAAGTACACGACGGCGCTGGGCATCGCCCCGCAGCCGCAGGGCGCCCCGGTCCGCTGAGACCACCGCCGCCCCCCGACACGGCCGAGGGCCCGCTCCTGCGCGGAGCGGGCCCTCGGCCGTGTCGGGGGGGCGGGACCGGTGCGGGGTTCAGCCGAAGACGACGCAGGACGCCGCCGCCACCGCCACCGAGCCGTCGTAGCGGGGCAGTCCGGTCGCGGGGTCGAGCGCGAACCAGGTGACGTCACCGGAGCGCTCGTTGGCCGCGTAGAGGTAGCCGCCGCACTGCGCCAGCGCGCGCGGCCAGTGACCGCCGCACGGCACGGTGGCGGTCAGCCGCAGGGTGTCCCCCTCGACGGCGAACACGCTCAGCACGTCCTCGCCGCGGGTGGCGGTCCACACGAAGCGGCCGTCGGGCGCGACGACGACGCCCGAGGGGTAGGCGTCCCCGGCCGGGGCGTCCCGCAGGACCGGGACCTCGCTCAGCGGCTTCAGGGAGCCGCTGTCGGCGTCCCAGCGGCAGACGGTCACGGTGGGGGTCAGCTCGTTGACCACGTAGGCGTGCCGGCCCCCGGGGTGGAAGGCCAGGTGACGCGGGCCGGACCCGGGCCGCAGCGCGACCTCGCGGTGCACGGCGGGCCGGCCGTCGTCGAGGGTGCACACGCGCACCGAGTCGGTGCCGAGGTCGACGCTGACCGCCCAGCGCCCGCTGGGGTCGGCCTGCACCTGGTGGGCGTGCGGGCCGCGCTGGCGCCGCTCGTGCGGCCCGGCACCGGAGTGCTGGAGCAGGCCGGACGCGGCGGTGGCGAGGGCGCCGTCGGGGCGCACGGGGACGGCCGTGACGCTGCCGGAGCCGTAGTTGGCGGTCAGCACGTGCCCGGCGTACAGGCCGAGGTGCGTGGGTCCGTTGCCTCCGACCGGCACCGGGGGTCCGGCGAGCCGCGGCTTGCCGCCGTCGACGCGGTAGGCGGCGACCGCGCCGTCGGCGGTCTCGCTGACCGCGTACAGCGTCTCGCCGTCGGGCGACAGGGCCAGGTAGGAGGGGTCGGGGACGGAGTCGACGCTGCCGAGCAGGGTCAGTGCGCCGCTGTGCGGGTGCACCTCGGCCAGCACGAGGCCGGGTCCGCCCGCCGCCGTGAACGACCCGATGAACGCTCTCAGCCGCCTGCCGTCGTCTGCCACCGCAGTCCCCTCTCGGTCCGTGCCCGTCAGTGGCCGACGGTAGCAGTCGATCACCGGCGGTCTAGACCAAGAGAGGCGCGATGTCGCCGGGCCGTGGGGCGCCGCCCCGCCCGGCCGTGCCGCGGCAGGCCGGGCGGGACCGTGGGCGTCAGGCCTCCACCAGCCGCGACCGTGCGGGGGCGCGCAGCGGCTCGGCCAACTCGGCCAGGGCGCGTTCCAGGCCGTGCAGATGGGCCAGCGCCGGTTCGGCCGGCGGCTCGGCGGGGCGGCTGACGTACTCGGAGCCGCCCTGGGTGAGGGCCTCGACGGCGGTCTCCACGCGCCAGCAGGCGGCGGCCAGCCGCGCGTCGTGGGAGGCCTCGGGGTCGGCGGCCACCGCGACCAGGCCGCGGACCTCGCGGGCGCAGTCGTCGAGCAGGGCGAGCACCCGGCGGGCGCGCCGCTTGCGGCCGCGCGCGGGGTTGAGCGGGTGCACGAGGGGGGCCACGGAGAGCCGCACCCGGCCGAGCAACTGCTCCAGTTCGGCCACGCGCGGTGCCGGGTCGGCGGCCGCGGAGCCCGCGAGGCGGGCGGCCGCCTCGGCCGTGCAGGCGTGGACGCAGCGCAGGGCGCGCTGGATCCAGGCGTCGGTGGTGGCGTGCGTGGTGACGGGCAGGACGAACAGCACGGCCAGCACGGCACCCAGGGCGCCGACGCCGGTCTCGGCGAGGCGCAGGGCGAGCAGGCCGGGGCTCAGGACGCCGAGGAGGCCGTAGAGCAGTCCGGCGAGCAGGGTCACCCAGAGCATCATCCAGGTGTAGGAGACGGCGGCCGTGTAGAAGATGCCGAAGACGGCCACGGCGACGAGGGCGGCGGTGGGGACGGGCGCCCCGTGCACCGGCAGGGCGACGACCAGGCCCAGGCCGATGCCGATGACCGTGCCCAGGACCCGGCGGAAGCCGCGCACCAGGGTCTCGCCGCGCGAGGTGGTGTTGACGAAGATCCACCAGGTGGCGCCGACGGCCCAGTACCAGCGCTGTCCGGACACCAGCTGGCCCACCACCAGCGCGAAACCCGCTCCGGCGGTCGCCTGGACCGCCTGCCGGGTGGTCACCCGGGCCAGGCCGGTGCCGGCGGGCGGGGCGGGCACCACCGCCGCCGGGCGGCGGCGTTCGTAGCACCACAGCCCGAAGCGCACGGTGGCCGCACCGAGCACGGACAGCAGGACGGCGGCGTACAGCCCGGGCAGCTGCCCGGCGGTGGCGTGCAGGAACTGGGCCACGAAGAACGTCATGAAGGCGAACACCCCGAGGCTGTGCCCGCGAGGCCCCCAGCGGCGCGCGTACACACCGGCGCCGACCACGGCGAGGAAGGCCGCGTCCCGCGCGACGGGCACGTCGTGCAGCGCGGCGGCCACGGTGAGCACCGGCAGGCCGACGGCGGGCAGCAGCGCGGTGGTGAGCGCCTGTCCGCGCACGGTGGCGTCGGCGACGGTGAACAGGGCGAGCAGCGCCGCCAGCCCGCCGGCGACGGTTCCCGCGAGGGACTGTCCGGCCAGGGCGCAGACCGCCACGGCGACACCGATCCCGAGCACGGCCCGGGCGGCGAAACGCAAGCGCGTCCGCCCCGGGTCCGGCGCCATGAACACCCTCTTCAGCACTGCTTACCGCCCCCTGTGGACATCGGTGTGGACCTCGGCACGAAAAAGGCGCCGCGGAGTCCGCAGCGCCATCG
The DNA here is from genome assembly GCF_055592085.1 of Streptomyces sp. NPDC041135. Taxonomy (NCBI): domain Bacteria; kingdom Bacillati; phylum Actinomycetota; class Actinomycetes; order Kitasatosporales; family Streptomycetaceae; genus Streptomyces; species Streptomyces sp. NPDC041135. Next base: position 280,742 of record NZ_JBVIYZ010000005.1, read on the forward strand.
ACGGCTCCATCAGAGCATCCCGGGGGCGGGTGGCTCAAGTGATCGCTCGAACGCTGGTCCATTGGCCCAGCCGGAACGATCGGCGAGCGACGCGCTACGAGCCAACGGACCAGGTGAGGGGTGCAGTGGGCCGGGGCGAGGGCTGAGCCATTGGTACAGTCGGGGCTGATCGCCGTCGGCACCAGGAGGCCGGAACACCATGGCCGTGGACGAACTCGACACCCGCATCCTGCGGCTGCTGCTGGAGCAGCCGCGCACCAGCGTGCGCGAGTACGCCCGCGTCCTCGGTGTCGCCCGGGGCACCCTCCAGGCCCGGCTGGACCGCCTCGAACGGGACGGTGTGATCACCGGCACCGGCCCCTCGCTGTCCGCGGCCGCGCTGGGCCACCCGGTGCTGGCGTTCGTGCACATCGAGGTCACCCAGGGCCACCTGGACGACGTGGGGGACGCGCTGGCCGCCGTACCGGAGATCGTCGAGGCGTTCTCCATCACGGGCGGCGGGGATCTGCTCACCCGCGTGGTGGCGCGGGACAACGCCCACCTGGAGGACGTGATCCAGAAGCTGATCAGCCTGCCGGGAGTGGTGCGCACCCGTACGGAGGTGGCGCTGCGCGAGCGCGTCCCGCACCGGCTGCTGCCGCTGGTGGAGTCGATCGGCCGAGCCGGCGGCGTCCGGACCCGGGGCTGAGGGCCCCGCACGCGTGCGGCGAGGCTGAAGGGCCCGCACGCGTGCGTGGAGGTGGCGGACGCGGCGTCCGCGGGTGACCCGGCGCGGTGCGTGCTGGGCCGTCCGGGTGACGGGCCTCGCCCGGGCGCCGCTTGGCCGCGGCCGCCGGCGGGCACCTCTCACCGAGCGCGACCGGTCGTGACTCCCTAGCGTGGGCGCATGACCACAGACCAGGGCCGGTCCCCCGGCCCGGCCGCCGGCAACCGGCGGTGGCAGGCGCTCGGGGTCTGTCTGACGGCGGGCTTCATGACCCTCCTCGACACCTCGATCGTCAACGTGGCCCTGCCCTCCATGGAGCGCGGGCTGGGCGCCGACGAGGCCGCCCTGTCGTGGGTGGTCTCCGGGTACGCCCTCGCCTACGGGCTGGTCCTGGTGCCCGCGGGACGCCTGGGCGACCTGCGCGGCCGCCGAGAGGCCTTCCTGCTGGGGCTGACCCTGTTCACGCTCGCCTCGGCGGCCTGCGGACTCGCGCCCGGCGCCGGCTGGCTGGTGCTGTTCCGGCTGCTCCAGGGCGCCGCGGCGGGCATGGTCGCGCCGCAGACCTCGGGGCTGATCCAGCAGATGTTCCAGGGCTCCGAGCGGGCCCGGGCGTTCGGCATGTTCGGCAGCGTCGTCGGCATCTCGACCGCGATCGGCCCGCTGGTCGGCGGCCTGCTCATCGAGGCCTCGGGCGGCGAGGACGGCTGGCGCTGGGTGTTCTACGTCAACCTGCCCATCGGCGCGGCCGCGCTCCTCGCCGCGCTGCGGCTGCTGCCCCGGCAGGCGCCGTCGCCCGGGAAGCGGGAGGGGTTCGACCTGCCCGGCGTGCTGCTGCTGGGAGCGGGTGTCTTCGCGCTGCTGCTGCCCCTGGTGCAGGAGCAGGAGTGGTCCGGACGGCTCAAGTGGGCGCTGCTGCCCGTGGCGGCGGGGCTGCTGGGGTCCTTCTGGGCGTGGGAACGGCGGCAGGTGCGGCACGGACAGGCCCCGGTGGTGGACCTGCGCCTGTTCGGGCTGCGGTCGTTCACCCTCGGCGCCCTGCTGAGCCTGGTGTACTTCGCCGGCTTCACCACGGTCTTCTTCGTCTACACGCTGTTCCTGCAGAACGTGGCGCACTACAGCGCGCTCGGCGCGGGACTGGCGTCGCTGCCCTTCGCCGTCGGATCGGCCGCGGCGGCGGCCGCGGGAGGCCGGCTGGTCGTCCGGTACGGGCGCGCGCTGGTCGTCATAGGGCTGGGCGCGGTGGTGGTGGGGCTGCTGGGCGCGCTGCTGGCCGTCCGGTGGGTGTCGGAGCCGGACGTCGGCTGGGCGGCGGCCTTCCCCCTGCTGATCGGCGGCATCGGCTCCGGGCTGGTCATCTCGCCCAACACCACCCTGACCCTGGCCCGCGTCCCCGTGCACCGGGCGGGTGCGGCCGGCGGGGTGCTGCAGACGGCGCAGCGCATCGGTTCCGGCGCCGGCATCGCCGTCGTGGGCGCGGTCTACTTCGCCCATCTCGCCAACCACGGCCGACCCGCCGAAGCCCTTCAGCTGGGCATGCTGACGGCCGTCGGCATCATCCTGATCGCCATGGCCCTGGCCGTCGCCGACCTGCGGGAACGCCGGTCCGAAGGGGACCCCGGCGGCGGCTGGGACGGCGGGGCGAGCCGCCCGGGGCCGGGCGAGGGCCAGGGCTCGGCGCGGGCGGGTCCGGATCCGGGGACGCCGAAGGCGGGTCCGGGGACCCCGAAGACCGGCAGTCCGGGCGGGTGGGGGCCCGGAGCGGCCTGAGGCCGGGCCCGGTGTTCCGCCCGTGGCTCACGGACGGCGGCTCACGGACGGCGGCCGCGGCGAACGGCTCAGGAACGCCGGCCGGCGAACAGCGGCTCAGGAGCGGCGGCGGGGCTTGCCGCGGCGCGGGGGCTTGGGCGCGCCGGTGCGGCCCCGGGGAGTGCGGCCGGTGGTCCTGGCCGCCGGGGGCTTCTGCCGGGTGGCGGTCTTGTCGGGGCGCTGCTGCTGCTCGGACGCGCGGCCCCGGGTGCTGTTGACGGTCCGGCCGCGGACGATGCCGATCAGATCCTCGACCAGGTCGGTGGTGGCGTCCTGCGGCCAGGAGAGGGCCACGGTCGAACGCGGTCCGTCGGTCAGCGGGCGGTAGGTGAGGTCCTTGCGGTGGTGCAGCCGGGCCAGCGACTGCGGCACGACGAGCAGACCGACGCCCGCGGCGACCAGCTCGACGGCGTCCGCCGTGGTGGCGGGCCGCTCGAAGGCCGGCTCACCGGGCGGGCCGTCCCAGTCGAAGACGTCGTCCAGGGGGTGGAAGAGGACCTCCTCGGCGAGGTCGTCCACGCTCACCTCGTCCACCGCCGTGATCAGGTGGTCCTTGGGGGCGACGACCACCGTCGTCTCCTCGTAGAGGGGGATCGCGCTGAAGAACGTGCGGTCCACGGGCAGCCGGACGAAGCCCGCGTCCGCGTCGCCCGCCCGCAGCACGCCGGACACCTCGCCGGCCGGGACCTGGACGAGGGTGAGCGGGGTGCCGGGCAGCCGCTCGTTCCAGATCCGCACCCACTTGGCGGGCGTCACTCCGGGGACGTACGCGAGCCGGAACGACGGTGATTCCTCCGAGCCTGTCACCGGGCCAGGCTACCGGCCGTGGTCGGCCGTCCCGCACCCGGCCGATACCCTTGGCCCCATGAAGTCGCACCAGACCACCCAGACGATGAAGGCCGCGACCGCGGCGAAGAAGCTGGGTGTGTACCTGCCCGCCACCCCGGCCGAGTTCCAGGAGGGCGTGGTCTCGCGCGCCGAGCTGAACGCGCTGCAGACCGACCCGCCCGCGTGGCTGCGCGAACTGCGGGCGAACGGCCCGCACCCCCGCCCGGTGGTCGCGGCGAGGCTCGGCATCTCCATCGCGGGCCTGGCGCGCGGTGGCGTCACCGAGGCCCTGACCACCGAGCAGATCGAGGCGCTGCGGGACGAGGCGCCCGAGTGGCTCGAGAAGGAGCGCGCCACCCAGGCCGAGGTCCGCAAGGAGGCGGCGCGGCTGAAGGCGCTGAAGCAGGCGAAGGAGAAGGGCGCCGAGCAGGACTGACTCGCCCCGGGCGCGCGGGCCGGGCAGGCGTCCGCGCGGGGACCCTGGAATGTCTCCCGGTGATCGGTCCAACCGGTCCCCCGTCCCGTCCCCCGCTGGTCCGCCATCTCCCCACGGGACGGACGGAACCTTTCTGCACAGGCCCGTCACATAGGCCCGTTTGCGCTGGTGGAACGTTTCTCCACAGCCTCGGACCGCGCTGTCAGTGGCCTCCCCTAGAGTTCCCGTCACTTGATCACTGCGGTGCGGGGAGGCACGTATGGGGTGGGTGTCGGCCGGTGACTACGAGGTCGCCCTCGACAGCGGCAAGGTGGTGTGCCGCAACGCGTCCGGACGGCGGCTGAAGTCCGTCCCGCCGAAGATCGCCGACGATCCGGCGGTCATCGGGCTGCGGCAGCTCGCGGAGTGGCTGGAGCGGCACGACCGGCAGTGCCTCGCGGACGTGGAGCGCTGGATGACCCGCTCCCTGCCGGTCCCGCTCGCCGTCCTGACCCGGGTCTGGCCGGACCCCGCCTGGCAGGCCGCCCTGCGCGACCTCGTGGTCACCGGCGCCGACGGCACGGTCGCCGGATTCCTGCGGGACGCCGACGCCGGGCGCGGACTCGGCCTGGTCGACCTGGACGGGGACACCGTCCGCATCGCTCCGGACCCGGTCCGCATCCCGCACCCGGTCCTCCTCGAGGATCTCGCGGAGCTGCGCGAGTTCGCCGTCGAGCTGGGTGTGGAGCAGCGCGCGCAGCAGCTGTTCCGCGAGGTGTGGCACCGCCCGGCCGCCGTCGACGCCGAGGCCACGCAGATCGAGGAGTACGCGGGCGGCTCGTACAAGGAGCTGCGCTTCCTGCACGGCCGCGCCACCCAGCTCGGCTACCGCGTGCGCGGCGGACACGCCGTGTGCCCGGTCGTGGAGGACGGCCGGAGCGTCGAGGCCCGCGTCTGGATCGGTGACTACGACGGCTACGACGAGACGGAGACGGGCCCCCTGATGTGGGCCGGCCCGGCCGGAAGCGCCCTGCGGCTCGGTGAGATCGGGCCCGTGGCCTGGTCGGAGGGCATGCGCATGGCGGCCGCGCTGTATGCCGGGCGGGACATCGAGGACGAGGAGCGGGCGGCATGACGGCCACGACGACGTACGACGAGACCACCGCCGCCGCCCTGCTGGACGCCGGCGCCGTGCTGCCCCCGGGCAGCACCGCGCGGGAGGACGCCGACGTCCTCACCGTCCGCGCCTACACGCACCCCGCGCTGGACGGCCGGCGCGTGGTCCGGCTGGTGCCCGGCACCCTGGGCGAGGCCGAGGACCTGGCCCTGGACTTCCTCGGCCTGTCCCGTGAGCCCGAGGTCCCCGAGGTGGGCCAGGTGCGCCGCGAGACGCTGGGCTTCCCCGCCTGGGCGCTGGTCAACGACCCGGCGAACGGCCACCACGCGCTCGCCCTGGTCAAGGACGTGGAGCGGCTGGCACGCCAGGCCACGTCCCGTCCGGGCAACGCCAAGGAGGGCTTCGAGGCGCTCGGTGAGCAGCTCGGGCGGGCGGTGCCGCACTTCCTGCCGACGTTCTACGAACAGGCCGCGCGGGTCTTCCTCCAGCACGAGAACACGACGTACGCCGGGGCCTTCTTCGGCAAGGCCCGCGAGGCCGAGCGGGTGCACGCGCTCGCGGTGGACGAGGAGCGGCAGCGGGCGGTGTTCCTGGAGTTCGCCTTCGCCGGGGCGCTGACGGTGAAGGCCCTGAAGGAGCACGTGAAGGACCTGGCCCGGCGGCTCGACCCGGCGGCGGCCTGGGCCCAGTTCCGGCAGCTGACGGTGGAGCGCTGCGCGGCGGGCATGCCGCCGTACGCGTCGCTGCCGCAGGACGCGCGCGGTCTGATCAGGGCCGCGGGCCTGGACCGGGTCACCGAGGAGTGCGCCCTGGTCGCGGACCTGCTCGCCTCCCCCGCCGCCGTACGCGCTCCCGCGTCCTTCTGGACCGCCTACCGTGCCGTCCTGCCGGTGCTCGCGCGCCGGCGGCCGGGTGTGCGGGCGCGCCTGCTGGAGATCATGCCGGCCGGGCTCGGCAGGGAGGTCGAGGACGAGGAGTCCTGGCTGGCGCTGCTGGCGGAGGCCGGGGCCGACCGGTTGCTGACGGCAGCGGCGCCGGACGGCGCGGCGACCGGGGAGACGGACGGCGCGGCCCAGGGTGTCGACGCAGCGGAGTGGCTGAGCCGGTGGGCGGCGTTCCGCAAGCGCGGCAGGCCGTCCTCACGCCGATCGCCGGCCACCCTCGCGCTCGTGGAGCGGATGGCTCCCGGGCTGCGCGCCGCCGGCCGCCCGGTCGACCTGTTCGCCGGACGCCGGTATGCCGGCGCCGACCTGGATCTGCTGGATCTGTGTGCGTCGCTGGGTGTTCCCCTGTCGGTGCCCGGTCCCGAGGCGCGGGTCCGGCTGCCGCTGGGTGACTGGCTGGAGGACGGCCGGGCCGGGCGCCGCGACCTGACGGCCGTCGGCGCGGACCCCCGGCTGCGGCGCCTGCTGCACGAGGCCGTCGGCGCCGTCGGCGACGACCGCAGGGGGCCCGGCGCGCTGACGGAGATCGCCGCGCACCCCGTCCTGTCCGGGGTGCTGCGGGAGTGGCTGGAGGAGGCCGCCGGGGAGTTCACGCGCGCGCCGGGCCTGCCCGGGGCCCGCACCGCGCTGTCCCGGCTGCGTCCCTTCCGGACGATCGCCTCCGAGGCCGCCCCCGCCGCGGTGACCCGCGTGGCCCGGCAGCGGATCGCGCCGCTGCTCGGCCGCACCCTGCGCGCCGGCATCCTCGACGAACTGGGCTGGGACGCCCTGGACGAGGCGCTGCGCCTGCTCGACGCCGAGGTGAGGAAGGGCGACGACGACGCGCTGACCGTGCACGAGGCGTGGCCCGCGCTGATCCTGGCCCGCCGGCACAAGGTGGTCGTGGCGGGTCCGGAGAAGGTGCTGCTCGTGCACGACCTGCGGCTGCCGGTCGAGCCGGACCGCTGGCAGCGTCCGCGGTTCCGTTACGTGGACGGCGAGCTGCTGGTGATGTGGCGCCAGGGCGGCGCGCAGTACGGATACTGGTCCGCGCGGCCCGCCGAGGTGTTCACCCTCGGCGGTGAGCAGCTCCCCGGCTGGTGGTCGGGCCATGACGCCGGTGTTGCCTCGATCCCGCTGCCGGGCGGCGGCCGCGCCACCGGTGGCCGCACCCTGCACGCCGGTGACACCGTCCTGCCGCCGGGCCGCGCCGTGCTCGGGGACGGCACGACCTACTGGCGCCGGGGCAGGCAGGGCCGGGACGCGGTGTGGCTGGAGTACGACCCGGCCACCGGGACGCACGGGCGCGCGTCCCTGCCCGCCCTGCTGCGCGCCGGAATCGTCGACGGCGCCTCGCTGCTGCCCGGCCACTGCGAGGTGCTGCCCCTGCAACCCGGTCTGGAGCACAGCCCGTTCGGCACCGACGGCACGGTACTGGGCCGCTGGGTGCGCCGCGAGGGTAAGGGCGCCGAGACGCGCACAACCGCGGGAACGCCCGACGGGCGGACGGTGACCGTGCCGGCGCCCGGCGGGCGCATGGATGCGGTCCCGCTCGGCGCGCTGCGGCTGCCCGGAGGCGCCGAGCCGGTCGCGGCGGAGTCGTACCCGCACATCGCGCTGCTGGCGGCCGACGGCAGCGCGGCCGGCGCGGAACTCGGCCGGGTACGGCCGCTGGAGCGGGGCGGCGAGTTCGCCGCCGGTACCCGGCTGGTGCCGCCGCTCGCCTTCTGGCACGCCCTGCGCCCGCGCGACGAGCGGGGATCGGCCGTGCTGCGCGCCCTGACCGACGAACAGGCCGATGGGCTGCTGCGGCGCGCGGCGGCGGCGCTGGCCGGACGGCAGGAGGCGCTGGACCGGGCCGGGACCGACCGGGCCGCGAGGTCCGCCGTGCCGTCCGCGGACGAGGTCGCCCTGGGCGCGGTGGCCTCCGCCCTGCCGGACATCACCGACGGACGTCTGCTCACCGGCGTGACCTCGCTGGTCCGCTCGGCGCTGCACATCGCCGAGACGGCCACCGCGTTCGCCGCGCCGCCCGCGGAGCGCTCGCGGCGGCCGCGCAGCGAGATCGAGGGCATGTTCGCCGACCACAGCCCCGAGCACGGTGACGACCGCGCGCTGTACGAGGCCGCCTCCGGGATCGCCGGGCTGACCGGCTGGTGGCACGGGCAGGGCTGGAGCGCGCTGCGCCAGATCCGCGCGGTCAACCACGTGCTGTCCGGCCGGCTCGCCGCCGGTCCGCCACTGCCAGAGCCGGAGCGGCTCGCCGCCGGGGACGGCTGGCGCGGCGACGCCCGCGCGATCCCCGGTGTCGGCCTCGTCTGGACGCCGGCGCTCGGGACGCTGCGGGCCCTCGCCTTCAGGGCCGCCTCGCCCGCCCTGGACGACGCCCGGCGGGAGGCGTTGCTGCTGCTGCTTGAGGCGATTGCCGAAGGCCCGCTCGCCACGCCGGACGGCACGCTGCGCCAGGTCCTGCTGGGCGAGCCGCACGAGAAGCAGCAGCGCGCGGGCCAGGTCCTGCGCCGGGGCGACCGTACGGTGGTCGTCCTCGGCTGCCAGAACGTCGACGGACAGCGCGGCCGCGTCAACTGGCTGGCCCTGGACCACGACCCGTCCGGCGCGTTCGGCCCCGTCGGGCACTTCGTCCTGGACCAGGAGGTCCGGTACGCTCCGGCCGTCCCCGCCGGGCAGCTGGCCGCCCTGGTGAGGCTGGTCCGGGACAAGGGCGCCGCGCCCTGGTGGGCCGGGGCGGCCGAGGAACTGGCGGCGGCGACCGGCGGCGCGCTCGGGCCGCTCCAGGCCACCGTGCTGCTGGCCGGGCAGCCGCCCGAGCCCGGCGCGGCCGCACTCGCCGGCATCGGTCTCAAGCCGCGTCAGCACACCTACGGCGTCGGCAGACTGTCCTCGTTCGGCAGCAGCGAACGGGCGGCGCTGACGGGCGCGTTGTTGCCCGCGGACCCCGCCGGGCTGTGGACCACCGGTCCGGACACGGCGGCCGCCGGCCGGATGTGGGCCGAGCGCTTCGGCCCCCTCGTCCGGGTGCCCGAGGACCGCGGCGACGACCTCGCCGGCCTCAGCACCGGTGGCGCCGAGGACGTGCTCAACCCGTCCCGTACGCCGTGGCTGAGCCGCACCACGGTGCTGCGGCCCGACGCCGACGGCACCCTGTCGCCGCAGGACCCCGAGGCCGTACCCGGCAGGGGCCGGCTCAGCGGTGCCGTCAGCGCCCTGGCCGCGCTCGCCTACGCCCTGCCGTACGACCACCCGCTGCGCGCGTCGCTGCCGGCCGGTCTCGCCGCGGTGCGCCATCGCCTGACCGATCCGGAACTGCTGCTCGACCTCGACGTGGAGTGGACGGAGAAGGGCGGCTCGACCGCCGCCGAACTGCGCAGGACGTACGGCCTGCCCGAGACCGGCGGGGCCGACGCGCACGGCCTGACCCGGGTCGGCGAGGCGCTGGTCCTGCGCCCCTGGTACCGCGACACCGAGACCGTGCTGCTCCGCCCGGCCGCGCTCGGCGGCCCGGACGACCCGGTCCTCGGGCTCCTCGAAGGCCTGGTCGGACCCGCCCGCGGCCGCGGCCTGCGCACGCTGCGCACCCTCCTCGGCGACGAGCTGGCCCGGGCGGTCGCGGCGGGCACGGACACCGACGGCCCCTCGGGATACGCCCAGGACCCGGCGCTCACCGTGCCCGCGCTGGTCGCCGAGGTCGCCGGGGCGCACGGCCTGGGCGAGGACGCGGCGGCGCTCTACCTCCAGCTGCTCGCCCTGCCCGACCCGACGGACCGCAACTGCGCCCGCTGGACCGGCTGGAGGCCCGCCCGGCTGAAGAAGGCCCGCGCGGAACTGGCCGCGACGGACCTGGTCGTGGAGGCGAAGCGGCCACGCGCGGGGCGGACCCTGTTCCTGCCGTGCGGCTGGCGCGACCTGAAGTCGCCCGCGCTGCCGGTGGAGACGTGGAAGGAGGGCCTCGGCCCGTCCGACCACCAGGGCCGCGCCGTCCCGGTGATCCCGGTGCCCGAGCTGTTCGCTCGGGCGTGGGACCGCGTCCGCGCGGGCGACATACCGGCGTACGAGGAACTGACGACGCGGGCGACGCGCAAGGGGCGGCGCCGATGAGCCGGGCCTCCGCGTCACCGGTACGCGGGCTGCCGGATCCCGAGCCTGCGCCGGTACGCCGGCTGCTCGGCTCCGCACCGGCGCCGGCCGGGCCCGCGCCGACGACCACCATCCGCACCACCGTGAAGGGCCACCGCCGATGAGCACCGTCCTCGTTCCCGACGTGAACCGGCAGATCGTCCCGCCCGAGGACCGGTATGCCACCGAGCTGGCCTTCCTCGCCGCCCACGACACCGGGCCGCGTCCGCCCGCCTGGCGGCTCACGCCCCGGGCCGTCGTCACCTTCGTCATGGGCAGCGACGGCCGGGCGCTGCGGCTGCCCGAGGACGCCGAGGTACCCGAGGGGGTGCCGCGCCGGCTCGTGGTCGAGGGCAAGTTCGTCGGGGACCGGGCGCTGGTGGAGCGGTGCGTCGTCACGCTCGCCGGTGAGCGGGGCCTGCTGCTCGTCGGTGAGCCGGGCACCGCCAAGTCCATGCTGTCCGAGCTGCTGTCGGCCGGTGTGTGCGGCACCAGCGGGCTGGTCGTGCAGGGCACGGCGGGCACCACCGAGGACCAGCTCAAGTACGGCTGGAACTACGCCCTGCTGCTCGCCCAGGGCCCGTCCCGCGCGGCGCTCGTCCCGTCACCGGTGCTCACCGCGATGTCCCGGGGTGCGATCGCCCGGGTCGAGGAGGTCACCCGCTGTCTGCCCGAGGTGCAGGACGCGCTGGTGTCGCTGCTGTCGGAGCGGCGCATCGCCGTACCCGAACTGGCGGGCAGCGCCGACGGGTTGGCGCACGCCGCACCCGGGTTCAACCTCATCGCCACCGCCAACCTGCGGGACCGGGGCGTGTCGGAGATGTCCGCCGCGCTCAAGCGCCGCTTCAACTTCGAGACGGTCGGTCCCATCCCGGACCTCGACGCCGAGACCGCGCTGGTGCGCGGCCAGGCCCGGGCGTCGGTGGAGCGGGCCGGGGCGCCCTTCGACGTCGACGACGCGGTGCTGGAGGCCCTGGTCACCGCCTTCCGCGACCTGCGGGAGGGGCGGTCGGCGGAGGGCTGGGAGGTGGAACGTCCGTCCACGGTGATGAGCACCGCCGAGGCGGTGTCCGTGGCGGGCGCGCTGGGGCTGGCCGCCGCGTACTTCCCCGGGGACCGGGACGTGCTCGGGCTGCTGCCCGGTCATCTGCTCGGTGTCGTGCGCAAGGACGACCCGGCCGACGCGGCCCGGCTGCGCGGCTACTGGGACGGGCCCGTCCGGCGGCGCGCCGAGCAGGGCTCCGCCACCTGGCGCACCCTGTGGGACCTGCGCACGGTCCTGGAGGGCTGACGGCCGTGTCCCCCTCCCCCGCCGAGGAAGCCGTCGAGGCGCTCACCGACCCGGCCGCGCCGTACCTCATCGGCGTACGGCACCACTCGCCCTCGCTGGCCGCCGCCGTGCCCGCGCTGCTCGCGTCCGCCGGTCCGGACGTCCTCCTGGTGGAACTGCCCGCCGAGTTGCAGGAGTGGCTGCCCTGGCTCGCGCACGAGGAGACGCGGGCCCCGGTCGCCCTGGCCGCCGCACCCGGTGACGGCAGCGGCGGCCCGGCGTTCTACCCCTTCGCCGACTTCTCCCCGGAGCTTGCCGCGGTGCGCTGGGCGGCACGGCACGACGTACCGGTCGTCGCCTGTGACCTGCCGCTCGCGGACCGGGGGTGGCGCGACGACGACGCGCCGCACGAGCCCGGGGCCCCGTCGGGAGCCACGGGAGGGGCCGGTGTGCCCCGCCTCGCCGACACCCTCCGTTCCCGGCTCACCGGGCGGCCCGGGGACGACCTCTGGGACCGGCTCGTCGAGGCCGCCGCCCCCGGTTCACCGCCCGGGGCCCTGCGGCGCGCGGCGCTGCTGACGGGCTGGGCGCTGCGCCGGGACGCGGTCGCCGCGGGCGGGGTCGCCGCGCTGGACCTGCGGCGTGAGCGGTGGATGCGGTCCTGCCTGGCCGCAGCCAGCGCCGGCGGACAGCGGGCGGCGGTGGTCGTCGGCGCCTTCCACGCACCGGCGTTGCTCACCCGGAGGGGAGCGGCGGACGGGACGGCGGGCGTCGCGGAGCGCACCGCGGACGTCCCGCACGGGGAAGCCGGCCGGCCGGTCCCTGGGGGCGCCCCCGCCGGCGCCCCTGCCTGGACCACCTCCCTGATCCCCTACACCTACGCCCTCCTGGACGCGCGTTCCGGCTATCCGGCGGGCATCCGGGACCCCGAGTGGCAGCATCTGGTGCTCGACGCGGCGGGCGACGTGGGTGCCATGGAGTACGCGCTGACCCGGGCTGCCGTACGGGTGTGTGCCGAGCTGCGTGCCCTCGGGCACCCCTCCGGTCCGGCCGACGCTCGGGAGATCACCCGGCTCGCCGGAGACCTGGCCCGGCTGCGCGGGCTGCCCGCCGCGGGCCGGGGCGAACTGGTGGAGGCGGTGCAGACGGTGCTCGCGCAGGGCGAGCCGTACGGGCGGGGGCGTGCGGTGGCCCGGGCCATGGAGCGGGTGCTCGTCGGGACCCGGGCCGGCCGTCCGGCCCCGGGGGCGCCGCGCAGCGGTCTCGCTCCGGCGGTCGAGGCGGAGCTGGCCGCGCTGGGGCTGCCCGGGCCGGCGGACGGCGGGCCCGGCGGTGCCCGGGAGCTGCGCCTCGATCCGCTCCGCTCCGACCTGGACCGGCGCCGCGAACTGCTGCTGCGCCGCCTGACGGTGTGCGGGGTGCCGTACGCCGAGCGCCGGGAGGTCACCGGCACGGGCGGCGCCGACGCCCTCACCACCCGGTGGGAGGTGCGGTTCACGCCCGCGACCGCCGCCATGCTGACCGCGGCCGGAGTCCGCGGCGTCACCGCGTCCCAGGCCGCCGAGGGTCTGCTGCGCGAACGGCGGCGGAGCGAACGGGAGGAGGGCGGTCCCACGGCGGCGCAGGCCCTGAACGGCCTGGAGCAGGCAGCGGAGTGCGGCCTGCCCGGTCTGGCCGACGAACGCCTCGACGACATCGCCGAGGTGCTGCCGGACACCGGGACCCTGCCGGAACTCCTCGCCGGGCTCGCCCTGTTGGACCGGGTACGGGCGGGACACATCGCCGGGCTCGCGGCGGCGGACGACAGCCCCGGCCGTGCGGCGCGGGCGACGGCGGTGGCCGAGCTGCTCACCGCCGCGGCGGTACGCCAGGTGGACGGCCTCGCCGGCTCCGAGGACCCGGCCGACGCGCGCGCCCTGCTGGAACTCGCCCACCGCGCCGACCTGCTGGGCGGCATCCGGCTCGCCGACGCGCTCGCGCGGTTGGCGGCCGGCGGTTCCCCACTGATGCGCGGCGCCGCCGGAGCCGTACGGGTCCTGCTCGGGCAGGAGGATCCCCGGACCTTCGGCGACCGGGTCGCCTCCTGGGTGGACGGGGCCGGCGACCCCGGCTCCCGGACGGCGCTCACCGCCCGGCTCGCCGGGGTGCTGACCGCCGCCGGGCAGTTGCTGGAGTCGGCGGCGCCCGCGCTCGATCCCCTGCTGGCCCGGGTGGCGGAGCTGTCCGACCGTGACTTCCTGGACCGGCTCCCGGCACTGCGGGGCGGTTTCGACGCGCTCAGCCCGGCCGGCCGGCAGCGGCTGCTGGACACCGTCGAGGAACGCGTCGCCGAAGATCACCTGGCCGACACCGGCGCCCTCGACCCGGTCGCGCTGGCCACCTGGACCCGCGCCGACCTCACGGCCCGCGCGGCCCTGCGCGCACTGGGACTGCTGCCGCCGCCCCGGGAACCGGAACCGGACGAGCCGGGCACCGCCGCGCCCGGTCCCGACGGGGCGACCGGCGCCGGAACGGCCGCTGCCGCAGTGGCCGGTGGCGTGACCGCCGGTGACGGGACGGCAGCTGAGGCACCTGCGGGTGACGGGGCGGTCGCGTCGGCTGCCGCTGAGGAGCACCGGGTTGCGGCCGCGGACCGGTGGCGTCTGCTGCTGGGCCGCCGGACGGACCGCCTGCCCGCGTCGTCCCGCCCGCTGGCCACCGCGCTGGACGAGCTGTACGGCAGCGGGCGCGGCGAGGGCAGCCGGGGCGACCTCACCGGCGCGGGGCGCGGCGGCGGACGGGAGGCGCCGTACCCCGGTGTGCGGGAGTGGTCGCGGGAGCTGGCGGCGCTGTTCGGACCGGGCATCCGGGAGGAAGTGCTGGCGGCGGCCGCGGCGACGGGCCGCCAGGACGTGTTCGCGGAACTGGACCCGGACAGCGTGCGGCCCTCCGTCGACCTGCTGCGCTCCGTGCTGCGGCACGCCGGCGGGCTGCCCGAGGCCCGGCTGGCCGCGCTGCGTCCGCTCGTCCGGCGCCTGGTCGACGCGCTCACCCGGCAACTCGCCACCCGGCTGCGGCCGGCGCTGCACGGCACCGCCCTGCCGCGCCCGAGCCGGCACCCGGGCGGCGGCCTGGACCTGCCGCGTACGCTGCGGGCCAATCTGGCGACGGCGCGGCGCGCCCCGGACGGCACGGTCCGGGTGATCCCCGAGCGGCCCGTCTTCCGTGCCCGTGCCCGGCGGGCCGCCGACTGGCGGCTGATCCTGGTCACGGACGTGTCGGGGTCCATGGAGGCGTCCACCGTGTGGGCCGCGCTCACCGCCTCGGTGCTGGCCGGGGTGCCCACCCTGTCCACGCACTTCCTGGCGTTCTCCACCGAGGTCATCGACCTCACCGACCACGTCGACGACCCGCTGTCGCTGCTGCTCGAGGTCAGCGTGGGCGGCGGCACCCACATCGCGGCGGCGCTGCGGCACGCGCGCGAGCTGGTCACCGTGCCGTCCCGGACCCTCGTCGTGGTCGTCAGCGACTTCGAGGAGGGCTATCCGCTGGGCGGTCTGCTCGCCGAGGTCCGCGCGCTGATCGGAGCCGGCTGCCATGTCCTGGGCTGCGCCGGCCTCGACGACGCGGGCCGCCCCCGCTACTCCACCGGGGTCGCGGGGCAGCTGGTCGCCGCCGGGATGCCCGTCGCCGCCCTCAGTCCGCTCGAACTGGCCCGCTGGGTAGGGGAGAAGATCGCATGAGCCCGGTGCCGGACCTGCCTCCGGTCGCCCCGTCCGTGACCGCCGAACTCGTCGCCGCGCTCTCCCCCCGGCTGCGCAAGCGGCTCGACGCCGGGATCGCCAAGCTGGCCGGCCGGCCCGTCGCATGCGACGGCGACACCGTACGCATCGCCGTCGACGACAGCACCGAGGTGGCGCTGCACACCGTCGGCGGCGTCGTGACCGGGGTGGACGCCGTCCGCTGCGGCTGCCTGCTGGCCCCGGACTGTCTGCACCGGGCGGCGGCGGCCTGCGCGGCACCGGTCGCGGAACCCGGCCCGGACCCCGCCGACACCGGTACGGCAGCCTCCGCCCCGGCAGCCTCCACCCCGGCCACGTCCGCCCAAGACCCGGAACCGGACCCGCAGCCGGCCCCCCAGCCCGAGTCGGCCGCTCCCGCGCAGGTCGCCGCGGCCGGGGTCCTGTACGCCGCCGCGGCCGCCGTACTGGAGGCAGGTGCCGACGGTGCGGGAGCCGTGCTCCAGGCGGAGGTGCTGCGGGCCGCGCACACCGCGCGGCTGGCGGGGCTGCCGAGGGCCGCGGGCACCGCCGTCTCCGTGGTCACCGCTCTGCGCGCGGCCCGCTGCGCCGACCCGGCGTTCCGCCTCGCCGACCTGGTCGCCGGCCTCCGGGACCTGCTGTCCGTCGCCCACCGCCTCCCGTACGCCACCGGGTCCGAACTGGCCGCCCTGCGCGGCACGGCACGCCGGCCGTACACCCCGGACGGTTCCCTGCGCCTGTACGGCGTGTTCAGCGAGCCGGTGCTGACGGCGAGCGGTCACGCCGGTGCCGTCACCTGGACCGCCGACGCGGGGGGCCGTCTGTACCAGGTCTCCGACGTGGCCCCGGGCGGCGCCGGGCGGGCGGCCGGCGCCGCCGAGCGGGCGGTACGCGTCGGCGACACGGCGCTGACCCACCGGGAGCTGGCGCGGGCGGGACTCGCCGTGTCCGGTGCCACCGTCTCCACGACGGGGCGGCTGGGCGCGGGGGCCGCGGTCCGGGCGGTACGCGCGTCCGGTGCCACGTGGCACGCCGAGCCGCTCGACCGGCTGTGGGCGGTACCGGTCGCCGAGCAGGTCGCCCGCGCCCTGAACGGCGGCCACGGCCTGCTGTTCCTGGACGTCACGCTGACCGGCACGGTGCGGGAGGCGGCCGGCGACTGCCTGCTGGCCGACTGCGCCGGGATACCGCTGCGGCTGACCGCCGCCCATGACCACCCCGCCCTGCCCGACCGCGACAACCTGCGGCTGCTGGCCGAGGCGCGGGGCAGCAGGCTGCGGACGGTGGTCCGTCTGGTCCCGGCCGCGCATGCCCGCGCCCGGCTCCTGGCCACGCAGCACCCCCGGGACCCCGCCGCCCGCGTCGACCTGGGCTCGGACCGGCTCCAGCGGGCCGACCTGCCCGATCCCCTGCCCTCCCCCGGGCCGTCGGTCGCCCCGACCGCCGTTTCCGGCCCCGTTCCGGTCCTTGACGAGGCTCCCCTGCACCTGGTGCGCCGCCGCGTGCACCAGGCGGCGTCCGGTGGCCGCCGCGTACTGGCCTTCCCGGGGGACGCCGCCGCCGACGTCCGGCGGCTGGGGCGGCACGGGCTGGCGACCGCGGGTGAGGTCCTCGGCGAGCTGCACGCCGCGGCGGCGGACCGCTCCCGTGACGCGTTCGGGCGGCTGCTCCCGGCCGACCAGGAGCGTTTCGCCCGGGCCTGGCTGGCCGCCGCACGGTACACGGAGGAGGTGGAGCGTGCGCTGTGCGCCGCCGCGTGGGGCGTGTGACGCCCCGCGCGGGCGGGCCACGGCGTGCGGGCCGCCGCTCCCCCGTGTCGGCGGCCCGCTGGGACGGAGCGCGTCCGGGCAGGCCGGAGTCGCTCCGGAAGAAGTCTGCGACAGGGACGGCACCCACGGGTATGCGTACAACTGCGTACGCACGACGGCCGATGACAGGGGGACGACGGAAGACGGACGACGCCGGCACAAAGGGCCGGGACCGCTGGAGAGGAACACGTGGGACACGGGTCGGACAGGCCGGCACCCGGGGCACAGGGGCTCGACCGGGCGTACGAGCGCCTGATGTCGGTCGCGGTGGCGGCGCTCCACGAACGCGACCCCGAGCGCCTCTGGCCGCTGCTCGCCACCGCCCTGGCCGACCTGTGCGGGGGTGAGGCGGTGATCCACAAATTGGACGAGTGGAGCGAGGAGGAGGGCACGGTCGGCGTCTCCCCCGGTGCCGCCGCCGCGGAGCTGGAGCGGCTCGGTGCGGCGGGGCTGGGTCTGCTGCGCGCGGGGTATCCGTTCGCCCGGCACTACGCGCGCCGGCCCGCCCGCACGCCCGTCACCGCGCACCGCGCGGCGGGACGGGCCTGGCCCGTGAGCGCGACGGCCCGGCTGCTCGACGCGGTCCTGGACGTGGACCACGTGATGGGCGTCCCGCTCCCGGCGACGACGCTGCCGGTCACCGGCTGTCTCGTCTACCGTTCCGGCGCGGACTTCACCGACGACCACCTCCGGGTCGCCGAGCGCGCGCAGCCGCTGCTGGCCGCGGTCGAACAGCAGCGGCAACTGCTCACCCGGTGGCGGCGATCGCTGCCCGCGGACGGCACGCCGGACGCGCGGGCCGCGGACTGCGCGCTGACGCCGCGCGAGACGACCGTCCTGCTCCTGCTCACCGAGGCCCTGACCGCCGACGCGATCGGCCGCCGCCTGCGGATCTCGCCCCGCACGGTGCACAAGCACGTCGAGAACATCTACCGCAAGCTCGGCACCCGCGACCGCGTCGGCACCGTGCTGCGCGCCCAGCGGCTCGGCCTGGTCCCGGGGCCGTGACACACGTCCGCGCGCCGGGTCCGTAGGGCCGGTACGCCGCCGCTCCAGGAGGCGGTCGCCGGGGTCCCGCGTTACGGTGCCCGCGGACGACCTTCTGACCCCCTCCAGGGAGGTTCGCATGGCCTCGCGTCTCAATCCGTACCTCAGCTTCGACGGCACCGCCCGGCAGGCGCTGGAGTTCTACCGCGACGTCTTCGGCGGCACCCTGGCCGTCAACACCTACGGCGACTTCGGCCACCCGGACAGCGGGCACGCCGAGCGGATCATGCACGGCATGCTGGAGACCCCGAGCGGTTACACCCTGATGGCCGCGGACCTGCCGCCCGGCACCGACCGCGTCGCGGGCACCGACATCGCGCTGAGCCTCAGTGGCGACGACGAGGCCGAGCTGCGCGGCTACTGGGAGAAACTGTCCTCGGCCGGCTCGGTCTCCATGGCGCTGGAGAAGCAGATGTGGGGCGACGTCTTCGGCATGTGCACGGACCCGTTCGGCGTCTCGTGGCTGGTGAACATCGCCGGCACACAGACCTGACGCCCCGTCGGCCCGGCGCCCCCACCGGGCGGTGATCCGGCGGGGACGACCTCAGCCGAGGGAGAGCGAACCCAGCGCTCGACGGCCCTGACAGGGCGCTCCGAACGGGCAGTTCTCCTCACCGGCACCCCGCTGGAGGTGTTCGGGCCCCTGACCGGCTCCGTGCCCGCCGCGACGCGGCCGAGCATGGTCGACGAGTTCTCCCGGGCCGCCCAGGGGGCCGTCCTCGCCGCACAGATCGGGGCAGGCGGCGTCGGCCTGAGGCCGTCGGCTCAAGTGGTCGGCCCAGCCGGTGCGGCCGCGCCCAGGGCGGCCCTTGCTCAGCCCAGGAAGCTGAGCCGCACCTGACGGTCGGGGTTGTCCTTGTTGGTGTCGACCAGGCACACCGACTGCCAGGTGCCCAGCTCCAGCCGTCCGCCGATCACCGGCAGGGTGGCGTGCGGGGGGACGAACGCCGGCAGGACGTGGTCGCGGCCGTGGCCGGGGCTGCCGTGCCGGTGCTGCCAGCGGTCGTCGGCGGGCAGCAGGGTGTGCAGGGCGGCCAGCAGGTCGTCGTCGCTGCCGGCGCCGGTCTCGATGACGGCGACACCGGCGGTGGCGTGCGGGACGAAGATGTTCAGCAGGCCGTCCCGGCCGCCCGCCGCCTCGCGCAGGAAGGCCTCGCAGTCGGCGGTGAGGTCCACGACCCGCTCCCGGGAACCGGTGGCCACGTTCAGGGTTCGCGTGGTGAAGGCATCTGGCATGCCCCCATCCTGACCCATACGCCGGCTTTCACACGTCACCCGGGCACCGGCAGGCGGCGGGAAGACCCACGGCCGTCCCGCTGTTGGCGTGGTCGTGAACGCTGCGCGCGAGGTCGAGACCGTCGTCGTGGGCGCCGGGCAGGCGGGCCTGTCCAGCGCCTACCACCTGCGCCGCGCCGGTTTCCAGCCGGACCGCGACTTCGTCGTGCTGGACCACGCCCCCGCCCCGGGCGGCGCCTGGCAGTTCCGCTGGCCCTCGCTGACGTACGGCAAGGTGCACGGCATGCACGCGCTGCCGGGGATGGAGCTGACGGACGCCGACCCGGCGCGGCCGTCGGCCGAGGTCGTGGGGGCCTATTTCGACCGCTACGAGCGCGCCTTCGACCTGCGGGTACGGCGTCCGGTGGACGTGCGGGCCGTGCGCGAGGGAGAGGCCGGCCGGCTGCTGGTCGAGACCTCGGAGGGTGACTGGTCGGCCCGGACGCTGATCAACGCCACCGGCACCTGGGACCGTCCCTTCTGGCCGCGCTACCCGGGGCAGGAGACGTTCCGGGGGCGGCAGTTGCACACCGCGCGGTACGCCGGGCCGGAGGAGTTCGCGGGGCAGCGGGTCGTGGTGGTGGGCGGCGGTGCGTCCGGGACGCAGCACCTGCTGGAGATCGCCCCGTACGCGGCCGCCACCACCTGGGTCACCCGGCGGCCTCCGGTATTCCACGAGGGCCCGTTCGACGAGGACGCGGGACGCGCGGCGGTGGCGCTGGTGGAGGAGCGGGTCCGGCAGGGGCTGCCGCCGCAGAGCGTGGTCTCCGTCACGGGACTGCCGCTCGGCGACGCGATCCGGCAGGGGCTCGCCGACGGGGTGCTGGATCGGCGGCCGATGTTCGACCGGCTCGTCCCGGACGGCGTGGAGTGGAGCGACGGGCGCCACGTGCGGGCCGACGTCGTGCTGTGGGCGACCGGTTTCCGGGCGGCCCTGGACCACCTGGCCCCGCTGCGCCTGCGCGAGCCGGGCGGCGGAATTCGGCTCGAGGGCACCCGGGTGGTCGCCGATCCCCGGGTCCACCTCGTCGGCTACGGCCCCTCGGCCAGCACCGTCGGCGCCAACCGGGCGGGACGCGCGGCCGTCCGGGACATCAGGCGGCTGACGGCGCGGGAGCCGGTCGCGGCGTGACGCCCCGGCGGGCGGCCGTCGCGGCGTCCGCCGGCCGGGACCGCGGGCACCGGCCCCGGCCCGCGGTGGGCACGGGGCAGGTGCGGTGCCGGATCACCGCGGGGGCCGGGTGAGCGGCTGGACGCCCGGCGAGCCCTGCGGACTCCCGCTCCCGTCCGGCTGTCCACTCCCCTGCGGCTGCCCGCTCCCCTCCGGCTGCTGTCCGCTCTGCTGCGGCTGTCCGCTTCCCTGCGGCTGCCCACTGGCCTGCCGGCGGGCATTGAACTCCGCGACGTTGCGCAGGTGCTCGTTGTAGTCGGCGGAGAAACGGGTGTCGCCGGGCTTGACCGTGACGAAGTACAGCCAGTCGCCCGGCGGCGGGTTGATCGTGGCGCGCATCGCGTCCTCGCCGGGGTTGTCGATCGGGGTCGGGGGCAGCCCCATGCGCTGGTAGGAGTTGTAGGGATTCTCGATGCTGGTGTCGGCCGCGGTGGTCGTCAGGGTCGTGCGGTTGAGCGCGTAGTTGATGGTGGAGTCCATCTGCAGCGGCATGCCGCGCTCCAGCCGGTTGAAGACGACCCGGGCCACCTTCCCCATGTCGGCCTTCGTCGCGGCCTCGGCCTGCACGATGCTGGCGATGGTGACGGCCTGGTAGACGTTCATGGCGTTGCGCTGCGCCCCGGCCGCGATCGGTGCCCCGCTGAACTTCCGGTTGGCGGTGTCGATCATGAACTGCAGCAGCGATTCGGGGGTCGCGCCCTCGGCGACGGGATAGGTCGCCGGGAACAGGTAGCCCTCCGGGTTGCCCTCGGCGTCGCTCGGCAGCTTCAGCGTGGCCTTGCCGATGGACTTCCTGGTGCTGCCGGACGGCAGCGCGAGGGCCTTGTCGATCGCGTCGTAGACCTGGCCCGCCCGCCAGCCCTCCGGGATCACCAGGGTCGCGGGCTTGGCTTCCTCGTCACTCCCCGGGCTCAGCAGCGGCACCGCCACGGCGGTGCCGGCCAGGACGGCGCCGGTCACGACGAGGACGAGCCTGCCCCTGCGCGTCAGTCGGATCGTCTTCCGCGGCCGAGTGTTCGTGTGCATGCGGGCACGGTAACGCGCACAACGTCACAAAAGCGGCATATCGTCAGCTCGTCGGTTCCAGTTGCGCGTCCCGCCGGACCAGCGCGGCGTACCGCCCGTCCAACTCCAACAGCTCCTCGTGCGTACCCCGTTCCGCGATGCGCCCGGAGTCCAGGACGACGATCTGGTCGGCGGCGCGGACGGTGGACAGCCGGTGCGCGATGGTGAGCGTCGTCCGGTTGGCCGACAGCGCGTCGATGGCCTCCTGGACGGCGTGCTCGGTGCGCGTGTCCAGGGCACTGGTCGCCTCGTCGAGGATGAGGACCGGCGGATCGCGCAGGATCGTGCGCGCGATGGCGAGGCGCTGCTTCTCGCCGCCGGAGAACCGGTGGCCGCGTTCACCGACGACCGTGTCGTAGCCGTCGGGCAGCGCGGCGATGTGGTCGTGTATCTGCGCCGCACGGGCCGCCGCGTGGAGTTCCTCGTCGGTGGCGTCCGGCTTCGCGAAGCGCAGGTTGTCGGCGACCGAGGCGTGGAAGAGGTACGTCTCCTGCGAGACGACGCCGACCGCGCGCGCGAGGGTGTCGAAGTCGAGGTCACGCACGTCGACGCCGTCCAGGGTGACCCGGCCGCCGGTGACGTCGTACAGCCGGGGCACCAGGTAGCCGAGGGTGGACTTGCCGGCGCCGGTCGGGCCGACGACCGCCAGGCTGCTGCCCGCCGGCACGGTCACGTCGATACGGTCGAGGACCGGGTCGCCCGTGCCGTCGTAGCGGAACTCGACGTCCTCGAAGCGGACCTCGCCCTTGACGCGGTCGAGGCGCACGGGGTTGTCGCGCTCGGTGATGTCGACGGGCAGGTCGAGGTACTCGAAGATGCGCTGGAACAGCGCGAGGGAGGTCTGGATCTGGACGCCCGTCGACAGCAGGCTCACGGCCGGGCGGAACAGGCCCTGCTGCAGCGAGACGAAGGCGACGATGGTGCCGAGCGAGACGTGCGGGCCGCCCGCCCGGAGGGTCATGCCGGCGGTCCAGTAGATGACGGCGGGCATCGCGGCCATGACGACGGTGATCACGGCCATCCGCCAGCGGCCTGCCATGTTCGACC
The DNA here is from genome assembly GCF_055592085.1 of Streptomyces sp. NPDC041135. Taxonomy (NCBI): domain Bacteria; kingdom Bacillati; phylum Actinomycetota; class Actinomycetes; order Kitasatosporales; family Streptomycetaceae; genus Streptomyces; species Streptomyces sp. NPDC041135. Next base: position 303,094 of record NZ_JBVIYZ010000005.1, read on the forward strand.
TGACCTCGAGATCGACCAGGCGCTCGGACTCCGCGGCGAAGGACGCCGTCAGCGAGTCGGAGCGGCCCATGGTGCGGCCGAGCAGGATGCCGCTGACCGACAGCGACTCGGTGACGGTGGCCGCCATGGCCGCCATCTGCTTCTGGCGCTGGGTGGTGATCTTCTTGCGCTCGTTGCCGACCCGGCGGCTGATCCAGACGAACACCGGCAGCAGGAGCAGCGAGACGACGGTCAGGCGCCAGTCGAGGGCGGCCATGGCCACGATCGTGGCGACGACACCGGTGAGATTGGAGACCAGGGAGGTGGCGGTGGAGGTGACGGTCGCCTGCATGCCGCCGATGTCGTTGGCGATCCGGGACTGCACCTCACCGGTGCGGGTGCGGGTGAAGAAGGCCAGGGACATGCGCTGCAGGCGGCCGTAGACGGCGGTGCGCAGGTCGTGCATGACGCGCTGGCCGACGGTGGTCGAGATCAGCGTCTGCAGCACGCCGAAGACGCTGTTGAGCACCGCGCTGACGATCATGCCGAGGGCGAGCAGGCTCAGCAGACCGGTGCGGCCCTGCGGGATCGCGACGTCCAGGATCTCGCGCAGCAGGAACGGCGTGGCCACCCCGACGAGCGAGGAGGCGCCGACCAGCAGGCCGACGACCGCGAGCCGGCCGCGGTAGGGATGGAAGAGGCGCAGGATGCGGCGCACCTGCCGGGGCTGTTCCGTGCTCTCGGCAGGCGGGGTCCAGGAATTCTCACGGTCGGGATGCATGGGCTCCTACGGAGGTGCGGGGACGCCGGCGCGGACGCGGCCGGCGGCGGCTGACGGATCCTAGCTCATTGTTACCTAAGCTCACAATGAACTTCATCCTGATATTGTTCCCGCATGACCACCCCCGATCGCGACGGCGCGCTCGCCGAGCAGTTGCTGCGGCTGACCCGCCGGGTGCACCGCATCCAGAAGCACCATCTGGAGCAGCGCGACGTGGGCGTGACCCCGGCCCAGTCCCGCCTGCTGCGCACCCTGGCGCACTACGGATCGCCGCCGCGGATGGCCGACCTCGCCGAGCGCCTGGAGGTTGTGCCGCGCGCGGTCACGACGCTGGTCGACGCACTCGAGGCGGGCGGCAAGGTGTGCCGGGTGCCGGACCCGACGAACCGCCGGGTGACCCGCATCGAGCTGACGGACGAGGGGCGGGCCACGCTCCGGGAACTGCGCGGCGCCCGCCGGTCGGCCGCGGAGGAGATCCTCGCCCCGCTCTCACCGGAGCAGCGGGACGCGCTCGGCGGACTGCTGGACACGCTCATCGACGGTACGGCGGCCGGCCCTTGCTGAGCCGACCGGTCCCAGGTGCGGGTGCGGGAGGGATCAGTGCACGGGCTGTTCAGCAGCGGCTGAGGTCCCGCGTCAGGACGCCCTGGACCGTCGTCAGCGAACGGTCGTAGCAGCCGCCCGGGCCGAGGCGGCGGTAGCGCTCGCCCGTCGTGCCGACCGCGTGCCGCTGGTCGCGGGGCACACCGGTCGTGTACGCGGCATCGCCCCGGTAGGTGTCGTCGACCCGTGACCACGTGGTGCGCCGGCCGCCCCGATCCTCGGTGACGGCGGTGCGGTCGCCGAGGGTCAGCACGGTGCGCAGGCGGTCGTCGTCGCCCAGGGTGGTGGTGCCGTTCATGGTGTACGTCCGGTGCGTGTGCGCGGTCCGTGCCGGTCCCGGCCCGTCGGCCGTGACCGTCTCGTCGTCCGTCCAGACGGCGTCCAGGCCGTCGGTCGTCTCGCCGTCGTTCCAGCGGTGCGCGGAGGTGGTGGCCACGGAGCGGTCGACCGTGGTCGTGACGCGGCCGTGCGAGGTGTCCACGTATCCGGTGACCGTGAGCCGGTGCCCGGCCCGGGTGTCCACCCGGTGCTCGGCACCCGGTGTGTACACGGACGAGTCGACCGGCTCGGTCGCCGTGGCGCCCGTGAGCCCCCCGGTGAGGCGGCTTCTCCGGGCGTCCTGCCAGACCAGCACGTTCACCGGTGTGCTCCACCCGGCCTGGCCCTCCGGCACGCCCGCGACGGACACCTCGACGCGGTGCGGGTTCCCGTCGTCGAACAGCCCCGCGAACGGTGTGAGGTCGTACTCGATCGGCTGGACGTCGAAGGCGCGCGGAGCCGGAAGGACGTACCAGAGGTACGGGTTCGACCAGCCGCCGGTCCAGACGTGCGGGTACGGCGCCGCGATCCCGGCGAGCCGGCCGTCGACCGTGATTTGCACCTCGCGGTAGGGGCCGCGGTCGGCCTTGCAGGAGTACGGCGCCGGGTCCGCCACGGTCAGGTACCAGAACTCCTCGCAGCCGCCGCCGGACCCGGTGGCGTACACCTCGGCGACGATCCGCTCGCTGTTGCGCGGCGTGGTGAGGGTCGTGGCACCGCCGGCGGTCGCCGGCCCGTCGAGGGTGAGGACCCGGTCCGGGACCGTCGCGGCGGGGCGGCCCGCGTAGAAGGTCAGCGTGACCGTCACGTCGATGACACCGGTGTAGGTGTCGTCGACGACGTTCCCGATGAGCATCTCGACGTCCTGCGGGTCGCGAAGGGTGCCGCTGTAGCGCGAGACGTCCTTCTCGACGTGCCAGGCGATGCCGTCCGGCGAGGGTTCCGGCGTCGAGGTGCGCAGGATCTCGACGCCTCCGACGCTCACATGGCCGAGCCGGTCGTACTGCCGGCCGCGCACCGTGCCGTCGAGGCGCAGCACGACCTTGCTCCACCGGTCGCCGCAGCCGTGCGGTGGGGTGTACGTCCCGCGGTACGGGGTGAAGTCCTGGAACCGGGCCGCCGCGAGCGTGACCCGGCAGGACCTGGCGTGAACCGGGCGGTCGGGCGGCGGCACGGCGGTCACCGGGTCGTGCCAGTCGCTGCCGAATTCCGCGGGAACGTCGGCTCCGGTGGTGACTCGGGTTCTGCTGGTGCCGCGAGCTCCCGTGGCGAGGCCGGTTCCGGTGGCGAGGTCGGTTCTGCCGGTCACGCCGGTTCCGGTGGGGCCCTCGGTTCCGGTGCCGGCGTACGACCCGGCGGGGGCGTCCGCGGCCTGTACACCGGGCGCGCCGCCGGTACCGAGGAGCGCGCCCGCCACGAGGGCGGCACCGGCGAGCATGGACATGATAATCCGGCTACTCATGGCCGGTGTTCTACGGGCAGCCGGGCTCCGCCGCAATGAGGCCGGTGACGAATCGGCCGACCGGCGCCCCTCCTCCGGGCGCTCTGTCCCGCTCCGCCGTCAAGCACCCAGCGCCGCCCTGTCGCCCATCACGATCACCGGATGCCGGGCGGGGTCGAGCGAACGCAACAGGAACTCCATGGCCTCCTTGGAGACACTGACGCAGGCCGAGGTGCCGCTGCCGTGGTCCAGGTGCAGCCAGATACCGCCTCCCTTCTCGTCGCCCTCCGGGCGGGCCGGGTCGGCCGGCGGGCTGCCCGGCACACGGTTGTAGTCGATGGCGATGACGTGGTCGAAGTCGTGCCGGCGCGACGGACCCCACTCCCGCGGTGTCGCGTACGTCTCGGCGCTCCGGTCGTACGGCAGCCTGCTGCCCGGGTCCTCCAGCGCGCCGCCCGCGTCGGAGAGGGTGAACACGCCGACCGGGCTGCGCTCGTCGCCCATGCGGTGGTGGGCGGTCCAGCCCTTGCGGCCGTTGTGCGCGGGCCAGGTACGCACCCGCGTCCAGCGCACGCCCCGCCTGATGTAGAGCACGAGGGAGGAGTCGGGCGAGTCCTTCCGGTCGCCGTAGACGGCCACGACCTGGCGGGAGCCGGCCGGGATGCGCCGGGACAGCCGGTCACCCACTCCTGGGACTCGGGTGGGGTCCGCGGCGGGAGCGGTCGCACCATCGGCCCGGCCGGCGGCCGCGGAACCCCGGGAGTCCGGCCGGTCACCGTCGTCCCGGGCGGCCCGGTGCCCCGGACCACCGCAGGCGGTCAGGGCGGCCAGCAGGGTCATCGAGGCGGCCACCGCGGCCGTCGCACGCCGCACGCTCTTGGTCTGCACCGGCTCATCGTGGCACCGCGTCCGCTGCCGTCTCGCCGTCTTCCGGACGGCCACCCCCGATGGGGTGACGCCGGAGTGACGAGACTCTGGCCGGAAGTCGGCGGACCGCGCGAGCCGCCGGGAAAACCGTTTGATTTCGACCGCGCGGCGACGCGAACCTTTCACCGCCCGTAACCGCCGCTGCCGTACCCGCCCCGCTCCCGCCGGCCCCTCCCCGGCCCCCTCCCCGCTCCGCCACTCGCCTCTCCCCGTCCACTGCTTCCCCTTCTCCGCTCCAGCTCGCCTTCTCCGCTGTCCGATGTCGTCGACCGAGCCCCTGGGACGTCATGCAGATCCAAGACCTTCCGTATCCCGACCCCGGCGTGCCGGACGCGCGCTCGGGTCCTCGCTTCCTGTGGTGGCTGTGGCGCAACCAGCTGGGCGGCCAGCTGAAGGCGCTGGCCTGGGGCCTGCTGCACTTCGTCTCCGTCTCCGCGCTGCCCTTCTGCGTGGGCCTCGCGGTCCAGGCCGTCATCGACCGCTCCGGCACCCGGCTCGCCCTGACGGGCTGTCTGATGCTGCTGTGCGGAACCGGCATCGCCCTCGGCGACACCTTCCTGCACCGCACCGCCGTCACCAACTGGATCACCGCCGCCGCCCGCGTCCAGCAGCTGCTGGCCCGTCAGGCCGCCCACCTGGGCTCGGCGCTGACCCGGCGGGTGGCGGCCGGTGAGGTCGTGGCCGTCTCCACCGGTGACGTGGAGAAGATCGGCTGGTTCGTCGAGGGCGTCTCCCGCTTCACCGCGGCCGCCACCGCCGTCGTCGTGGTCTGTGCCGGCCTCCTCGTCTACCAGCCCGCCCTCGGAGTGGTCGTCGCGGTCGGGCTGCCCGCGGTCGCTGTCGCCGTCCTGCCCCTGCTGCCCCGGGCGACGCGCCGCGCCGACGTCCAGCGCGAGAAGGCCGGCCGGGCGACCGAGCTTGCTTCCGACACCGTCGCCGGACTTCGGGTGCTGCGTGGCATCGGCGGCGAGGAGCTGTTCCTCGACCGCTACCGCAGTGCCTCCCAGGACGTCCGGCACGCGGCCGTGCGCAGCGCCAGGATGTGGTCGCTGATCTCCGCCATCCAGGTGCTGCTGCCCGGGCTGCTGCTGATCGCGGTCGTCTGGCACGGCGTCCAGCTGGCCCGCCAGGGCCGGATCACCGTCGGCGAGCTGGTCACCGTCTACAGCGCGGTGATGATCCTCAACTACCCGCTGCGGCACTTCGAGGAGATCGCCATGGCGTACTCCTTCTCGCGTCCCTCGGCCGGCCGCGCCGCGCGCGTGCTGTCCCTGCGACGCACCACGGACGCCCGCGGCTCCGGGAACGCCGGTGACGCCCGGGACGCGGACGCCGGGGCACCGGCGGGTGACCTGTACGACCCGGCCACGGGTCTGCTCGTGCCCACCGGGCGGCTCACCGCCGTGGTGTGCGGCGACCCGGACGCGGCCGGACGGCTCGCGGAACGGCTGGGCGGCCACCCCGCCGAACCGGGTCCCTCGGTGCTGCTCGGTGGCGTACCGCTGGACGACCTCCCCCTCGACTCCGCCCGCACCGCGGTCCTCGTCCAGGACAAGGACCCGGTCCTGCTGTCCGGCTCCCTGCGCGACCTGCTCGACGTGCCCGCCTCCGGGGCCGTGCATGCCGAGGAGGCGCTGTCCGCCGCGCAGTGCGGGGACGTGCTGGACGCGCTCGCGCAGGGGTCGCTGGGCGCCGACGATCCGATGGACGCCCGGATCACCGAGCGCGGACGCTCCCTGTCCGGCGGCCAGCGCCAACGGCTCGCCCTGGCCCGGTCCCTGATCACCGACCCCGAGGTGCTCGTCCTGGACGAGCCGACCTCAGCGGTGGACTCCCACACCGAAGCGCGGATCGCGGAGGGGCTACGGCGGTTGCGGTCGGGCCGCACGACGGTGGTCTTCACCTCCTCCCCCCTGCTGCTGGACCGCGCGGACCGGGTCGTCCTCGTCCTCGAGGGCGAGGTCGCGGCGGTCGGGGCGCACCGCGAACTCCTGCACGGCGATCCCCGGTACCGGGCGGTCGTGACCCGGGAGACCGAGGACGAGACCGTCGGCAGCCGACCGGGTGAGCGGGTGAGCGTGGCCGCGGGCACCGGTGCCTTCGCCGGTGAAGGCACCGGCCTCGGCACGCGCGCCGAGGCACCGCGAGCTCCCCGGGAGGCGCTCGACGGACCGGAGGAACTCGGCGCACTCGGCGGACTCGATGCACTCGATGCACTCGATGCACTCGATGCACTCGATGCACTCGACGAAGGTGCCGAACTCGACGAAGCCGCTGAACTCCAGGAACTGGAAGAGATCGAGGAGAGCGCATGATCGGCGTTGCGCCACCTGCGTACGACCCGGCGGCACCGACGACGGCCACCACCCTGCCCGTCGGCTCCGCCGCCACCGTCCGCGCCTACGTGGCCGAGCTGTTCCGCCGCCACCGGCGGGCCTTCCTGCTCCTCATCGGTGTCAACACGGTGGCCGTGGTCACCTCCATGGTGGGCCCCTACCTGCTGGGCGGACTCGTGGAACGGGTCTCCGACGGCGCGCGCGAGGTGCATCTGGGCGCGACCGTCGGGATCTTCGTGCTCGCGCTGGCCGTGCAGGCCGTGTTCGTGCGCCAGGTGCGGCTGCGGGGTGCCATGCTCGGCGAGCGGATGCTCGCCGACCTGCGGGAGGACTTCCTCGTCCGGTCGGTCGGGCTGCCTCCGGGCGTACTGGAGCGGGCCGGCACGGGTGACCTGCTGTCCCGGATCACCACCGACATCGACCGCCTGGCCAACGCCATGCGCGAGGCCGTGCCCCAGCTGTCGATCGGAGTCGTGTGGGTGCTGCTGCTGCTCGGCGGGCTCGTGGTCACCGCTCCGCCGCTGGCGGCCGCGGTGCTGATCGCCGTGCCCGTGCTGGTGGCGGGATGCCGCTGGTACTTCAGACGGGCGCCCTCCGGTTACCGCTCCGAGGCCGCCGGGTACGCCGCCGTCGCCGCCGCGCTCGCGGAGACCGTGGACGCGGGTCACACCGTCGAGGCCCACCGCCTCGGCGGCCGCCGCATCGCGCTGTCGGAACGGCGGATCGAGGAGTGGACGGCCTGGGAGCGCTACACCCTCTGGCTGCGTTCGGTGCTCTTCCCGGTCATCAACACCGTGCACCTCCTGGTGCTGGGCTCCGTCCTGATGCTCGGCGGCGCGTTCGTCCTGCACGGCTGGGTGAGCGTGGGCGAGCTGACGACGGGCGCGCTGATCGCGCAGATGCTCGTGGACCCGGTGAACCTGATCCTGCGCTGGTACGACGAGGTGCAGGTCGCCCAGGTCTCGCTGGCCCGCCTCGTCGGAGTGCGCGAGATCGAGCCGGAGGCGGCGGACGCCTCGGTGGCTCCCGAGGGGCGCGAGGTGCACGCCGACCGGGTGCACTTCGGCTACCGCGAGGGCGTCGACGTGCTGCGCAAGGTCTCCCTGGAGGTCGCGCCCGGCACCCGGATGGCCCTGGTCGGCCCCTCGGGGGCGGGCAAGTCGACCCTGGGCAGGCTGCTGGCCGGCATCTACGCCCCCCGGGACGGCCGGATCACCCTGGGCGGCGCCGAGCTGTCCCGGATGCCCGCGGAACGGGTGCGCTCGCACGTCGCCCTGGTCAACCAGGAGCACCACGTCTTCGTCGGCTCCCTGCGCGACAACCTCCTGCTGGCCCGGACCGACGCGTCCGACGCCGAGCTGTGGGCAGCCCTGGGCGCGGTGGACGCGGACGGGTGGGCACGCGCGCTGGACGACGCGCTGGACACCGAGGTCGGTTCCGGCGGGCAGGCCCTGACCCCGGCCCAGGCCCAGCAGATCGCGCTGGCCCGGCTGGTGCTGGCCGACCCGCACACACTGGTCCTGGACGAGGCGACCTCGCTCCTCGACCCGCGCGCGGCACGCCATCTCGAACGCTCCCTGGGCCGGGTCCTGGACGGCCGCACGGTGGTCGCCATCGCCCACCGGCTGCACACCGCCCACGACGCCGACGTCATCGCCGTCGTGGAGGAGGGCCGCATCAGCGAACTGGGCAGCCATGACGAGCTGGTCGCGGCGGACGGCGCCTACGCGGCGCTGTGGCGGTCCTGGCATGGCTGAGCGGCCTGGCCGGGGTCCGGTTGCCGCCGGGGAGCGGGCCGGCTCGGGTCCGGTTGCCGCCGGGCGGCGGGCCGGCGCCCCGCTGGTGCGTCCCGGCACCGGTGGGCCCAGGCCCGCTCGCGCACGCCACCGGTACGGGCCGGGCAGGGTGGCCGCGGTCGCGGGCGGGCGGCTGTGCCGTTGCGCGCCCCCGAAGCGGGGTGGAAGGGTGGATAGCGGCACCGGCTCGGGGAGCGCGCGTGAGTCCTCCGGTTCGCGCCGGGTCAGACGCGTGCAGACGGCTCGCCGCACGCCACGGCGACAACGGGCCGTCCCCACCACCTGGAGGTATCCGTGGACAGCGCCGACGGATGGGGAGACGACGTATACCAGCCCGACAGTTCCGAGATCCAGGACGACTCGGGCCTGCTCGACGTGGAGGACACTCTGGACTCCGACGACGTCAACGATCCGATGGACCGCGGCTGGTCCCCTCCGGAGCGGCCGCTGGCGGTGGAGCACACCGGTGTGACGGCCGCGGAGCGGCACCGGGGCGAGACGCTGGACCAGCGTCTCGCCGAGGAACTGCCTGACCCGGGTGTGCCCGGCGGCGACGGCATCGGCGACTGCCAGGACACCGACGGTGAACCGCTCGACAACGAGGTCGGCGCCCTGCGCTCCGGCCGGCTGGTCGCCCCCGACGAAGGCGCCCACGACGACGAGGAGAGCGCCCTCGTCGCCACCGACGTCGGCATCGACGGCGCCGCCGCCTCCGCCGAGGAGGCCGCGATGCACGTCGTCGACGAGGACGCCCTGTACACCTGACGCCCACGCCCCCTGTCCGACCACCCCGCGCGAGGAGCCGCCATGCAGCAGGACAAGCACCCCGAGTACCGCTTCGTGGTCTTCCGCGACCGTGCCGCCGGGTACGCCTTCCTGACCCGGTCCACCGCGAACAGCGAGCAGACCATCGAGTGGGACGACGGCGAGACCTACCCCGTGGTCGACGTGGAGATCTCCTCCGAGAGCCACCCGTTCTACACGGGCAAGGCCCGCACGGTCGACGCCGAGGGCCGCATCGCCCGGTTCGAGCGCCGGTACGGCGGGGCGGGCTCCGGTGCGCAGTCCGGCTGAGCCGTCCGGTCCGCGCCTCAGATCACGTTGAGAGCGGCCGCGCAGCCCACGCCTCCGGCCAGCATGAACACGGGCATCAGCACCTTCACCTCGATCCAGCTGCCCGCCCGGAAGCGCATCGCCTTCGGCGGTCCCAGCGGGTACCAGCGCTTGCGACCGACCGGGATGGGCCACAGGATCGGGCAGCCGGAGACCGTCAGCGCGTCCCCGATGTCGTGCACCAGGGCGCCCAGCACGACCGGCAGTCCCAGCCACAGGTAGCTCTGTTCCGGCGCGGTGAACAGCCAGTGGGAGCCCCTGCCCGGCTCGTCCAGGATGCCCGCGATGATCCATGCCGTGGTCGCCGCCAGCAGCCACACCAGCACGTCGCTGCTGGAACCCCGGGCGGCCCGCCACAGCAGGCCCTCGATCGCCAGCACCAGATGCACGAAGAGGATCGCCAGTACCGCCCAGCGGCCTCCGCCGACCGCCGCCCCCGAGCAGCCCGCGCCCAGCAGGACCGCCCACAGCCAGGTGTGGGTGAGGGTGCGGTGGCCGCCGGCCCGGCGCGGGTCGCCCTGCTTCCTGGTCGCCTTGTAGACGGCGTAGGACAGCTTGTCCACGACCTCGCAGATCCAGCGCGAGAGCGGCCCGAAGGACCGCGAGATGGTGGCCGCCTTGTGGTCCAGGTCCGGGGTGAGCGCGGCACCGGCACAGATCAGGGCTCCGGCGAGGAGGACCGGCCAGGGCATCGTGTGTCCCGCGGCCGCGGCGGCCGCTCCGACGCCCAGCCAGGCCGCGGCCCCCGACAGTGAGTGTGCTGGTCCCATCATGGCCGCTGTCCGCCCCGTTCCTCGTGTCACGCCGACCAGTTGACCTGGTGCGCCGGCGCCGCCCCGGCGACACAGCGTAGCGGTCATGATCGTCGCGCTCGCAGCCGATTCCCTCCTGGGCGGCAAGGCCAGGCAAGATGGGTGCGTGACCCTCATCGATCAGCTCCCGCCGACCGCCGACCCCGACGCCCTCTACGAAGCCTTCGAGTCGTGGGCCCAGGAGCGCGGTCTCACCCTCTACCCCCACCAGGAGGAGGCGCTGATCGAGGTGGTCTCCGGGGCGAACGTGATCGTGTCGACGCCGACCGGTTCCGGCAAGTCCATGATCGCCGCGGGTGCGCACTTCGCGGCGCTGGCCCGGGACGAGGTCACCTTCTACACCGCTCCGATCAAGGCTTTGGTGTCGGAGAAGTTCTTCGAGCTGTGCAAGCTCTTCGGCACCGAGAACGTCGGCATGCTCACCGGTGACGCCTCGGTCAACGCCGACGCGCCCGTGATCTGCTGCACCGCCGAGGTACTGGCGTCCATCGCGCTGCGGGACGGCAGGAACGCCGACGTCGGCCAGGTCGTGATGGACGAGTTCCACTTCTACGCGGAGGGTGACCGCGGCTGGGCCTGGCAGATCCCGCTGCTGGAGCTGCCGCAGGCGCAGTTCATCCTGATGTCGGCCACTCTGGGCGACGTCTCCTTCTTCGAACAGGACCTCACCCGCCGCACCGGCCGTCCCACCTCGGTGGTGCGCTCGGCCACCCGCCCGGTGCCGCTGTCGTACGAGTACCAGCTCACTCCGCTCACCGAGACCCTCACCGAGCTGCTGGAGACCAAGCAGGCGCCGGTGTACATCGTGCACTTCACGCAGGCGCAGGCCGTGGAGCGGGCCCAGGCGCTGATGAGCATCAACATGTGCTCGCGCGAGGAGAAGGACCGGATCGCCGAACTGATCGGCAACTTCCGCTTCACCACGAAGTTCGGCCGCAACCTCTCCCGGTACGTCCGCCACGGCATCGGCGTCCACCACGCCGGGATGCTGCCCAAGTACCGGCGCCTGGTGGAGAAGCTCGCGCAGGCCGGCCTGCTGAAGGTCATCTGCGGCACCGACACCCTCGGAGTGGGCGTCAACGTACCCATCCGCACCGTGTTGTTCACCGCCCTGGCCAAGTACGACGGCAACCGCGTGCGCACCCTGCGGGCCCGGGAGTTCCACCAGATCGCGGGCCGGGCCGGCCGGGCGGGCTTCGACACGGCGGGCCTGGTCGTGGCGCAGGCGCCGGAGCACGTCATCGAGAACGAGAAGGCCCTGGCCAAGGCGGGCGACGACCCGAAGAAGCGCCGCAAGGTGGTGCGCAAGAAGGCGCCGGAGGGCTTCGTCGGCTGGACGGAGAACACCTTCGAGAAGCTGATCACGTCGGAGCCGGAACCGCTGACCTCGCGCTTCCGGGTCACGCACACGATGCTGCTGTCGGTGATCGCCCGGCCCGGCAACGCCTTCCAGGCGATGCGTCACCTGCTCGAGGACAATCACGAGCCGCGCAAGCAGCAGCTGCGGCACATCCGGCGTGCCATCGCCATCTACCGCTCGCTGCTCGACGGCGGCATCGTCGAGAAGCTCGACACGCCGGACGCCGAGGGCCGCATCGTCCGGCTCACGGTCGATCTCCAGCAGGACTTCGCGCTCAACCAGCCGCTGTCGACGTTCGCGCTCGCCTCGTTCGAGCTGCTCGACCCGGAGTCGCCGTCCTACGCGCTCGACATGGTGTCCGTCGTCGAGTCCACCCTGGACGACCCGCGCCAGATCCTGGCCGCCCAGCAGAACAAGGCGCGCGGCGAGGCGGTCGCCGCGATGAAGTCGGACGGCGTCGAGTACGAGGAGCGCATGGAGCGCCTCCAGGACGTCACCTACCCGAAGCCCCTGGAAGAGCTGCTCTTCCACGCCTACGACACGTACCGCAAGAGCCACCCGTGGGTCGGCGACCACCCGCTGTCGCCGAAGTCGGTCGTGCGCGACATGTACGAGCGCGCCATGTCGTTCACCGAGCTGGTGTCGCACTACGAGCTGGCCCGCACCGAGGGCATCGTGCTGCGCTACCTGGCCAGTGCCTACAAGACCCTCGACCACACCATCCCGGACGACCTGAAGTCGGAAGACCTGCAGGACCTGATCGAGTGGCTCGGCGAGATGGTGCGCCAGGTCGACTCCAGTCTGCTGGACGAGTGGGAGCAACTGGCCAACCCCGAGGAGATGACCGCGGAGGAGGCGCAGGAGAAGGCCGACGAGGTGAAGCCGGTCACCACCAACGCCCGCGCTTTCCGCGTCCTCGTCCGCAACGCGCTGTTCCGCCGCGTGGAGCTGGCCGCCCTCGACCAGGTCGACCAACTCGGCGAGCTGGACGCGGAGTCGGGCTGGGACGCGCAGGCCTGGGGCGAGGCGATGGACAAGTACTGGGACGAGTACGACGACCTCGGCACCGGCCCCGACGCGCGCGGCCCCAAACTGCTCGTGATCAAGGAAGAACCGCAGCACGGTCTGTGGCGGGTCCGTCAGATCTTCGACGACCCCGCCGGCGACCACGACTGGGGCATCAGTGCGGAGGTCGACCTGGCGGCCTCCGACGCCGAGGGCCGTGCGGTCGTCCGGGTCACCGATGTCGGTCAGCTGTGAGCACAGGAGAACATCACCCATGACGAATCCGGCCGAGAGGCTCGTCGACCTGCTCGACCTGGAGCAGATCGAGGTCAACATATTCCGCGGCGCGAGCCCGCAGGAGTCCCTGCAGCGGGTCTTCGGCGGCCAGGTGGCGGGCCAGGCGCTGGTCGCCGCCGGACGCACCACGGACGGCGAACGCCCCGTGCACTCGCTGCACGCGTACTTCCTGCGCCCGGGGCGGCCGGGCGTGCCGATCGTGTACCAGGTGGAGCGCGTTCGCGACGGCCGGTCCTTCACCACCCGCCGGGTCACGGCCGTCCAGCAGGGCCGCACGATCTTCAATCTGACCGCCTCCTTTCACAAGCCTGAGGAAGGACCGTTCGAACATCAGCTGCCGCCGGCCCGCGAGGTGCCGGACCCCGAGGCGCTGCCGACGGTGACCGAGGAGGTCCGCAAGCATCTGGGCGCGCTGCCCGAGCAGTTGGAGCGGATGGCGCGCCGCCAGCCCTTCGACATCCGGTACGTCGACCGGCTGCGCTGGAACGCCGAGGAGATAGCGGGGGCGGAGCCGCGCAGCGCGGTGTGGATGCGTGCGGTGGGGCCGCTGGGTGACGACCCGCTGGTGCACACCTGCGCCCTGACCTACGCCAGCGACATGACGCTCCTGGACGCCGTGCGCATCCCGGTGGAACCCCTGTGGGGGCCGCGCAACTTCGACATGGCCTCGCTGGACCACGCCATGTGGTTCCACCGCCCGTTCCGCGCCGACGAGTGGTTCCTGTACGACCAGGAGTCCCCCGTCGCCACCGGCGGCCGCGGTCTGGCCCGCGGGCGCATCTACGACCTTCAGGGGCGCCTGCTCGTCTCGGTCGTGCAGGAAGGCCTGTTCAGGTCCCTGTGAGCACGGGGCCCCCGGTTCAGGTCGTCCCGGGCCGGGGGCTTCCGCGGCGCAGCCAGGACAGCAGTCCCCGGGCCGGGCCGGTGGCCGGCGGCTCAGCGGTGGCGGCACCGGGCTGCGCCTGCGGGACCGCGGCGGGTTTTCCGTGCCGCTGCGCCGCTGCCCGGCCGTGCCGCGGAGTGGGGCGTGGGGCGGGGCCCAGGGCGCGCGCCTCCTCCACCGTGCGCGCCAGCTCGTGCCGCAGCCAGGTCCGCTCATCGGGGTCGTCCGCCGTCATGAGCTGTTCGGCCAGGTCCGCCGCGGGTGTCCCCGGTGTGCCGTGGGTGGGCGATCCCGGCCGGAACCGGTTGACCTGCGCGCGCTCGTGGGGGTCCGTGACGACGTCCGCCACGTCCATCGGGGCGAGGAAGGCGGCGATGACCCCGGCGTGCGCCCAGGGCTGCTCGGACCCGCGCAGCAGGAATCCCAGATGGCGGCCGCGCCAGTTGCGGGCCCGCAGGTCCAGGCCCGTGGCCAGCTGGTCGCGCAGCGTTTCGGGCGTGCGACCGGTGAGCAGGAACGCGTTCTTGTCGTCGCGGGCGAACTCCCGCAGTTCCTCGGCCAGATACAGCCACACGACGGCCCGGTAGCGGTTGAGGTAGAACGTCACCGGCGTGACCAGGCCCAGCCGTGCCAGGCGGGTGAACCTGCCCGCCGGCACGTTCATGAGGGCCGCGGCTTCCGCGCTGCCCACTGCCCTGACCTGTTCGCGCAGCGCGTCGGGGAAGCCCGTCCGGGAGCGCAGCCGCTCGATCTCGGCGCGCTCGACCCGGCGGCCGCCCCCGCCTCCGTCGTCGGGCACGGTGCGGACCCGGCCGAGGTGGACGGCCAGGTCGAACTCGCCGCGCCTGAGGCCCAGTTCACGTGCGGCCCGGCCGGGCGTCCAGGTGAGCGGGCGGGCTGGGGTCATGGTGCTGCCGGACATGGTGGTTCTCCCCCGTGGAGTCGGTGGCCCACGCGGTCTGCGGTGGCCGTGGAAAAACCGTAGCCGGTCCGGCGCTCGGCCCGGCGAGCCTGTGGATAACTCACCGCGTCCGAGAGAAATACCAGGTCAGAGGTCGGTGGGCGAGATCCGTTCAGGTTGCCGGGCGTCCACGGCGAGGTGCTCGCCGACGCGGTTGACGAGCAGGGTCATCTCGTATCCGATCTGGCCGATGTCGGCCTCCGCGCCGCTGAGGACGCACAGACAGCTGCCCGTGCCGGCGGCGGTCACGAACAGGACGGCGTCGTCGTACTCGATCATCGTCTGGCGTACCTGGCCGGCGCCGAAGTGGCGGCCGGATCCCTTGGCCAGGCTGTGCAGGCCGGAGGCGACGGCGGCGAGGTGCTCCGCGTCCTCACGGCGCAGCCCGGTGCTCGCCCCGGTCACCAGTCCGTCGTTCGACAGGACCAGTGCGTGCCGTACGTGGTCCACCCGCTGGGTCAGGTCGTCCAGGAGCCAGCCGAGTCCCTGGTTCTGCGCCATGTCGGTCTCCCCGTGTCGCGTCTCCCCCTGGCTGAAGGATCTGCGGCCAGCCTTCACCACCACCGCCGTCCCGGCAAGGAGAACGGGGGCACGGCGCGGAAGATGACCGACGGACGACGGCAGGCACCGGACTCCCGGGCGGCTGGGCACCGCTGCACGGACCGGCACAGGCCGGCCTTGCGGGCGGGCGGTGGCCGGGCGACCGTCGGGGCGGGCAGTGTCAGCCGACGGAGTCGAGGAGCCGGGCCGTGTGCATCCGCCCGGCGTACTCGACGAGCCGGATCAGCACCTCCTTGCCCGAGTCCCGGTCGCGGGCGTCGCACAGGACCACCGGTGTGCCCCGGTCCAGGTCGAGGGCGCGCGAGACGTCCTGGGCGCCGTAGCTCCGGCTGCCGGTGAAGCAGTTGACGGCCACGACGAACGGGATGTGCCGGTGCTCGAAGTAGTCGACCGCCGGGAAGCAGTCCTCCAGCCGCCGGGTGTCCGCGAGGACCACGGCGCCGAGGGCTCCTTGCGACAGTTCGTCCCACAGAAACCAGAAGCGGTCCTGTCCCGGTGTCCCGAACAGGTACAGGGAGAGGCCGGAACGGATGGTGATCCGGCCGAAGTCCATGGCGACGGTGGTGGTGACCTTGTGGTCCACGCCGTCGGTGTCGTCCACCGACTGGCCCGCCTCGCTGAGCAGTTCCTCGGTGCGCAGCGGCCGGATCTCGCTGACGGCCCCGACCAGGGTCGTCTTGCCGACGCCGAATCCGCCGGCGACCAGTATCTTCAGCGCCATGGCGGACGTGTCGCCGGCGGCGTCGAGGTGCTCGGAGGCCATGATCACTTCTCTCAGGTGGGCCGGGTGCGATCGTCGTCGGGTTGCGGAGCCAGCATCATGACGCCTGCGGCGGCGCCGCGGGCGGCAGGACCGGTATGGGTCCGATGTGGCCGGTGCGCGTCGGGTTCGGGTCGGAATTGGCCGCGGAACGGGGGCGGTGGGCGTCCGATTGACCGTGAAGCTTCATCTACAGCGCCCGCAGTCCCGCGATGACCTCGCGCAGTATTCGTTCGTCGGGCAGGTGCGCGGGAGGTACCGGGCGGCTGACGGTGACGCAGCCCAGTTCCATGAGGTCGCCCACGAGCACCCGGACCACTCCCACGGGCAGGTCGGCGCCCGCGGCGAGTTCGGCGACCGACTGCGTCTCGGGCCGGCACAGGTCGATCAGCGCCCGGTGTTCGGGGCCGAGCGCGGTGTCGCCGGCCGGGGGGCCGGCGGGGTCGAGCGTGACGAGGGAGATCAGGTCGAAGCGCACCCCGGCGGGGCCGGGCCGGGTGCGGCCGCCGGTCATGGCGTAGGGGCGGACCAGGGGTCCGGCCTCGCCGTCGTACCACTGGCTGCCCTGCTCGTGCGGGGCGTCCGTCGTGTCGTCGGTCATCGGTGGCGCTCTCTTCGGCTCATCCGGCCGCGGGCGGCCGCGCGGCGGCGCGCGGCGCCGTGTACAAGTGCTCGCCCACGCGCTTGACCAGCCTGGCCATCTCGTAGGCGACGAGGCCGATGTCGGCGCTCACCGCGGTGAGCAGGGAGAGGCAGGAGCCGTCACCCGCGGCGGCCACGAACAGGAACGCCTCGTCCATCTCCACCATGGTCTGGCGTACGCCGCCCGCCCCGAAGTGCCGTCCCGCGCCCTTGGCGAGGCTGTTGAAGCCGGAGGCGACGGCGGCGAGGTGCTCGGCGTCCTCGCGCCGCAGGGCGGACGAGGAGCCCACGGCCAGGCCGTCGTTGGACAGTACGACGGCGTGCCGTATCTCGCTGACGCGCATCACCAGGTCGTCCAGCAGCCAGTCGAGTTCGCCTGAGCGCTGGGCGGCTCTCATGTCGGGGTCCTGGATCATGCGCGGTCTCCTTCGGTGAGGTCGCTGTCCGGCGGGGTGGCGCGGCCGGGCCGCGTGCCGCCGCCGCGGGCCCAGCCGTCGCGGTAGGCGGCCATGCGGTCGCGGACGAGTTCGGGTGTGCGCCGCTCGGTGCCGTCGGGCGCGGCGGTCCGGGCGGGCGTCGCGGCCGGCTCGTGACGCAACTGGGGGGCGAGGCTGGCCTGACGCACCCGGCGCGGAAGGTCGTCGCAGGACTCGGAGGCGTTCGGTGGGCGGTGCGGCCTCAAGGCGGTGACTCCGGGGGGTGGCGGGTCGGTCGCGGGGTGCGTGGCGGGCGGCGCGGTGGCCGTGAGGACGGGTCGCTGGGCCGGGGCCGTGACTGCTTCCCGTGGCGGTGCCGTGCCGGACGCGCGCGTGTGCTCGCGCCGCGGCGCCCCGGCCGGGACGGCGGAGTGGTCCGCGCGGTCCGCCGGGCCGCTGTGCAGCAGGGCCGTGGGCAGCAGCACCACGGCGGTGGTGCCTCCGTAGGGAGAGGTCCGCAGGTGCACCTTGATGCCGTGACGGGCCGCGAGCCTGCTGACCACGAAGAGGCCGAGGCGGTCGCTGTCGAACAGGTCGAGCGTCTCGGACTGCTCGATGCGCCGGTTGGCCTCCGCGAGGGTGTCGGCGCCCATGCCCAGGCCCCGGTCCTCGACCTCCAGCGCGTAGCCGCTGCCGACGGGCTCGCCGGTGACCTGGACGCGGGTGTGCGGTGGTGAGAACTGGGCCGCGTTCTCGATGAGTTCGGCGAGGAGGTGGGTGAGGTCGGCGACCGCGGTGCCGGTGACGGACGCCTCGGGGAGCCGGCGTACCTCCACGCGTGCGT
Source organism: Streptomyces sp. NPDC041135 (assembly GCF_055592085.1). NCBI lineage: Bacteria > Bacillati > Actinomycetota > Actinomycetes > Kitasatosporales > Streptomycetaceae > Streptomyces > Streptomyces sp. NPDC041135. The sequence goes on from NZ_JBVIYZ010000005.1 coordinate 320,929, forward strand.
AGTCCTCCACCTCGGAGACGGCCGCTCGGACCACGTTCGTGAGGGACACCGGCATTCGCCAGGCTCTGCCGGGTGCCGCGCCGGAGAGGATGATCAGGCTTTCGGCGTGGCGCCGCATGCGGGTGGTGAGGTGGTCGAGCCGGAAGAGGTCGCTCAGCTCGCCCGGGTCCTCGGACCGGCGTTCCATGCTGTCGAGCAGGCTCAGCTGACGGTGGACGAGGACCTGGCTGCGGCGGGCGAGGTTGACGAAGACGCCGGAGATGCCGCTGGCGAGTTCGGCGCGCTCGACGGCGGCGCGCAGGGCCGCGCGGTGGACGGTGGCGAGGGCCTCGGCGACCTGCCCGGTCTCGTCCTCCGCCGGTGTTCCGGGGGGCGCCTCGGCCTGGATGTCGATCTCCTCTCCCGCGCGCAGTCTGCGCATCGCCTCCGGGAGTTCGCGGCGGGCGATCGCCAGGGCGTGGTTGCGCAGGCTCACCAGCTCGACCACGAGGGCGCGTCCGATGCGCACGGAGATGACGAGCGAGGCGGCGACGGCTGCGAGGCCGAAGAGGACGGCCGCGCCGGCCGGAGTGAGCAGGCCGCGGGTGACGGGGTCGGCGCGGCCCGCGACGACGCGGCCGGTGCCGGCGGCGACATCCCGCATGCCGTCCCGCACGCGTGCGTGGGCGGTGTTCCAGGTGGCCTCGGGCACCGCGTCGGCGGCCCGGGCGCCCGGGCCGCCGAGGACGTCGTCCTCGGCGGCGCCCAGGGTGGTGTAGGCGCGGCTGCCGGCCAGCCGGCGCCAGGCTCGGCTCTGGGCGCCGGGCAGATCGGCGACGGCCACGTCGGTGAGGGCGCGGCGGATGGCGACGGCACTGGTGAACAGCCGCAGCCGGTCGCCCTGGAGAGCGCCGGTCCGGTGGGCACCGGCGAGGAGCACGTCCTCCTGGGCCAGTGCCTCGCCCGCGCGGGAGAACTCCAGCAGCACGCGCGCGTCGGACCCGACGTCGGCCTGCTGCACTTCGGTGAGGGCCCCGTCCACCGCGAAGGCGGTGCCGATCACCCGGGTGTAGCGCTGGTAGGCCGTCTCCCAGCCCGAGCGGTGGTCGAGCACCGCGGTCCGCAGGGCGCCCAGGTCTTCGACGCCGTCGACGAAGGCCTTGAGACGTCGTGCGACACCGGGGGGCAGTTCCTGGCTGTCGGCGACGGTGTGGTCACCGCCGAGCCGCAGCCCGGACACGGCCCGGTCGGTTCGCGTCGCGAGGCCGCGGAGGTCGCCGCCGTGCCCGCTGCCCGGATCGGTGGCGTAGCGCACGGCGGCGGCGCGCTCGGCCTGCAGCGCGGTGACGGCCGCGGCCACGGGGGTGCGCAGTTCGGCGTCGACGCGCTGCGACTGGCGGAGCCTGGCGACGTCCTGGGCGGTGCTGACGGTGGCGTAGGCCCACAGGGCGAGCAGGGAGACGACGGGCACCATCAGCAGGCAGACGACCTTGGCCCGGACGGTACGGGGGCGGGTGCGCCGGCGGCCCTGACGCGCGGGCGCGTTGTCCGGCCGTTCGTGGGCGGCTTCGCCGGGGCCTTCGTCGGCCGGGGCTCCGGCGTGGGCGCGGCGCCCGCGCGCGGGCTTCGGGGACGGCGTCCTGGCGCCGGCTGCGGCGTTCCTACGGGGTGTGCGCATGGCCTCCTCGCTCGGTCGGTGGGGTCGCGGGCGCTCTGTCTCGAGGACGCGCTAGCTGGTGGCGCTCTCGACCGGCCGCTGGGCCGGGGCGGTCGCCTCCCGCTCCCCGGTGGACGGTGAGAGGGCGACGTAGGCCGAGGTGAGGAACAGGTAGGACCCGAGGCCGACGGCGAGGGGGAAGATGAACTGCATCGCCGTGGCCCCGGGAAGGAGGTCACCGGACGGGGTGACCCGCACGCCGACCGCGAACATTCCCGTGTAGTGCATGCTGCTGACGGCCGCTCCCATGACGAGGGAGGCGAGGGCGACCGCGCGGGGCGACTTGATGTTGAGTCCGGCCCACAGGGCGGCGGTCGCGGCGACGACGGCGATCAGGACGGACAGTGCGACGAGCACCGGGTCGTAGGTCACGTGCCCGTGCAGCCGGACGGCCGCCATGCCGAGGTAGTGCATGCTGGCGACGCCCAGCCCGGTGGTGAGGCCGCCGAGCAGGAGTGCGCGGTTGCGGTCCCGGCTGTAGCCGACGGCGAAGACGCCGGCGCAGACGACGACCATGGCGACGAGCAGGCTGAGGATGGTCAGCGGCACGTCGTAGCGGATGTCGGTGCCGCTGACCCGGAAGCCGAGCATGGCCACGAAGTGCATGGTCCAGATGCCGGTGCCGATCGCGGAGGCGGCGGTGACGAGCCAGTTGCGGCGCGCCCGGCCGGTGCTGCCGAGCGCGCGGACGGTGCAGCGCAGTCCGAGCGCGGCGCCTATGCAGGCCATCGCGTACGACAGCGCGGGGGTCAGCCAGCCGAAGGCGGCGTGGTCCAGGTGTCCCATGGCCCCGGGACGCTAGCCGGGGCAGGGGCGCACAAAGGGGGCGCATTTCGAAAGTCGTTGGAACATGACACAGGAATGTCCCTGAACGACCACGTTCGGTTCGAACATGCGCACAGCGGTGTCCCTCGTGACAGTGAGGGATCATGCGAGGCATGAGCGACGACCACACACGCGTGCAGGAGTTCTTCGCGTCCCGGGCGGCGGACTGGGACGGCAGGTTCCCCGGGGACGGCCCGGCCTACGAGGCCGCCGTCGCGGATCTGGGACTGCGCCCGGGCGACCGCGTGCTCGACGCCGGCTGCGGTACGGGGCGCGCCCTGCCGCCGCTGCGCGCCGCTGTGGGGCCCTCCGGCGTGGTGGCCGGCCTCGACCTGACACCCGCGATGCTGCACGCCGCCGTACGGGCCGGGAGAGACCGCCACGGGCTGCTGCTGCTCGCCGACGTGGGCGCGCTGCCTTTCAGGGCGCGGTCCTTCGACTCCGTGTTCGCCGCCGGTCTCGTCTCCCATCTGCCGCGTCCCGAGGAGAATCTGCGCGAACTGGCGCGCGTGGTGCGGCGGGGCGGCACGCTCGCGCTGTTCCATCCCATCGGGCGGGCCGCCCTGGCGGCCCGTCACGGCCGGCAGGTCACCGAGGACGACCTGCGCGCCGAAGCCAACCTGGAACCGCTGCTTGCCCGCGCGGGATGGCGCATGGCCTCGTACACCGACGAGGACGCCCGGTTCCTGGCCCTGGCGGTCCGGGAAAGCTGACGGCGGACGGCGCCCTCACGTCCCGGCGACCGCCGCGGCGAAGGCGTCGGGGTCGTCGAACATGACGTCGTGGCCCGCTCCGGGCACGGTCACCACGCGCACCCGGCGGCCGGCCGCGCCGGGGTGCGCCACACCGTCGCCTCACTCGACGGCGTCGACCGCCGAGGCGTCCAGGTGGCGCACCGGGCAGCCGCCCCGGCCGGGAACGGGGCGGGTGCCCAGGTCCGCCAGCCGGTAGCCGTCGGGATAGCTCTTGATCTCCCAGTTCTGCCGGCCGTAGTGCGGCGTCCGGCGCGGTGGCAGCAGGCGTACCAGCCGTCCGCGTGCGCGCACCACCCCGCGTACGACGGCGGAGGTGACGGGACCCGGGGCCTCGTACCGGAAGGCCCGCAGCAGCGGCTCGTCCAGCAGGGCCAGCGTGGCGGTGCGCAGGACGGGGGCCAGCGGACGCGGGTACCAGGACGTCATGAGGCCGAGGGTGGCGTCGGAGACCTGCCGTGACCGCTCGTCCCAGGCGAAGTGGGCCTTCTCGTAGCTGTCGAGGCAGTCCTCGAAATCCTCGAAGGTCTCCGGGATGTCCCGGATGCCCATGTGGCGGCCGAGGGTGCGGTAGTACTCGGTGATCGCGACGATCTCGTGGCGGGACAGGCGGCGCCAGCCGTAGGCGTCGATCCAGCGTTTCGGTATCACGACGAAGGTGCTCAGCACATAGCGCATCTCGTCGTTGCTGATGTCGTAGCTGCGATGCATCTGGTTGATGCGGCGGATCGCGGTCCGGCCCTCCTCCGAGGCGAAGCCGTGCTCGATGACGGCGTCGAGGAGCAGCGAGGTGTCGTCGTAGCGCCGCTGGGTCCGCTCGGTCAGCTCGGCCGTCTCGGCGAGCAGCCGCCCGATGCTGGGCACCGCGTAGGTGCGGTACAGGGCCAGCTCCAGGGCCCGGCTGAAGTCCCAGGGGAATTCGAACGCGACGGTGAGCCGGTGTATCTCCGCGGCGTCCGCCACCGGATCCATGCGCCGGATCTGACCGAGCCGCTCGAAACGCTTCACCGCTGCGTCCCCCTTCTGTCGCCGAAGCTCGAACCTTACGTTGAATGAAGGCAGATGCCGATCAGTGGGGCAAGTATCAGGGGGAAGGTGGTTCACGTGCTGCAGACGATCCGCGCGTATGTCGCCAGGTTCCGCACGGCCGGTGCCGCGGCACCGGGGGCCGGCCGCGAGAAGCGCGCACACAACTTGTTCGAAGCCGCGGCCGTCTATGTGGCGGCGTGCGCGGACGACGACCAGGACCGGATCGACGAGGCCACGGCCTGGGTGTCGCCGGAGGCGCTGTCGTTCGGGGTGAGTGAGCTGGCCTGCCGGGCCGTCATCGCCCTGGCGCGGGAGCGCGACGAGTCGCCGCAGGCGGTGGCCCGTGACCTGCTGGGGCTGCCGGCCGCCTGAAACGTGACCTGTGACCAAGGGTGTTTCGCCCCCCTCCAGGTGGAAAACTGCAGCTCCGAGAGTGGTGGGCAGTCGTGACAACGGCCTTCCGCGCGCATTAGGGTGCGCGCCGATGGACGAACCACTGGGGAGGCAGGGATGGCCGGGACGGACGAGGAGGCCGTCGCCGTAGCGGACGATGCGCTGTATGTGCTCACGGCGGTGCTGCTGACGCCGGCGAAGTTCCCGAGCGTGCTGGGCGACGACTACCCGGAGGCCTGCGCGGCCCTCGGTCTCGCGCCGCGCGCCGACGGGTACGGGCTGGTGCTCGGCCAGGACGGCGACGGCGCTCGGTGGACGGTCGTGATCGACGACGTCTCGCTGGTCGCCGTGGCGATCGCGTCGTGGGACTGCGGGATGGAGTACGACCTCTCGCCGGACGAGCGCACGGTCGTGGCCGCCCTGCCGGGCTGGCCGCTGGCGGTCGCCGTCGCCGCCCCGGGTGTGCCCGCACCGCACGACCCCCGCCCCGAGGAAGCGGACGGTCCCGCCCTGACGCCGCCCGACACCAGTTCCTGGGGCCCGGCGCAGCGCCGCCTCGGTGCGGATGAGATCGCGCTGCAGTGGGCGGTGTGGCGGGAGCAGATCGACGACGCCGAGTTCCCCGTCCCGGACGGTCCCGCCGCGCCGGCGGAGCCCGCTGCGGACGGACAGGACTCGCCGGCACCGACCGGGCACAGCGGGGTGCGGCGCGTGCTGGCGGAGGCCCGGGCCTACGTCGACACCCCACCGCCGCTCGGCCGGGTCCGCTCGTCGTTCGCCCCGGGCGACGCCCGCACCCTGCGCGCGGACGGACCCGGCTGGTCGATGGTGGCCCGCACCGACGACATCGCGTTCGTGCTGCTGGACGACGAACCGGGCGAGGTGCTGCCGGTCGGCCGGGGCCCGGAGCTGCCCGGGCTGCTGGAAGCGCTCGACAAGATGGCCGTACGGCCCCTCTGAGCCGCTGCCGGGGACCTGACCGACCGCCGGGCGTCAGCGGCCGATCTCCTTGCGTGTCACACGGCGCAGCCGGCGCCGTTGCGAGGGGTCCAGCGTCAGATAGGCGGCCGCCGGCACCCCCAGCACGATCAGGAGCGCCGCCCACCAGGGCAGCCAGATCAGCAGGATGAGCCCGACCGCCACACCCCCTGCGGCGATCTTCGCGTTCTTCGACATGAGCGTCGCCTCCTTCGCGGCCGCTGCCGCTCTCTGCTGTGAAAACGGGCCCGCGCGTCCCCCGGTTCCGGACCCGGACCCTGAGACTTTCCTGAGCCGTGTCCCCTACGGGCCCGCCCGACGGGCTGCTGCCGGGCCTGCCGGACTCCGGAGAGCGTGCGGGAGCGTCCGACCGACGAGCTGTGGTCACCGCCCGTTCACCGGGCGGCCGGGAGGCGTTCCTCCCGAGGTCCGACCCTGGCCGCTGCTGACGCACTTGTCCACAGGAGGCCCGATGTTCCCGCACGCCGCCGGCCGGCACCATCTCCACCGTTCCCTCGTGACCGGCCTGCCCCTCGCCCTGGCAGCCACCCTCGCCGTGGCCGGCCCGGCCGGGGCGGCGCCCTCCGGCGAGGCCCGCGTCGTCCGGACGGCCACCCTCGGCGACATCCCGCTCGGTGCCTTCAGCAACGCCCTGCTGCCGGGCGGAGTCGACGACGACCGCGGGGTGGACCTCGGCGGCATCGGCAGCGACATCTACCCGGCGGACCGCACGGGCGAGTACTGGACGGTCACCGACCGCGGGCCCAACGGCCAGATCAAGGTGGACGGCACGAAGCGCCGCACGTTCCCGGTGCCGGGCTTCGACCCCGCCATCGTGAAGATCCGCGTGGCCGGGGACGAGGTGCGGGTCCTCGACGCGATACCGCTGACCACGGCCTCCGGGAAGGCGGTCACCGGGCTGCCGAACCAGCCCGGCCGCGACGAGGCGCCGTACGCGTACGACGCGCGCACCGCTCTGGCGTACGACCCGGACGGTCTGGACACCGAGGGCATCGTGCGCGCCGCGGACGGCACCTTCTGGCTCGTGGACGAGTACGGGCCCTCGCTGGTGCACGTCTCCGCGCGCGGGAGGGTGCTCACCCGCTACGTGCCCGAGGGGCTGCGTCTGACGGGGGCCGACTACCCGGTGGTGGAGGCGCTGCCGTCCGTCCTGCTGCACCGCAAGGTCAACCGCGGCTTCGAAGGGCTGGCGCTGCTGCCCGGCGGCGACCTGGTGATGGCGCTGCAGAGCCCGCTGTCGCTGCCGGACACGGACGCCGGGAACGCCTCCCGCACGACCCGCCTGGTGCGCTTCTCGCCGCGGAAGAAGGCGGTCACCGCCGAGTACGCCTACCGGTTCGACCCGGTGGGCGTCGTCGACCCGGGCGAGGACGACACCTCCGAGCTGAAGATCTCGTCGGTGGTGGCCGTGGGAGCCGACCGGCTGCTGGTGGAGGAGCGCACCGACAGGTCGGCGCGGCTGCTGCTGGTGAAACTGGACCGCCGGGCCGACATCCTCGGCGGTGCCTACGACGACGACACCACCTCACCCGCGCTGGAGCAGCTGGACGATCCGGCCGCCGCGGGTGTCCCGGTGCTCGCCAAGCGGCTCGTCGTCGACCTGGGCACGGTCAGCGGCGTTCCCGGGAAGATCGAGGGGATCGCGCGCGTGGACCACGACACGCTGGCCCTCGTCAACGACAACGACTTCGGCATGTCGGACGGGTCCGGTGCGTTCGACGCGCAGGGCCGCCTGGTCGACAGCGGCATCGAGACGACCGTGACCTACGTCCGACTGCCCAAGGGGGTCTGAGGACGCTCAGGGTGCCTCGCCCGGCGGGGAGGCCGACAGGAACGATTCCAGTCCGCTCGTCAGGGCGCTGGGGAACTCGGACGGCAGCTCGGTGGGGAACCCGGACGGCAGCTCGGTGGGCAGCTCGCTGGGGAGGCCGGACGGCAGCCCGCTGGGGAGCCCCGAGGGCAACCCGCTGGGCAGGTCACTGGGCAGACCGGGCGAAGGCCCCGGAGAACGGCTGGTGCCGCTGTCCGCGGGCCCCTTCTCGTCCGGGGAGTCGTCCCCGGACGAGACGGTCAGCACCACGGCCAGGACGGCCGCGACGGCCACCAGCACGGCGAGCACCGTGAACAGGGGCCCCCGGCGCCTTCGGGGTGGCTCCGGGTACCGCGGGCCGGCCGTGCCGCCGGGTCCGGGAGGTCCGAAGCCGTCCGGCGCCGGTCCGTAGCCATCGGCCGGCCAGGGAGCATGACCGTCGGACGGCCACGGATCAGGGCCGTCCGACGGCGGCTCGTATCCTCCGGACGGGGGCGGAGGGCCTCCTGGAGGTCCGGGCGGCCGGGGCGGTACGGGCGGTGTGGTCATACCGATCACAGTGGCGGGGAACCGGCCGCATGACGAGATCCACGCGGACGTTGGTACCGGCTCATGCCGGTGAACGCACGATTCCGCAGCATTCCGTGCGCAGCGGCGCGGCCGCGGGACCTCGTGCGGGCCGTGCGCGGCGCGGTCGGTGTCGCACCGCGGCGCCGGGCAGCCCGCACGCGCGCACGGCGCCGGGGCGGCCGCCCGGATCGGCCGCCCCGCGCGCGTGCGCTCAGCCGCGGGCGCCGAGGAGGTGGTCCATGGCGAGCTGGTCGAGGTGTTCGAAGGCCATGCCGCGGGCGGCGGCGGCGTCGACGTCGAAGTCCTCGAAGGCGGTGCGGTCGCCGAGGAGGTCCTGCAGGCCGTCCGCGGCGGTGGGCTCGGCCAGTTCGTCCAGGCGGGAGGCGCGCAGGGCGTCCTGGACGTCCGGGTCGGCGCGGAAGGCGGCGGCGCGCTCCTTGAGGATGAGGTAGTTGCGCATGCAGCCGGCCGCGGAGGCCCACACCCCGGTGAGGTCCTCGGTGCGCGGGGGCTTGAAGTCGAAGTGGCGCGGGCCGTCGTAACCGGCCGTCTCCAGGAGGTCGACCAGCCAGAAGGCGGCGCGCAGGTCACCGGCGCCGAAGCGGAGGTCCTGGTCGTACTTGATGCCGGACTGGCCGTTGAGGTCGATGTGGAACAGCTTGCCCGCCCACAGGGCCTGGGCGATGCCGTGCGGGAAGTTCAGGCCCGCCATCTGCTCGTGGCCGACCTCCGGGTTGACGCCGTACAGCTCGGGGCGCTCCAAGCGCTCGATGAAGGCCAGGGCGTGGCCGACGGTGGGCAGCAGGATGTCGCCGCGGGGCTCGTTGGGCTTGGGCTCGATGGCGAAGCGCAGGTCGTAGCCCTGGGTGGTGACGTACTCGCCGAGGAGGTCGAAGGCCTCCTTCATGCGGTCCAGCGCCACGCGCACGTCCTTGGCGGCGCCCGATTCGGCGCCTTCGCGGCCGCCCCAGGCGACGTAGGTCTTCGCGCCCAGCTCGGCGGCCAGGTCGATGTTGCGGATCGTCTTGCGCAGCGCGTAACGGCGGACGTCGCGGTCGTTGGCGGTGAATGCGCCGTCCTTGAACACGGGGTGGGTGAAGAGGTTGGTGGTGGCCATCGGCACCGTCATGCCGGTGGCGTCCAGGGCCTGGCGGAAGCGCTTGATGTGCGCCTCGCGCTCGCTCGCCGAGGAGCCGAAGGGGATCAGGTCGTCGTCGTGGAAGGTCACGCCGTAGGCGCCCAGCTCGGCCAGGCGGCGGACCGTCTCGGCCGGGTCCAGGGCTCCGCGGGTGGCATCGCCGAAGGGGTCCCGTCCCTGCCAGCCGACGGTCCACAGGCCGAAGGTGAACCTGTCCTCGGGGGTGGGCTGGTAGTTCATGTCGCGGCTCCTCGCTGCTGTCGATCCTGTCCGTGCGATCTATTTCGTCATCGCGCTTTACAAATTAGTATGCGATCGCAGCGCTGGGAAGAGACACCGACGGGAAGACTTCGGAGAGTCGTCGCCGGCGGAGCCCGCACCACCCGTACAGCCTCATCAACAAGAGCCGCATCAAGGGAGAGCCCGATGTCAGCAGCCGAGGGACCGCTCGTCGTCGGCGTGGACACATCCACCCAGTCCACCAAGGCGCTGGTCGTCGACGCGTCCACGGGACAGGTCGTGGCGAGCGGCCAGGCCCCGCACACCGTGTCCTCCGGCGCGGGGCGGGAGAGCGACCCCCGGCAGTGGTGGGACGCCCTGGGCAAGGCGCTGGACCAGTGCGGTGGCGCCGCGCGCGAAGCGGCCGCGGTGTCGATCGGCGGCCAGCAGCACGGCCTGGTCACCCTGGACGCCCGCGGTGAGCCGGTGCGTCCGGCCCTGCTGTGGAACGACGTCCGCTCGGCGCCGCAGGCGCGTCGCCTGGTGGAGGAGCTGGGCGGACCGAAGGCCTGGGCGGACCGCACGGGCAGCGTGCCGGGCCCGTCCTTCACCGTCACGAAGTGGGCCTGGCTGGCCGAGCACGAACCGGAGGCCGTCCGCGCCACCAAGGCCGTGCGCCTGCCCCACGACTACCTCACGGAACGGCTCACGGGTCAGGGCACCACCGACCGCGGGGACGCCTCAGGCACCGGCTGGTGGGCGTCCGGGACCGAGGCGTACGACGAGGAGACGCTCGCCCGCATCGGCCTCGACCCCGGGCTGCTGCCCCGGATCGTCCGGCCCGGCGAGGTGGCCGGCACCGTTCGCGACGGCCACGACCTGCCCTTCTCCAAGGGCACCCTGGTCGCGGCCGGCACCGGCGACAACGCGGCGGCCGCGCTCGGCCTCGGGCTGCGTCCGGGCACCCCGGTACTGAGCCTGGGCACGTCGGGCACGGTGTACGCGGTCTCCCGGCACCGCCCCGCCGACCCGACCGGCACGGTGGCCGGCTTCGCGGACGCGCGCGGGGACTGGCTGCCGCTGGCCTGCACCCTGAACTGCACCCTCGCGGTGGACCGCTTCGCCGCCCTGCTGGGCCTGGACCGCGACGCCGTAGAGACCTGCGCCTCGGTCACCCTCCTGCCGTACCTGGACGGCGAGCGCACCCCCGACCTGCCGCACTCCTCGGGGCTGCTGCACGGCCTGCGCCACGACACGACCGCGGGCCAGATCCTGCAGGCCGCCTACGACGGCGCCGTGCATTCGCTGCTCGGCGCCCTCGACCTGGTCCTCGACGCGGACGCGGACCGCAGCACCCCGCTGCTGCTGATCGGCGGCGGCGCCCGGGGCGCGGCCTGGCGGCAGACCGTACGGCGGCTGTCCGGGCGGCCGGTCCAGATTCCCGACGCGGCGGAGCTGGTCGCGCTGGGCGCCGCGGCCCAGGCGGCGGGGCTGCTGACCGGTGAGGACGCGGCCGCGGTGGCCCGGCGCTGGAACACGGCCGCCGGTCCGGTGCTGGAGGCCGTGGAACGGGACGAGGAGACGCTGGCCAGGATCTCCGGGGTACTCTCCGACGCGGCACCGCTGCTGGAGCGGGCCACGGACGCCGGCTGACCGGCCACCGCCGAGGACCCGAGGACTGACTTCAGGGATGACCGCACCGCTGCACGAGGCACGACCGCCCGGCGCCGGGCGGTCCCTGCCGGACACCCAGCAGGGCATGCGCCGGCGCAATCTGGCCCGGGTGATGCACACCGTCAGCGCGGAGGGGCCGCTGTCCCGGGCGGCCGTCGCCTCCCACATCGGGCTCACCCGCGCGGCGGTGTCGACCCTGGTCGACGAACTGATCCGCTGGGGCCTGCTGGAGGAACTCGGCCCTGAACGGCCCGGCCGCGTGGGCCGCCCCGGGTCGGCGCTGGCGGTCAGCGCGCAGGGTCCGGCCGGGATCGGGGCGGAGGTCGGCGTCGACCACCTCGCCGTGTGCGCCGTCGACCTGCGCGGCACGGTCCGCGCGCGAGCGGTGCGGCACGGCGGCAACCGCGGCCGGGCCCCGGAACCGGTGCTCACGGAACTCACGGCGCTGATCCGCCGGGTCGTGGCCGAGGCCGAGCGGGAAGGGCTGTGGCCGGCCGGGCTCGCGGTCGCCGTGCCGGGCCTGGTGGCGCGCGACGGCCGTACGGTCGTTCGCGCGCCGAACCTCGACTGGCGCGACACCGACCTCGGCGCCCTGCTGCCCGCCGGCCTCGCGCCGGCCGTCGACAACGAGGCCAACTTCGGCGCACTCGCGGAACTCTGGCTCGGAGCCGGCACCCCGCGCGACTTCCTGCACGTGTCGGCGGAGATCGGCATCGGTGCCGCGCTCGTGGTGGACGGGCAGCTGCTGCGCGGCACCCGGGGCTTCGCGGGCGAGCTGGGCCACGTGCCGGTACGGCCGGACGGTCCCCGCTGCGCGTGCGGCGGACGCGGATGCCTGGAGCAGTACGCCGGTGAGGAAGCGGTCCTGCGCGCGGCCGGCCTGACCCCGGGCGAGGATCTCGTGGGCCTGCTCGCGCAGCGCGCGGACGACGGTGACGAGAGCGTGCGCCGGGCCCTGCGGGACGCCGGCTCGGCCCTCGGGATAGCCCTGACCGGAGCGGTCAACCTGCTCGATCCGGAGGGCGTGGTCCTGGGCGGCGCCCTGGCGGAACTCTCACCCTGGCTGCTGCCCGCCCTGGAGACCGAGCTGGCAGGGCGCACCGCCGGGCCGGCCTGCCCGGTCTCGGTGTCCCGGCTGGGACCTCAGGGGCCGCTGCTGGGCGCCGCGCACTCGGTCGTACGGGCCGTCCTGGACGACCCGGCCATGGTGGCGCAGCGGGCCTGACTCCCCCGCGCCACCGTCGCCGTCACGTGTCCTTCTTCCAGGGACCGACGGCGAGCTTCCCCGTCGTGCCCAGGTCCAGTTCCGGGGTCACCGTCACCGGATCGGCTCCGGGCCGGGCCCACACCCTGACGTAGGGCGCGTCGACCGGCGTGCCGCCGAGGACCGTGTTGCGCCACACCAGTCCCGCGTGCGCGCGTTCGCCCGGCGCGAGGGACAGCAGCCGCGGCGGACCGTCGGCTCCGGTGCCCGTGGCGACGGCGGAACCGCCGTGCGGCGTCCGTATGCCGGTGACGGGGGCGTGGTCCTCGCCGAGGACGCTGATCCGGGGATATCCGTCGAGCCGTTGAGCGGCTCTGCCGCAGTTCTCCAAGTGCAGGGAGACCACGCGCAGCCCCATCGCGGCGTCGCCGTCGTCGGCGTACACACGGATTCCCGAGCGCGGGCAGGGACCGCCCGGGGCGGGGGCCTCGGCGGACGGGACGCTTCTCACCTTCAGGATCTTCACCCGCGTCCAGGCGGATCCACCGGCGGACTGCTCGTCCGCGCCGAGGGTCCGCGTCACCGTCCGGCCGGGCTTCAGGTCGGCGACGACCTCCTACCCGGTGGCCTGAACGGCTCCGGAGCCGGACTGGAAGGCGACGGTGACGGTGTAGGTGAAGGGCACGCTCTCGCGGTTGGTCACCTGGAAGCGAGCGCACCGGCGGGAGCCGTCACCGGAATCGGTCATCCGCACCCCGCTCGTCTCCTCGGCGGTGGGCGTCCTCGGTGACGGTCGGTCGGCGCAGGTGCGATCACCGGTGGGCGCGGCAGCCGGGACGGTCTCCTGGCCGCAGGCGGTCAGGGTGAGCAGCCCGGTGAGAATGACGGCGGCAGCGAGTGCGGTTGCCGGGGACGGGCTGGTGCGGAAGTGACGCATGCGCCGAGTGGATCAGGCTGCGCTCCGCACGGCCATGTCGGAGCCCACCCTTCCGGTCACAGGGCTGTCACAACGGCGGTTCGACGGATGTCATATCTGACGTCGCGTCATGGCGATGGGCCGTCAGGTAGCGCATGGGAAACTCCAGTTCGTCCGATCGGGTGAGCGAGTTGTCCACAACACACGCCCCGTCCACGGAACCGCGCCGCGTCCTTCTGCCCAACCCGTCAGCGCCGTACCGTGATTCACGCGAGGCATTCGCCGGACGTCGGACCGGTGCCGCGGCCGGGATCCGGCCGGCGGGCCGGCACCTCGCGCCGCGGATACCGCGCGACCTCCGCACCGCCCGGCTCCGCCCCCACCGCCCAGCTCCACCCACCTGTGCACCGCCCAGCCCCTCCCCCATTCACGTCTCCCCCCACGCACTCTCCCCCACTCCTGAAAGGCACAAGCCGATGGACATGGACCGGGCCGAACGGCTTCTCAGCAGGCGACGCATCCTCAAGGGCGCGGCACTCGCCGCCGTGCCGTACGCGCTGTTCACCGATGTCCGCGCCGACGCCCGGGCCCAGGCCGTCGACTATCCCGCCGCCGAATGGCAGCCGGCGACCACCTCCAACTACACGGCGTCCAGCAGGCCGGACACCTACACGATCGACCGGGTGATCATCCACGTCACACAGGAGACCTACAGCGACACGCTGGCCATCTTCAGAAACCCGCAGAGAGCGGTGTCCGCGCACTACGTGGTCCGCTCGGCCGACGGACACGTGGCCCAGTGCGTGCGGGAGGCCGACGTCGCCTGGCACGCGGGGAACTGGGACTACAACACCCACAGCATCGGCATCGAGCACGAGGGCTGGGTGGACCAGCCCGCCTACTTCACCAACGCCCTCTACGAGCAGTCGGCGAAGCTGACGGCGGCCGTCTGCGCCGAGTACGGCATCCCCAGAGACCGGGAGCACATCATCGGGCACTACGAGGTGCCCGGCAGCGACCACAGCGATCCGGGGCCGAGCTGGGACTGGGTGCGCTACATCAGACTGGTCAACGTCGCCTAGGGCGTTGCAGGCCCTGGCCGACCACTGCCCCGACGTTTGTCCAGGCGAAGGAGGAAACCCCGTGCCGCTTCCGTCGACCGGATGGCACAGGAGCAGCCATAGCGGCGACTTCCAGAACGCCTGCGTGGAAGTCCGGGCAGTCGGCGCCGGCGCGCGTGTGCGCATCCGTGACTCGAAGGACCGGTCACGCCGCCCGCTGACGCCGGTCCCAGGACTGGGTCGTTGTCCCCACGGCCACGCCATGGGGCGGCCCGGCCCCGTGTGATGACGTGACGCGGGGCCGGGCCCGGGGCAGCGGCGGGCACGCTCGGGCCAGGAGGCCGTTCCGGGGCGGGAGCGTGCCCGCGCGCCCACACCCCTTCCTTCGCGCGTTCCGGGTTCCCCGGATGCACCGTGATGCGGACCTTCGCGGCCCGCCGGCCGCCCACTGACCACCGACCGGTTCGAACGCACAGGGGACGACGCCTACCTCACCACCGAACGGAACAGCTGTCTGGCCGTTCCTGCACTGGGGCCGCGAAGCCTTCTACGACGGGGAGCGTCGCCTGTCAGGGCAGTTGGGTGAACGCCTGGTCGGCATCGGCTACGGCTTCGGGGTGGACTTCGTGGGCGGTGCGACCGTCGGCGATCTTCTGCCAGTTGGTCCGGGCGAGCACCCGCTGGACCGCGAGTACCTGGGCGGCGAGCAGGCGTGCCTGGATGCCCCCGCCGAGGGCGTCCGCCAGTGCTTCCTCGTCCTCGAGCTGGTACCGCGTGAGCCGTCCGGCCAGGCTCGGTGTGCTGAACACCAGCCGGTGGAACGCCACCACCTCGGGGTGATCGCTGAGGCCGGTGACGGGGTCGTGCCGATCCAGGCCGGCCTGGAAGTGCCGGTGCAGCGCCGTCACCGGCTTGATGCCGGGCTCACGGTCCCGTACGACGCGTGCCGACTCGCCCTGGTGGTCCGCGAAGCGATACAGCACCAGGTCTTCCTTGGTGGGGAAGTACCGGAAGAGGGTCGGCTTGGAGATCTCGGCTGCCGCGGCGATGTCGTTGACCGAGACGCGGTCGAAGCCGTGCTCCAGGAACAGCGAGACGGCCGCGTCGCCGATGGCGTCGCGCGTCCGCTCCTTCTTGCGGGCACGCAGTCCCGTCGACTCGCTCATCCGACCATTGTAACAGTCATAACCGAGTTGCTTTTTTAACCCAGTAACGTTTTCATGGGCGGCATGAATCAGCTGGACATTCCTCCCGTGCTCGTCACCGGGGCGACGGGCCGGGTCGGCCGCCTCGTCATCGACCAACTCCTCGACGCGGGCGTACCGGTCCGCGCTCTCACTCGTCGCCCTGAGGCGGCGGCGACGCTGCCGGCGAAGGTCGAGGTCTTCGCCGGTGACCTCACGGTGCCCGAGTCACTCGACCCGGCGATGAAGGGCGCCGGCGCGGTCTTCCTCGTCTGGACCGCCCCACCTCGGACCGCGGAGGCAGTCGTCGAGCGGCTGGCAGCCCGCGTGCGGCGGATCGTCCTCCTCTCCTCCCCGCATCAGACGCCGCACCCCTTCTTCCAGCAGCCCAATCCCATGGCCGTGCTGCACGCCGGCATCGAGCGGCTGATCGCGGCCACCGGAGTCGAGTCGACGATCATCCGGCCGGGGATGTTCGCGTCGAACTCGCTGGCCTGGTGGGCGCCCGCGATCCGGGCCGGCGAAGTCGTCCGGTGGCCCTACGGCGCTGCCGAGTCGGCACCGGTCGACGACCGGGACATCGCAGCCGTCGCGGCGCGGACGCTCTACCGGGACGGATACGTCGGAGGCGACTACGTCCTCACCGGCCCCGAATCGCTGACCCAAGCCGCGCAGGTGGACGCCATCGGCGACGTCCTGGGGCGCCGGATCGCGTTCGAGGAGATGACGCCGGACGAGTTCCGAAGCCTGTGGGAGGGCACGGTGCCCAGGTCGGCCGTCGACATGCTGCTCGCCGCGTGGGGTGCGGCGGTCGGACAGCCCGCGTACATCACCACCGCGGTGGCCGACATCCTCGGGACGGCGCCGCGAACGTTTCGCCAGTGGGCCGTTGACCATGCCATCGCGTTCGCGGAGGCTTCGTGACCTCGCCGACCGCGACGTGCGCCCCATGCCGCGGTCCTCGGTCCGCCGCCGCCCGGCCGGTTCACTCGCCGGCGCAGCAGGAACCGCGCCGGAAGGCGTGGGCGACGTCCAGCCAGGACCCGTCCGCGGGCGCGGGGTGCGCGCGTTCCTGGTGGGCGGCGGTCAGGTCGGACAAGTGGTGCGGGATGCCGTCGCGCACGGTCAGCGGGATGTCGACGAGGGTGCCGAAGTCGGTGAAGGGGTCGCCGTCCACCACCGTGAGGTCGGCGATCTTCCCCGGCTCGGCGGTGCCGAGGTCGGCGTCGAGGCCGAAGACGCGGGCGGGGACGCTGGTCGCGGTGTGCAGGGCCTGGGCGGGGCTGAAGCCGTGGTCGTGCAGGGCGCGCAGCGCGAGGTGCAGGGACAGGCCGACGGGGACGAGCGGGGAGTCGGTGCCCAGCGCGAGGACGGCACCGGCGTCGGCGAGTCGCCGGTAGTCGGCCATCTCGACGGCGACGGCCCGCAGTTGCTCGGGCGTCGGCTCGGCGCGCACGCGTTCCCCGACGGCCGCGACGTCCCAGGGCGGCATCAGGGTGCGTACCCGGGGGTCGTCGGCGAGTTCGGGGTGGCCGCCGAGCAGGAACTGCGCGGAGAACGGCGTCATGATCAGGCTGAAGGCGCCGTCGGCGTAGTGCTCGACAAGGTCCTGGCGGACGTGGCCGAGCAGGGTGGTGGCGTGTCCCTGCGGCAGGCGCTGGGTCGCCTGGAGGTGGGTGGTCAGGTCCTGGCCGGACACCCGGCCGGGGAAGCACAGATGGCTGCCGCAGGGCACGCCCAGCCGGTGCGCCGCGGTCGCCGCCCGGGCCATGACCTCGCTGTCCGCCCGCACGTACGTCTTGACGAAGTCGACGTCCAGGGCGGTGGCCCGGTCCAGGGTGCGGCGCACACCGGAGCGGGTGCGGTGGGCCCGGCCCATGCTGTAGGCGGTGCGGGCGCCGTCGATGAGTTCGGCGCAGGCCAGCTGACGTGGGCCGAGCAGCTGTCCGGCCGCGGCCGCCTCCCTGAGCCGTACCGCTTCGTACAGCGGTGAGCCCAGGCAGGCGGTGGTGGTGATGCCGTAGGCCAGGGCGGTGAGGCTCTGCCGGGCTCCGTAGGTGGCGGCGTAGGGGTGGGTGTGGCTGTCGAAGAGGCCCGGGAGGACCGTGGACGCGGAGGCGTCGACGGTGCGGTGGCCGGGGCGGCGCCGGCGGTGGGGTTCGACGGCGGTGATGCGGGTGCCGGTGATGAGGATGTCCACGTCCGCGCGGGGTGCGGTGCCGGTGGCGTCCCAGAACTGCCCGGCGTGGATGCGCAGCCTGTCCCGGCTGCCGGTGGGGCGGCCGGTGGCGGGGCGGGGTGGGGGCAGGGTGCGGGTCCGGCCGTGGGCGGCGCCGGTTCCGTCCAGGGTGAGCAGGCGCAGTTCGCCGCGGGACAGGTACAGCAGGCTGCGGGCGTCACCGGCCCAGCCGGGGTGGTCGGCGGGTTCGTCGGTGACCCTGCGGGCAGGACCGCTGGGCGTGCCGTCGGCGGTGACGGGCAGCAGCCACAGGGCGGATTCGGCGACCAGGGCCATCCAGCGGCCGTCGGGCGACCAGACGGGCCCGGAGGCGACGCGGTCCGAGAGGGACTGGTGGGCGGCGGGCAGGTGGCGGCGTTCTTGGCCGGTGCGGGTGTCGATGACGCGGATGAGGTTGTAGCCCTCGCGGAAGCGCTGGTTGAGCCGGTTGCGGTCGCAGAAGGCGACGTGGCGGCCGTCCGGTGACCAGCTGGGCGCCCCCGGTGGTCCGTCGGCCGCCAGCGGCCGGGCCAGCAGCCGTTCCTCGCCCGAGGCCAGGTCGCGCAGCAGCAGGTTGCCCGCGATGTCGTGGCAGGCCAGCCGGGTACCGTCGGGTGCGGGAGCCGGGTGCAGGCGTCCGCCGCCGGCGACCGGGTGGTCGCCGCCGTCGTCCGGGCCGAGCCTGCGCACGGCCATCAGGCCGTCCCGGTCGGTGCAGTAGTACAGGCTGCGGCCGTCCGGGCTCCAGGCGGGCATCTGCACGTACTCGACCGGGGTGCCTTGCAGGAGCCGCCGGGCGGGGCCGCCGCCGAGGGGTGCCAGCCAGAGGGCGTTGAGGGCCGCGTAGGCCACCGCGGTGCCGTCCGGGGAGGGGGCCGGCAGGTGGATGCCGCGCACCGGCGCGGGGTCACCGGAGCCGGGTACCGGCCGGCCGGGCCGGGCGCGGGGCAGGGGCACCGGCATGCGGGCGGTGAAGGCGATCTCCTCCACGGCGGCCTTGGCGGCGCCGACGGTGCGCACGCGGGGGCGGCCGTCGCCCAGGTACAGCAGCCGGTCCTCGCCGAGCCAGCACGGGGGCGCGGCCGCGATGTCCTCGTCGTCGCTCAGGACCTGGCCGTCGACCATCAGCGCGACGCGTCCGGCGGGCAGGGACGCCGCGTCGGAGGCGCCGGTCAGGTGCAGGTAGGCGATGCGGCCGCCGGGGGACACGGACGGGCACAGCAGACGGCCCTCGGTGACGGTGCGGACCACCCGCGCCGCACCGCCGGTGGCGGGCACCCGCACCAGGGTGCGGCCGCCGTCGGTGCCGCCGCCGGGCGTGTGGGCGGCCCGGACGCAGACCAGTGAGCGTCCGTCGGGCCACCAGGCCGGGTCGAAGTCCTCGAAGGCGCCGCCCGTCAGCCGCACCGGGCGTCCGCCGTCCGGCGCCAGGGTCCACAGGCCGAAGGCGCTGCCCGCGGCCGGGTCGGTGCCCCGGTCGGAGGAGAAGGCCAGGCGGGTGCCGTCCGGGGACCAGGCGGTGCCGCGGTCGTCCCAGGGCCCGTCGGTGAGCTGCCGCAGGCCGCCGCCGTCCGGCCGCATCAGCCACAGGTGGAACCCGCCGCCGCGGTAGCCGCAGACGGCCACCCGGGTGCCGTCCGGTGACACGGCGGGCCGGGTCGCCTCCAAGGCGGGGTCCGTGAGCCGACGGGCCTCACCGCCGGTGCGGTCGATCCGCCACAGGACGCCCTGCACCTCCGCGATCAGCACCTCGCCGTCCCGGCAGGCGGTGACCGACCCGCCCGTCGCCTCGCGGTACGTCAGGACCCGGTGCTCCGCGCCGGCCCCGGAGCCGTGCTCCCCCACGCCCTCTCCTCCCGCACCCGCCGCACCCTGGCCCGCCGCGCCCGGGCCCGCTTCCGCCTCGGCCGTGCCGGTCCGGGCGGACACCGCGGCGGCCACCGTGGCGGAGACCGCCAGGAAGCCGCGCCGACCCAGGAATCCGCGCCGACCCACGAATCCGAAACCCACTGTGGCGTTCCCCTCTTCCTGTCGTGAGATCTTCCCGTCGTGAGAGCCGGGCGGTGCCGGGCTCGTGCTGCTGAACACCGCCGGTGACGGCCGGGTGACGCACCGGCGGCGTTCCGGTCCCCGAACGGAGCACACTCCCGTGAAGCACACTCCCGTCAAGGACACGTCCGCGCAGGACACTCACGAAGAACGGCCGGACCCCGCCGTACCGTGGCCCGGTCATGCCGTGCTCACGCCGCGCTCACCCCTTGGCGCCTTCCACGGCCGTGTCCCGGACGCGGCCCCGGTTGCCGCGCGGGCCGCGCCTGCGGCTGGGCAGGGCGGGGTTGAAGACCTGGGCCATGCGGCGGCTCCAGGGCGGCGTGGTGGCGAGGATGAAGCTGACGCGGTCGGCGAAGCGCGGTTCGGGCACCGGGATCTCGACGGTGGGGTGGCGCAGCCGGCCGTGGGTGACGGCGTGTGCCACGTAGTTGGTGATGGCGTCGGCCCGGTGGGTGCGCGGCCGCGGGCCGGGCGCGGTGAGGTGGCTGAGGATGCGCAGCACGGTGGGGATGCTGGCGTCGAAGCGGAAGCGGTGCAGGGGCGGGCAGACCCCGGTGACGGCGAGGGTGTCGCCGTCGGTGGCGGCGTCGAGGCCGGTCTGGTCGTACCAGAAGGCGGCGGCGTGGGTCTCGCCGCGGGCGTGGTGGTGCAGGGAGAGGCAGTAGGCGGCGGCGACGTGCCCGGCACCGGCGGCGTACTGCCACCAGAAGCGGGCGCCGTCCTCCACCCCGGCCAGGTGCAGCGCGCAGCCCAGCAGCCAGGCGCCGGGCGGTTCGGGGAGCTGGTCGGTGAGGAACTCCAGCGCGCCGGGGGCGACCGCGGTGACGACGACCTCGCAGAGGTGCTCCAGGTCGTCGGCGGCGGCGTCGTCACCGGCCGGGGTCTCGGGCGGCGGGGGCGCGGAGTCGGGCGTGAGGTCGAGGTAGGCGAAGTCCTCGTAGGCGACGGTGTCGGCGGGGACGTACGGGTGGTCGTGGAGGCGGGCGCGGGCGAGGAGGGCGTCGATGGGGGTCATGGCGGCTGGATTCACTCCCGGGGTGCGTGGAGGAGGCGGTGGAGGGCGGCGCGGGCGTGGTGGTCGACGGCGTGGGCGATGGCCGGGCTCAGGCCGAGGACGTCGGGGATCTGTTCCGGGGACATGGCGCACAGGTAGCGCAGGACCGCCACGTCCATCTGGTCGTGCGGGAGGCGGCCGATCGCGTCGAAGAGGTCCACCAGTTCACTGAGGACGATCAGGTGGCCGGGCTCGCCGTCGTGGACCTCGGCGGTGGAGAAGACGGCAGCGCGCAGGTCGGGGTGGCCCTCGTGGTGGCGCTGGGCGCGTGCCATGACGCGGGAGCGCAGCAGCCGCCAGGCGTAGCGGCGGATGTTCTCGCTGTGGGCGGCCTCGCTCCAGCACAGCCAGAGGATGTCGAAGGTCTCGGTGACGACCCAGCGGGCGCGGTGGTCGGTGAGCAGGAAGGCGCGGGCGTAGCAGGTGTAGGCGTCGGCCATGGCCTCGGTGAACGCCTGGTGGGCCAGGGGCGGGTGTTCGGGCTGGAGGGCGACCTGCTGTATGCAGTGCTCGATCCAGCCGGGTTCCTTGCGCGCCTCGCGGGCCGCCGCGGTCCACAGCCGGCGCATCGGCTGCACGGGCAGTCCCAGGGCGCGGATCACGCTGAAGGTGATCTCCCAGGCCGGGTAGTAGCCGTTGCCGCGCAGGAGTTCGCTGATGCGGGTCTTGGAGTAGCCGGAGCGGCCGACGAGGTCGTTCAGGGTCATACCGCTGGCGAAGAGGAAGCCGCGGACCGGTTCGAGCCAGGCCCGGTGCGAGAGGCCCGCGGTCTCGCAGATCGGGGCCGGTTTGCGGCCCCGCCGGCCGTAGGTGTCGGGTGGGGGCGGCTGGTCGGCGTCGGGGGACCAGATCATCGGGGCGGCTCCTGTCCGCCGGCGGCAGTGGGGCCGGGGGTGGCGGGTGGGCGGGAGCCGTCGGGCGCGGTCAGGGCCTGGACGATCTGCTGCACGAGCAGGCCCAGGGACGGGAGCAGGGCGGCCACGGCCGCGACCTGTCCCAGCACGGTCATCACCGTGCTCCACGTGAGGACCATCGCCAGGACGGCCATGGTCACCACCTTCTTACTCGACATCGCACTCGGTTTCTGTGAGCGGTTCACACACCAACAGCCCGTCCGTCCGGCGGTGCTGAAGCGCCGTCAGGTGGGCGACGCCAGCATGGCGCGCCCGTGGTGCGGGCCGCCACGTGATCAGGGGGTTGCGGAACAATGCCGGCGGTGGCGGTGGTGCGGCAGTGGTTCATCCCTTTGAGGGGGATCCATCACGTCTGCCCCTGCCCGGTGGCGCGTGCCCCATGATGGGAACCGAGGCGCCACTCGACGCCGCACCGGACCGTGCGGCCCCCTGTGCTGAAGAGTCATCCAAGAGGGGGCCGCACGGCTCGCCCGGCGCCGGGCGGACGAGGCGCCGCCCCCAGCTCCGGAGCAGGCTTCCGGCTCCCCCGTGTCCGGGACGGTGCGGGCACCGGTCGCGGGCAGTCGTACAGCAGCGGAGCGCCCGTACGAGCCCGGGCGGAGCAGCGGAAGGAGCCTGTGCGCGAGGGGAACCGCCGTCCACGTCCCGCAGACCAGGGACATGATCGGGGACGAACTCTCCGGCGACGAGGCGCTGACGGCGCTGCGCCGGTACGGGGGTGTGCGGCTGCTGACCGACTCGTTGGCCCCGCGGTGGTGGGCCGTCCTGGAGGTGCCCGTCGGCCTGGCGCCGGCCTGGATCGCCTCCGCGGTGATCCTGCGCCGGTCGCCCCGGCGCCGCCGGCCGGGCTGCACCTGGCCGGCGTTCGGCTCCGCCGTCCACCTGGTGCTGTGGGTGTCCGCGACCTGGCTGCCGGCGCTGTACGTCGGCATGAGCGGGGCGTTCGGCCCGGCGTACGGGCCGCTCACCGCCGTCGTGGCGCTGCTGCTGTGGGCGAACGTCACCGGTATCGCCCTGTTCCTCGGCATCGGCTTCGCCGCGCAGCTGGACGCGGCCAGGGCCGGTCTCGCGTCGGCGGTCCGGCCGGACCCGGGGCCGGGCGCCTGGGGACGCGGCCGCCCGCGGCTCAGCGGGTCTTGCGGGCCACGCCGCCGTAGAAGCCGATCTCGCCGGAGCGGGCCGGCGGTTCGGTGTCGGGGCGCCAGAAGGGAACCTGGGCCAGGCCGGGCTCGACGAGTTCGAAGCCGTCGAAGAACCGCTCGACCTCGGCGCGGGAGCGCAGGTTGAGGGTGGCGGTGGCCTTGGTGTAGACGGCCTGGGCGGCGCTGCGGTCGGCGAAGTCGTCGGTGGCGTGCGACAGCACCAGGAAGCTGCCGGCCGGCAGTGCGTCGCGGAGGGTGGCGACGACCTGCCCGGGCTTCTCGGCGTCGGTGAGGAAGTGCAGGATGGCGACCAGGAGCAGGGCGACGGGCCGGTCGAAGTCGATGACCCTGCGGACGTCGGGGTGTTCGAGGACGGCCCGCGGGTCGCGCAGGTCGGCGAGCACGATGCTGGTCGCGCCGGTGCGGCTGAGCAGCGCGTTGGCGTGGGCGTTGACGATCGGGTCGTTGTCGACGTAGGCGATGCGCACGTCCGGTGCCACCTGGTGGGCTATCTCGTGCACGTTGGGCGAGGTGGGCAGCCCGGTGCCGATGTCCAGGATCTGGCGGACGCCGCTGCGGACCACGTACCGCACGGCCCGCTGCATGAAGGCCCGGTTGGCCCGCACGCCGATGCGCACCTCGGGGGCGGCGGCGGCGACCTCGTCACCGGCCCGGCGGTCCACGTCGTAGTTGTCCTTGCCGCCCAGCAGGTAGTCGTAGATCCGCGCAGGATGCGGCCTGCTGGTGTCGATCTCCTCGGCGCCGAAGCCGTCCCGTCCCACGCTGCGCTCCTTTCCGCGGCCGTCACGGCCCCTGACCGTGCCCGGCTGCGAACAGCTTCGCACATCAACTTTTGTGCTCGTGACCGCAGTTGTCACAGCGGTCGCCGTCCCGAGCGGCCCGGCCGCGGACCCGGGTGCCGGACGCGGCCCTGAGCAGCCGTGGCGGCGGACCGTCCGGACGGCCGGCGGGCAACGGCGGAAGCACCCGAGGGGGTACGTTTCCTCACCCGTTCTCGCGTTGTCGGCGCCCGCGCACCCCGGAGGCCACCGCCGTCTGCTGCACTGGCCCCGGGTCCTGATGTGACGGGACATCAGACGGGACATCAGACAGGACATCGGACGAGACATCAGGGGGAGCGGTGACACGTCACGGACACCCGGCGGCGGGCGCGGCGGGCGCGGTGCGCCCCGGCAGGGCGGTGTGCCGGATCCTCGCGGCGCTCGGCGTGCTGGCCGGCGCGGCCCTGACCGGGGCGGCACCGGCCGGCGCGGCACCGGACGGCGCGGCGGGAGACACCCGGATCGCGCCCGGGGTCGGCTACCGGCAGCTGGACATCCCGGCGGCCAAGGGGGTCACGCACGCCCATGTGCTGAGCGTCGACCTCGGCAATCCCCACGTCCGCCTCGACCTGCTGCACCCGGGCGCGGTGGCCGCCCGGGCAGCGGTCTCACGGCTGGCCGACTCGGCGGGCGCGGTCGCGGGGGTCAACGGCGACTTCTTCGACATCAGCGAGACGCAGCACCCCGGCGTGGAGGCCACCGGCGCCCCCGTCGGACCGGCCGTCGCACACGGCCGGGTGCTCAAGGCGGCGGTGCCCGGCGGCCAGCGGTTCGGTCCCCCGATGCCGCCCGGCGCGACCACCGAGGACGTCTTCGGCGTCGGCACCGACCGCCGGGCCCGCCTGGACCGCCTCTCCCTGGCCGGCTCGGTCCGCACGCCGGAGGGGGCGCTGCCGCTGAGGGGGCTCGACCAGTACGCGCTGGCGCAGAACTCCGTCGGCGCGTTCACCGCCCGCTGGGGCAGCGTCTCCCGGGCGCGGGCCGTGTGCGGCACGGACACCGACCGGGCGGCCGCGTGCAGCACCGACACCTACGAGGTGACGGTCCGCCACGACCGGGTCGTCTCGGTCTCCGCCACCCCGGGCAGCGGCCCGATCGCGGCCGGCACCACGGTCCTGGTGGGCCGCGAGGCGGGCGCGCGGCAGCTGCGGAAGCTGACGGCGGGCGAGCGGGTGACGGTGCGCGCGCGACTGGTGGCGTCCGCGTCCAAGGTCGCCTACCGCTTCGCCATCGGCGGCTACCCGGTGCTGCGCGACGGGCGGCCGCTGCCCGGGCTCGACGACCGCACCTCCGCCGTCCGCACCGCCGTGGGCTACGCGGACGGCGGACGGCGCGTGCTGCTCCTCGCGCTGGACGGCGCCCCCGCCTACCGCAGCGGCCTGACGGTCGCCGAACTGGCCGCCGCCATGCGGAAGCTGGGCTCGGTGAACGCGTTCAGCCTGGACGGCGGCGGCTCGACGGAGCTGGTGGCCCGGGAGCCGGGCGCCGCCGCGGTGTCGGTGCGCAACCACCCGAGCGGCGGCGCCGAGCGCCCGGTGCCGAACGGCATCGGGGTGTTCTCGGCGCCGTGACCGCGTACGTCCCGTGACCTCCGTGCCTCAGGGCCGCAGGCTGCTCACCAGGTCGGCGGTCGCGGTGAGCCCGCTGTGGATGGTGGGCGCCATGCTCGTGCTGGCCAGGTAGAAGCCGAGCAGGATGCAGACCAGGGCGTGGGAGACCTTCAGCGCGCCGTTGCGCACGAAGACCACGGCCAGGATCGACAGCAGCAGCACCACAGAGATGGAAATGGCCATCGCGAACCTCCTCCGCCACGCCCGGATCGCGGCGTTCGGCCGCAAGTGTGGCGTAGCGGAGGGTTCGTCCGGGCGGCTGAGCCGTCCCCCGTTCGTGTGGTGTCGCGGCGGGACGGGCTCTCAGGGGGTGTGCGTCAGGGTGCCTGGAGGCCGACCAGCGCGGCCAGGGCCTCCCGGTGGGCGCCCGCGGTGCCGTAGGCGATGGAGTCGGCCTTGGCCCGCTTGAGGTACAGGTGGGCCGGGTGCTCCCAGGTCATGCCGATACCGCCGTGCAGTTGCAGCGCCTCCTCGGCGGCCCGGACGGCGACGGGCGCCGCGTAGGCCTGGGCGACGGCCACCCGGACGTCGGTGTCCTCGCCGGTGGCGAGCGCGTCGGCGGCGGCCCGGGCGGCGGCGCGCAGGTGGACGGCCTCCAGCCACAGCTGGGCGAGCCGGTGCTTGAGCGCTTGGAAGCCGCCGACCGGCCGGTTGAACTGGGTGCGCTCCTTCAGGTAGCGCACCGTCTCGGTCAGGGCCCAGTCGGCCAGGCCCAGTTGCTCGGACGCCAGCAGTCCGGCCCCGGCCCGCAGGGCGCGCCGTACGGCGGGTTCGGCCTCGCCGAGGCGGCGGCCCTCCGCGCCGTCGAGGACCACGCGGGCGACCGGCCGGGTCAGGTCGAGGGACACCTGCGGGCTGACGGTGGCGGCGGAGGCGGCGACCGCGTAGAGGCCGCCGTCGTCGGCGGGGACCAGCAGCACGTCGGCGCCCGTGGCGTCGGCGACGCCGGTCAGCTCGCCGTGCAGCCGGCCGCCGTCCACCCGTACGACGGGGACGGGGGCGCCCGGCGCGGTGTGCAGGCCGACGGCGAGCGCGCCGACCGAGGTGGCGGAGGCCAGGTCGGCGAGCAGGTCGTCGGCGCCGCACGCGAGCAGCGCCTCGGTGGCGACGACGGCACTGGTCAAATAGGGCACGGGGGCGACGGCACGGCCCAGCTCCTCCAGCACGACGGCCGCCTCGCGGTGGGTGGCGCCCTGGCCGCCCAGTTCCTCGGGCACCAGCAGCCCCGCGAGGCCCATCCCGCCGGCGAGCGCCTTCCACAGCGGTACGTCGTGCGGGGTGCCGGACTCGGTGCGGGCGATCACACCGGCCGCGTCGCAGTGGTCCGTGAGCAGGTCACGGACGGCGGCGCGCAGCGCCTCTTCCTCCTCCGAGTAGAGGAGATCCGGTTCGGTGCTCATCGGGCGAGGTCCTTCCAGGCGACGTCCTTGTCGGTGCGCGGCTCGGCGGGCAGGCCCAGGACGCGCTCGGCGACGATGTTCAGCAGGACCTCGCTGGTCCCGCCCTCGATGCTGTTGCCCTTGGAGCGCAGGTAGCGGTACCCGGCGTCCCGGCCGGTGAAGTCGACCAGCTCCGGGCGGCGCATGGTCCAGTCGTCGTACAGGAGCCCTTCCTCGCCCCGGAGTTCCACCTCCAGGCCGCTGATCTCCTGGTTGAGGCGGGCGAAGGCGAGCTTCATGCCGGCGCCCTCGGGGCCGGGCTGGCCGGCGACGAGCTGCTGGCGCAGGCGTTCGCCGGTGAACCGGGCCACCTCGGCCTCGACCCACAGCTTCAGCAGGCGCTGGTGCAGGTCGTGGGTGCGCAGCTCGGGACGCTCGCGCCAGGTCCGGGCGACGGGGCCGATCATGCCGCCCTCGCGGGGCAGCCGCATGCCGCCGATGGCGACGCGCTCGTTGTTGAGGGTGGTCTGCGCGACCCGCCAGCCCTCCCCGACGGCGCCGAGCCGGCGGGAATCGGGAATGCGCACGCCGGTGAGGAAGACCTCGTTGAACTCGGCCTCACCAGTGATCTGGCGCAGCGGCCGGACCTCCACGCCCGGGTCGGTCATGTCGCAGAGGAAGTAGGTGATGCCCTGGTGCTTGGGGACGGCCGGGTCGGTGCGGGCGATCAGGATGGCCCAGCGGGCGACGTGGGCGCTGGAGGTCCACACCTTCTGCCCGTCGACGACCCAGTCCCCGCCGTCCTCGCGGACCGCCCGGGTGCGCAGCGCGGCCAGGTCGGAGCCGGCGCCCGGCTCGCTGAACAGCTGGCACCACACCTCCTCGCCCGTCCACAGCGGCCGCAGGAAGCGGCGCCGCTGCTCGTCGGTGCCGTACTTGAGGATGGTCGGCGCGGCCATGCCGAGGCCGATGCCGATGCGCCGGGGGTCGTTGTCGGGGGCGCCCGCGGCCTCCAGCTCGGCGTCGACGACCGCCTGGAGGGAGCGCGGGGCGCCGAGTCCGCCGAGCCCCTCCGGGTAGTGCACCCAGGCGAGCCCCGCGTCGAAGCGGGCCCTGAGGAAGTCCAGGCGGGCGGTGCCGGCCGGCGGATACGCGGCCAGCAACTCGGCCGTGCGGCGCCTGAGTTCGCTCGCGTCGGTCATGCGGCGGCTCCGTTCTGCGACGAGGGGACGACGGCCACCCGGCCGGTGGTCACGCCGTCGGCGACCCGCTGCACCGCGGCCGGCGCCTCCTCGAGGGGCACCCGCTCGCTGACCAGCGGCTTGATGGCACCCCGGGCGGCCAGCTCGGTCAGCTGCTCGTGGCAGTGCCGGACCAGCTCGGGGTTCTTGGTGTTGTACAGGCCCCAGTGCAGGCCGAGGATGGCGTAGTTCTTCACCAGGGCGTGGTTGAGCGCCGGGCTGGGGATGGTGCCGCTGGCGAAGCCGACGACGACGATCCGGCCCTCGAAGGCGACGGTCTTGGCGGACTGCGCGTAGGCGGCGCCGCCGACGGGGTCGTAGACGACGTCGGCGCCCCGGCCGCCGGTGGCCTGCTTCACCGCGGCGACGACGTCGTCGGCCCGGCGGTCGATGACCACGTCGCAGCCCAGCTCGCGGGCCACCGCGGCCTTGTCCGCGCCGCCCACGACCCCGATCACCGTGGCCCCGGCCGCCTTGCCGAGCTGGACGGCCGCGCTGCCGACCCCGCCGGCGGCGGCGTGCACGAGCAGCGTCTCGCCCGCTTCCAGGCGGGCCCGGCGGTGCAGGCCGAACCAGCCCGTCTGGTAGCCGATGTGCAGCGCGGCGGCCTCGGCGTCGTCCAGCGATCCGGGCGCGCTCAGCAGGGCGGCGGCGTCGGCGACGGCGTACTCGGCGAAGCCGCCGTGGGGCAGCGCCGGGGTGGCGATCACGCGGCGTCCGTCCTCGGTCTCGCCGCAGATCTCCACGCCCGGCGTGAAGGGCAGCGGCGGCCGCACCTGGTACTGGCCGCGGCACAGCAGCGCGTCGGGGAAGTTGATGTTGGCGGCGCGCACCCGGAGCAGGACCTGGCCCTCGCCGGGCGTCGGCCGCTCCACCTCCGTCAGCCGCATCACCTCGCTCGGCTCGCCGTTCTCGAACACCTGCCATGCCTGCATGCGGGGCCTCCACGGGACTGCGTCGTCTGACCGGGGTCCCCCGCATACTAAGCGGTCGCTTGCCCATCCGGGAACAGTAGCGTGGGTCACTTCCGGGCGGGGCGCGCCCGTACGTGCATCCGCTCGCCCTGTGCACCGAACAGACTCAGGAACTCCACCGGCCCCTCCCCCGTCGACCCGAACCAGTGCGGCACCCGGGTGTCGAACTCGGCCGCCTCCCCGGCCGCCAGCACCACGTCGTGCTCGCCGAGCACCAGCCGCAGCCGCCCGGAGAGCACGTACAGCCACTCGTAGCCCTCGTGGCTGCGGGGGTCCGGCTCCTGGCTGCGCCGCGGCTCCAGCACCTTGAAGGCCTGGAGCCCGCCGGGCTGGCGGGTCAGCGGCCAGAAGGTCCGCCCGTGCCGTTCGAGCGGCTTGGCCCGCACCCTCGGGTCCCCGACCGGCGGGGCGCCGACCAGCTCGTCGAGCGGCACCTGGTGGGCCTGGGCGATGGGCAGCAGCAGTTCCAGGCTCGGTCTGCGCAGTCCGGACTCCAGCCGGGAGAGGGTGCTGACCGAGATGCCGGTCGTCTCCGACAGCGCCGCCAGGGTCACCTCCCGGTCCTTGCGGAGCCGGCGCAGCCTCGGGCCCACGCCCGCGAGAACGTCGTCGGTGGTCATCGCCCCATTGCAGGTTCGGCAAACCGGTTTGTCAACGCGGCAGCGGCGGGCGGTCACCGCGGCCTCTGGGCGACGGCCGCCGTGCGGGACCGGCGGGCGGCCGCCGTGCGGGACGGGCGTGCGGCCGCTGCCTTCGGCCGCACGTGGCCGGGCACGCGCGGCGCACGCGGAGGGGCCGGTGCCGTCGTGCGGGTGTAGGACCGGCGCCCGCGGTGCACCATGACTGCATGCTGCTGACCCGGCTCGCCCACGTGTCCCGGGAGGTGGCCGCGACGGCGGCCCGGTCCCGCAAGACCGACCTGCTCGCGGAGCTGTTCCGGGAGACGGAACCGGCCGACGTGCCGATCGTCATCCCCTATCTCGCGGGACGGCTGCCGCAGGGACGGCTGGGCGTCGGCTGGAAGGTGCTCGGCCGGCCCGTCCCGCCCGCCGCCGAGCCGACGCTGACCGTCCGCGAGGTCGACGCGGCGCTCACCGAGCTGGGCACGGTCGCCGGACCCGGCTCGCAGACGGAGCGGACCCGGCTCGTCGGCACGCTGATGGGCGCCGCCACGGAGGAGGAACAGCGCTTCCTGCTCGGCCTGCTCACCGGCGAGGTGCGGCAGGGCGCCCTGGACGCGGTCGCCGTGGAGGGCCTCGCCCGGGCGACCGGGGCGCAGGCGGCGGACGTCCGGCGGGCGGTGATGCTGGCCGGGTCCCTGCAGTCGGTGGCCGAGGCGCTGCTCGCCGACGGACCGGGAGCGCTGGACCGCTTCCGTCTCACCGTCGGCCGGCCGGTGCTGCCGATGCTCGCGCACAGCGCCTCCTCCGTCGCCGAGGCGGTGGAGAAGCTCGGCGCGTGCGCGGTCGAGGAGAAACTGGACGGCATCCGGGTGCAGGTCCACCGGGACGGCAGCGCCGTACGGGTCCACACCCGCACCCTCGACGACATCACCGACCGGCTGCCGGAGGTGACCGCCGCCGCGCTGGCGCTGACGGACGACCGGTTCATCCTGGACGGCGAGGTGATCTCCTTCGACGCGACCGGACGGCCCCGCTCCTTCCAGGAGACGGCGGGCCGGGTCGGTTCCCGGGTGGACGTGGCCCGCGCCGCCGGGGAGGTGCCCGTCGCCCCCGTCTTCTTCGACGCGCTCGCGATCGGCGGCCGGGACCTGCTGGAGCTGTCCTTCGCCGAGCGGCACGCCGAGCTGGCCCGGCTGGTGCCGGAGCCGATGCGGGTGCGCCGCGCCCTGGTTTCCGGCCCCGGTGACCTCGAACGGGCGGAGCGCTTCCTCGCCGACACCCTCGACCGGGGGCACGAGGGCGTGGTCGTCAAGGCGCTGGACGCCCCCTACAGCGCGGGCCGGCGCGGCGCGTCCTGGCTGAAGGTCAAACCCGTGCACACCCTCGACCTGGTCGTGCTGGCCGCCGAGTGGGGCCACGGCCGCCGCACCGGCAAGCTCTCCAACCTGCACCTGGCCGCCCGCAACGCCGACGGCACCTTCGCCATGCTCGGCAAGACCTTCAAGGGCATGACCGACGCGATGCTCACCTGGCAGACCGAGCACCTGCGGACCCTGGCCGTCCGGGAGCACGGCTGGGGGGTGACCGTACGCCCCGAACTCGTCGTGGAGATCGCCTACGACGGGCTCCAGCGCTCCACCCGCTACCCGGCCGGCGTCACCCTGCGCTTCGCCCGCGTGATCCGCTACCGCGAGGACAAGCGCCCCGAGGAGGCCGATACGGTGGAGGCCCTGCTGGCAGCACACCCGGAGGTCGCCCCATGACGGTGCGCAGGGCGAAGCGCAGTGCGGGACTGCTGCTGCACCGGCGCGGCGAGGACGGCACCGAAGTGCTGCTCGGCCACATGGGCGGTCCGTTCTTCGCCCGCAAGGACGCCGGGGCGTGGACCGTCCCCAAGGGCGAGTACGAGCCCGGCGAGCCCGCCTGGGACGCGGCCCGCCGCGAGTTCCAGGAGGAGCTGGGGCTGCCGCCGCCCGACGGGGAGGCCGTACCGCTGGGTGAGGTGGTGCAGCGCAACGGCAAGATCGTCACGGCCTGGGCGGTCGAGGGGGACCTCGACCCGGCGGCCGTCTCGCCCGGCACCTTCTCCATGGAGTGGCCTCCCCGCTCCGGGCGCACGCAGGAGTTCCCCGAGCTGGACCGGGTGGCCTGGCTGGGCCTGGACCGGGCCCGTGCCGTGATCGTTCCGGCCCAGGCCGCGTTTCTCGACCGGCTGGCGGAGCACTCGGACGGAGCGTGAGCCCGAGGACGCGCCGGGCACCGGCCCGGGGCGTCCCCGGACGCGCGCCGCCCCGCACGGCCCACGCGTTGCGGCCGGACCGGCCGCGCGCGAAGGTCGTAGCACAGCCCGCTTTGACGGAGGTCGGCCATGCCCATCGCGACGGTGAACCCGGCGAACGGCGAGACGCTCAAGAGTTACGAACCCATGGACCAGCAGGAGCTGGAGCGGCGGCTCCAGCTCGCCGAGGCCACCTTCCGCACCTACCGGACGACCTCGTTCGACGAGCGCGCCCGGCTGCTGAACCGGGCCGCCGACCTGCTGGAGGAGGACCAGCGGGAGATCGGCCGGGTGATGACCACCGAGATGGGCAAGCCCGTCCGGCAGGCCCGGGCCGAGGCCGCCAAGTGCGCCAAGGCGATGCGCTGGTACGCCGAGCACGCCGAGGCCCTGCTGGCCGACGAGGAGCCCGCCGAGGCGGACGTGCGCGACTCGGGGGCGTCCCGGGTGCGGGTGCGCTGCCGGCCGCTGGGACCCGTCCTCGCGGTGATGCCGTGGAACTTCCCGCTGTGGCAGGTGGTGCGCTTCGCCGCGCCCGCGCTGATGGCGGGCAACGTCGGCCTGCTCAAGCACGCCTCCAACGTCCCCCAGACCGCACTGTACCTGGAGGACCTCTTCCACCGCGCCGGCTTCACCGAGGGCTGTTTCCAGACCCTGCTGATCGGCTCGGGCGCGGTCGACGACCTGCTGCGCGACGAGCGGATCAAGGCGGCGACCCTCACCGGCAGTGAGCCCGCGGGCCGGGCGGTCGCCTCCACCGCCGGCGAGATGATCAAGAAGACGGTGCTGGAACTGGGCGGCAGCGACCCGTACGTCGTGATGCCCTCCGCCGACCTCGACCGGGCCGCGCGGACCGCGGTGACCGCCCGGGTGCAGAACAACGGGCAGTCGTGCATCGCCGCCAAGCGGTTCATCGTCCACACCGACGTGTACGACGCGTTCGTGGAGCGCTTCGTGCGGGGCATGCAGGCGCTCACGGTGGGTGACCCGCTGGCCGAGGAGACCGAGGTCGGGCCGCTCGCCACCGAGCGCGGCCGGGCGGATCTGGAGGAACTGGTCGACGACGCCAGGCGCGGCGGGGCGCGGGTGCTGTGCGGCGGGGAGCGGCCCGACGGGCCGGGCTGGTACTACCCGCCGACGGTGCTGGCGGGGATCACCCGGGAGATGCGCGTCCACCGCGAGGAGACGTTCGGGCCGGTCGCCACGGTGTACCGGGCCGGTGACCTGGACGAGGCGCTGCTCATCGCCAACGACTCCCCGTTCGGGCTCAGTTCCAACGTGTGGACGCGCAAGGAGAGCGAGGTGGACCGGTTCGCCCGGGACCTGGAGGCGGGCTCCGTGTTCGTCAACGGGATGACCGCCTCGCATCCGGCGTTCCCGTTCGGTGGCGTGAAGGCGTCGGGGTACGGGCGGGAGCTGTCCGGGCACGGAATCCGGGAGTTCTGCAACATCACCACGGTTTGGCACGGTGCGTGACCGTCACGCGGCTACCATCCCGTTTGTGAACCGCGAAGTGACTCTCCCTCTGATCGTCGACGACCGCGGTACCTTGCAGGTGGCCGCGGCCGATGTCAGCAAGCTGCTGCGGACCGTGGGCGGCCGGTGGCTGCATCTGGTCGAGGCCGGGGAGGAGGGGCTGGACGAGGACACCGTCGCCGCTCTGACCATCGAGCTGGCGAAGCTCGCGGACCGGATCGACGTGGCGTGCATCGCGCACAGCAGCGGGACCACTCCGTAGGACGGTGACGTTCCGTGTGCGGGTCCCTCGGGCCGGCCGTCCGGGTTCCACGGCGGGCGGCTCGCGCGAGTTGCCCGCCGGGCTCCGCTCCAGCGGCCCGGCGACCGTTCCCGCCTCGGTGTTCTTCTCCCTGCGGGCCCGCCGGCCGCCGTTCCGGCCTCGCTCGGGGGTCCCCGAGTTGGAGTAACCCGACGCGAGATCTTCGCCCTCCCGGGTGATCGTGGACGAACCACCCCTTGAGGTGAACCACCTTCTGACCGGCGGGCACCAGCCCGCAGGACGGCGAAAGCAGGCACGGTTCATGGCGACTTTGTGCAGACCCTCGGTGTCGGTTCCGGAGCACGTGATCACGATGGAGGAGACGCTGGAGCTGGCGCGCTCCCACCACGAGGACCACCCACAGCTGCCGCTCGCCCTCCGGCTGATCGAGAACACGGGCGTGAAGACCCGGCACATCGTGCAGCCGATCGAGGAGACCCTGAAGCACCCCGGCTTCGAGGACCGCAACAAGCTCTACGAGGCCGAGGCCAAGGCCCGGGTCCCCGCGGTGATCCAGCGCGCGCTCGACGACGCGGAACTGCTCACCACCGACATCGACGTGATCATCTACGTGTCGTGCACGGGCTTCATGATGCCCTCGCTCACGGCCTGGCTGATCAACGAGATGGCCTTCGACAGCACCACCCGGCAACTGCCCATCGCCCAGCTGGGCTGCGCGGCCGGCGGCGCCGCGATCAACCGCGCCCACGACTTCTGCACGGCCTATCCCGAGGCCAACGCGCTGATCGTGGCCTGCGAGTTCTGCTCGCTGTGCTACCAGCCGACCGACCTCGGCGTCGGCTCGCTGCTCTCCAACGGCCTGTTCGGCGACGGCATCGCCGCCGCCGTGGTCCGCGGGCGCGGCGGCACCGGGGTCCGGCTCGAGCGCAACGGCTCGTACCTGATCCCGAAGACGGAGGACTGGATCGCCTACGACGTGCGGGCGACCGGGTTCCACTTCCTGCTGGACAAGCGGGTGCCCACGACCATGGAGCCCCTCGCCCCGGCGCTCAAGGACCTCGCGGGCACCCACGGCTGGGACGCCTCCGACCTGGACTTCTACATCATCCACGCCGGCGGCCCCCGAATACTCGACGACCTGAGCACGTTCCTGAAGGTCGAACCGCAGGCCTTCCGGTTCAGCCGGGCCACGCTCACCGAGTACGGCAACATCGCCAGCGCCGTCGTCCTGGACGCGCTGCGCCGGCTGTTCGAGGAGGGCGGCGCCGAGGACAACGCGCGCGGACTGCTCGCCGGGTTCGGACCGGGCATCACCGCCGAGATGACCGTGGGCCGCTGGAGCCGTCAGGACGGCAGGGCGTCATGACGGACGAGACGCTCACCGAGACCCTGCCCCCCATCCGGCTCTGGCCGGCGCTCGACCTGGCCGGGGCCGACTTCGACCCGGTGCTGACCGAGCTGATCCGGGAGGGCCCGGTCACCCGCATCCAGCTGCCCAACGGCGAGGGCTGGGCCTGGCTGGTCACCCGGTACGACGACGTGCGCTCGGTGGCCAACGACCCCCGCTTCAGCCGCGAGGCGGTCATGGACCGGCCGGTCACCCGGCTCGCGCCGCACTTCATTCCGGACCGCGGCGCGGTCGGCTTCCTCGACCCGCCCGACCACACCCGGCTGCGCCGCTCGGTGGCCGCGGCGTTCACCGCCAAGGGCGTCGAGCGCGTCCGGGACCGGGCCCGCGCCATGCTGGACGAGCTGGTCGGCGAACTCCTGCAGGACGGGCCGCCCGCCGACCTGACCGCGGCGGTGCTCAGCCCCTTCCCGATCGCGGTGATCTGCGAGCTGATGGGCGTCCCGGCCGGCGACCGGCACAGCATGCACAGCTGGACGCAGCTGATCCTGTCCTCCGCGCACGGCAAGGAGGTCAGCGAGCGGGCCAAGCGGGAGATGAGCGCCTGCTTCCGCGAGCTGATCGGGGCGCGGGCGGGCAGTACGGGCGAGGACGTCACCTCGCTGCTCGGCGCGGCCGTCAGCGGCGGCGAGGTGACCCTGGAGGAGGCCGTCGGGCTCGCCGTGCTGCTCCAGATCGGCGGCGAGGCGGTGACCAACAACAGCGGGCAGATGTTCTACCTGCTGCTGAGCCGTCCGGAGCTGGCCGAGCGGCTGCGCGCCGAGCCGGCGATCCGCCCCCGCGCCATCGACGAGCTGCTGCGCTACATCCCGCACCGCAACGCGGTCGGCCTGGCCCGGATCGCCCTGGAGGACGTGGACATCGGGGGCGTGCGCATCCGGGCGGGCGATCCCGTCTACGTGTCCTACCTCGCCGCCAACCGCGACCCGGACGTCTTCCCCGACCCGGAGACGATCGACCTCGCCCGCGGCCCCAACCCGCACGTGGCGTTCGGCTTCGGCCCGCACTACTGCCCGGGCGGCATGCTGGCCCGGCTGGAGTCGGAGCTGCTGGTCGACGCCCTGCTGGACCGGGTGCCGGGTCTCCGGCTCGCCGTGCCGCCGGATCAGGTGCCCTTCCGCAAGGGCGCGCTGATCCGGGGGCCCGAGTCCCTTCCGGTGACGTGGTGAGCGCCCCGTGACCGGGACCGAGGGGCTGCTGGTGCCGCCGGGGCACGGCCGGGTCGTCCGGACGCCGGCCCAGCGGGTGACGTACAAGGTCACGGGCGCGCATTCGCGGATGGCCTCCACCTTCGAGGTGGAGGTCCCGCCCGGCTTCGACGTGGGCGCCCATGTGCACACGCGCAGCGAGGAGCTGTTCTACGTGCTGGAGGGCGAGCTGGACGTGCTCGCCTTCGAGCCCCGCATCCGCACCCCCGACAACTGGCAGGAGTGGGAGTCCAGTTCGGGCAGCCGCGTGGTCCGGGCGACTGCGGGCACCGTCATCGTGGTACCGCCGGGGTGCCCGCACGCGTTCGCGAACCCGACGCGGAGCACGGCGAAGATGTTCTTCCAGGCGTCTCCCCCGCCGGACCACGAGCTGTACTTCGAGGAGCTGCTGGCGCTCCTGGCCGACGGCGGGCCGCCGGACCAGGAGGCGATCGAGGCCCTGCGGGCCAAGTACGACATCGAGCAGCTCACCCCGCTGAGACACCGGTGACCGTCCCGGCCCCGGCCGGGGGGGGAGACGCGTGATCCGGTCCGCGGTGAGTCCGCGGACCGGATCAGGCATGCCGCTTCCGCTGGCGTTTCCGGTGCGGCGGGCGGCGGGCGGCTAGCGGATCGGCATGCCGGCCAGGGTGCGGGCGATGACCAGGCGCTGGATCTCGCTGGTGCCCTCGAAGATCGTGTAGATCGCGCTGTCGCGGTGCATCCGCTCGACCGGGTACTCGCGGGTGTAGCCGTTGCCGCCGAGGATCTGGATCGCCTGCGCGGTCACCTTCTTCGCCGTCTCGCTGGCGAACAGCTTCGACATCGAGCCCTCGGCCGCGGTGAACGGCTTGCCGTTGACCGCCATCCAGGAGGCCCGCCACACCAGCAGCCGGGCGGCGTCGATCTGCGTGCGCATGTCGGCGAGCTGGAAGGCGATGCCCTGGTTGTCGATGATCGGGCGCCCGAACTGCTCGCGGGTGCGGGCGTAGTCGAGGGCGACCTCGTAGGCGGCCCGGGCGGTACCGACGGCCATGGCTCCCACGGCGGGCCGGCTCGCCTCGAACGTGGCCATCGCCGCGTTCTTCACACGCTCGCCGCCCGTCCGCGCCCGCTCCCGGGCCCGGGCCAGGCGCTCGTCCAGCTTCTCCTTGCCGCCGAGCAGGCAGGAGCCGGGCACGCGGACGCCGTCCAGGACGACCTCGGCGGTGTGCGAGGCGCGGATGCCGTGCTTCTTGAACTTCTGGCCCTGCGCCAGTCCCGGGGTGCCCGGCGGGACGATGAAGGAGGCGTGGCCCTTGGAGCCCAGCTCCGGGTCGACGACGGCGACGACGACGTGGACGTTGGCGATGCCGCCGTTGGTCGCCCAGGTCTTCGTGCCGTTGATCACCCACTCGTCCGTCGCCTCGTCGTAGACCGCCCGGGTGCGCATGGAGGCCACGTCGGAGCCGGCGTCGGGCTCGGAGGAGCAGAACGCGGCGACCTTGACGTCGTTGGCGTCGCCGTACATCTGGGGGATCCAGGTGCCGATCTGTTCCTCGGTTCCGTTGGCGAGAACGCCCACGGCGGCCAGACCCGTGCCCACAATGGAGAGGGCGATGCCCGCGTCGCCCCAGAACAGCTCCTCCATGACCATCGGGATACCGAGGCCGGTGGGGTCGAAGTACTGCTGCGCGTAGAAGTCGAGGGAGTAGATGCCGACCTTCGCGGCCTCCTGGATGACCGGCCAGGGAGTCTCCTCACGCTCGTCCCATTCGGCGGCCGCGGGGCGGATCACGTCGGCCGCGAAGCCGTGCAGCCAGTCCCGGACCTCCTTCTGTTCGTCGTTGAGCTCCATGGTGAACTCGGCCATGTCCCCTCCAGCGGCGGAACGTGCGATGTTACTAGCGGTAACCTGAGTCTGTTACCGACCGGTAGGAAAAGTCAACTCCCGATGAGCCCTCGGCATCCCGTTCGATCCGGCGGGCGGGGTCAGTGTTAGTTTGCGCAGGCGTCACCGAATCAGCACGGGTGGGGAGAGCACATGGACACCACGCAGCGGACCGATCAGCAGCGGTCCGCCGACCGCCGACGGCGGGAGCTGCTGGAGGCCGCCGACCGGGTGGTGCTGCGTGACGGCCCCCAGGCCTCGATGAACGCCATCGCGGCCGAGGCGGGCATCACCAAGCCCATCCTCTACCGCCACTTCGGCGACAAGGGCGGCCTTTACGCGGCCTTGGCCAAGCGGCACACCGACGCGCTGCTCGACTCCCTGCGGGCCGCGCTGGACGCCCCGGCCGAACGGCGGCAGCGGGTCGAGGCCACCCTCGACACCTACCTCGCGGCGATCGAGGCCCGCCCCCAGGTGTACCGCTTCCTGATGCACCCGGCGGAGGGCGGCGGCGGCCCGGACCAGGGGTTCGACGTCGGCAAGCACTCGGCGCCGCTGCTGCGGCGGATGGGCGAGGAGCTGGCCCAGGTCATCGGGGAGCGGCTGGACCTCGGGCCGGGCAGCCAGCAGCTGGCCCGGGTGTGGGGCCACGGGATCGTCGGCATGATGCACGCGGCCGGCGACTGGTGGCTCGGCGAGCGGCCGTGCTCGCGGGCCGAGTTGGTGCGCTCCCTCGCCGACCTGCTGTGGGGCCGGCTGGCCGCCGCCGGTGACCGGACGGGCGGCCCCGGCTTCTGACTTCGGGACCCGCTCAGGCGGGCCCGCTCCCCCGGTGCCAGCAGGCCCGCCGCACCTGGCGTGCGAGGCGGCGCCGGCGGCCGCCGGTGAGGCGGTCGGAGTAGACCGTGCCCGCCAGGTGGTCGCACTCGTGCTGGAGGCACCGGGCGAAGAACCCCGTGCCCTCGACGGTCACCGGTTCCCCGGCCGCGGTGAACCCCTCGACGACGGCGTGGTCGTGGCGCTCGGTCCCCGCCTCCAGACCCGGCAGGGACAGACAGCCCTCGGGGCCCCGCAGCACCAGGCCGTCCGCCGCCACCAGGCGGGGGTTGACGACGTGGCCCAGGTGCCGTACATCCTCGTCGTCGGGACAGTCGAAGACGAACACCCGCAGCCGCTCGCCGACTTGGTTCGCGGCCAGGCCCACTCCCTGCGCCGCGTACATCGTGGCGAACAGGTCCTCCACCAGCCGGGCGAGGGCGGGACCGAAGTCGGTGACCTCCGCGCAGGGCGCGTGCAGCGCCGGGTCGCCGAGCAGGGTGAGGGGCCGGACCCGCCCGCGGGCGCCCGGGATGGAGCGGTGTCGCATGACCGTAAGGGTACGGTTCCCTCGGCCCCACGCCCGCCGCGCTGGCGTGGGCCGGGATTCGGGTGTGCGAATGGATCTCGATAGGCTGAGGTCCACACCACGTTGCCGGATGGCTCAGGCGCGGCGCGTACGCAAGGAGGAGCGAGAACTGATGGCAGGCAACTCGGACCCGCTCACGCCGCGGGCCAAGCTCGCCGTGACCGCGGGCAAGGCGGTGGCGGCCGCTTCGCGCGCCGCGGGGCGCGGCAGCGGATCCGTGATCGGTGGCCGGGTGGCGCTCAAGCTCGACCCCGACCTCCTCGCCCGGCTCGCGCAGAACCTGGACGTGATCCTGGTCTCCGCCACCAACGGCAAGACCACGACCACCCGGCTCATCGCGGAGGCGCTGGGCGCCGCGGGGCCGGTCGTGTCGAACGCGCTCGGCGCCAACATGCCGGCCGGGATCACCTCGGCCCTCGCGGGCGGTTCCGACGCGAAGTTCGCGGTCATCGAGGTCGACGAGAAGTACCTCGCCGGGGTGGCCCGCGACACCGACCCCAAGTGCATCGCCCTGCTCAACCTCTCCCGCGACCAGCTCGACCGGGCCGCCGAGACGCGGATGCTGGCCGAGAACTGGCGCGAGGGCCTGGCCGGCTCCAAGGCCGTCGTCGTCGCCAACTGCGACGACCCGCTGGTGGTGTGGGCGGCGTCCTCCTCCCCCAACGTGATGTGGGTGGCGGCCGGTCAGATGTGGAAGGACGACGCCTGGTCCTGCCCGTCCTGCGGCGGTGTGATGCAGCGCCCCGGCGAGGACTGGTTCTGCGGCGAGTGCGGCTTCCGCCGGCCCACCCCGACCTGGGCGCTCTCCGGCGACCACGTCCTGGACCCGCACGGCTCCGCCTGGCCGATCCACCTCCAGCTGCCCGGCCGCGCCAACAAGGCCAACGCCGCCTCCTCGGCGGCCGTCGCCGCCGTCTTCGGGGTGCCGCCGCAGGTCGCCCTGGAGCGGATGTACCAGGTGCAGGCGGTCGCCGGACGCTACGACGTGGTGCAGTTCCTGGAGCGCGACCTGCGCCTGCTGCTGGCGAAGAACCCGGCCGGCTGGCTGGAGACGTTCTCCCTGATCGACCCGCCGCCCACCCCGGTGATCCTCTCGGTGAACGCGCGCGGCGCCGACGGCACCGACACCTCCTGGCTGTGGGACGTCGACTACACGCGGCTGACCGGCCACCCGGTCTTCGTCATCGGCGACCGGAAGCTGGACCTCGCGGTCCGTCTGGAGGTCGCCAACCAGCACTTCCAGGTCTGCGAGAACCTCGACCAGGCCGTCCAGGCGGCCCCGCCGGGCCGTATCGAGGTCATCGCGAACTACACCGCGTTCCAGGACCTGCGCCGCCGCGTCGGCAACTGACCCCGAAGGACCATCACGTGATGAGTGACAACCAACTGCGGCTGGTGTGGATCTACCCCGATCTGCTGAGCACCTACGGCGACCAGGGCAACGCCCTCGTCGTGGAGCGCCGGGCGCGGCAGCGGGGCCTGGACGTGGCCCGGCTCGACGTACGCAGCGACCAGCCCATCCCGACCTCCGGCGACATCTACCTGATCGGCGGCGGCGAGGACCGGCCGCAGCGGCTGGCCGCCGAGCGGCTGCGCCGTGACGGGGGCCTGCACCGGGCGGTGGAGAACGGCGCCATCGTCTTCTCCGTCTGCGCCGGCTACCAGATCCTCGGCCACGAGTTCATCAACGACCTCGGCCAGCGCGAGCCGGGTCTGGGCCTGCTGGACGTGGTGTCGGTGCGCGGCGAGGGCGAGCGGTGCGTCGGTGACGTCCTCGCGGACATCGACGGGCGCCTGGGCCTGCCCCAGCTGACCGGTTTCGAGAACCACCAGGGCGTCACCCACCTCGGCCCTACCGCGCGCCCGTTCGCCCAGGTCCGACTGGGCCGGGGCAACGGCACCGGCGACGGCACGGAGGGGGCGTACAACGACACCGTCTTCGGCACGTACATGCACGGCCCCGTGCTGGCCCGCAACCCGCAGATCGCGGACCTGCTGCTGAAGCTCGCCCTCGACGTGAACGCGCTGCCGCCGGTCGACGACCGGTGGTACGAGGCGCTGCGCGGCGAGCGCATCGCCGCCGCCCAGCAGCCCGCCTGACGTGCGCGTCCAGGGTCGCTGAAGCGGCCTTCTAGCGCCCTCCGGCAGCTTGGTCCCGGGCCCGCCTGACGACTCTGCCGCTCACATGGGCGGACGCGTCCAGCAGGCGGACGCCCGGTACGGAGCCACCCCCACACGCCGGTAGGGTGGCCGGGTTCCAGCCGGACAGCGTGGTCCGGTCCCCGGCCCACGTCGAGAAGGTTTTCGGGCTATGCGCATTGGTGTCCTCACGTCCGGCGGCGACTGCCCCGGCCTGAACGCCGTCATCCGGTCCGTCGTGCACCGTGCCGTCGCCGACCACGGCGACGAGGTCATCGGCTTCCGGGACGGCTGGAAAGGTCTCCTTGAGTGCGACTACCTCAAGCTCGACCTCGACGCCGTGGGCGGCATCCTCGCCCGTGGCGGAACGATCCTCGGTTCCTCCCGGGTCCGCCCGGAGCACCTGCGCGACGGGGTGGAGCGGGCGCGCGGCCACGTCGCCGAGCTGGGTCTCGACGCGATCATCCCGATCGGCGGTGAGGGCACGCTGAAGGCGGCCCGGCTGCTGTCGGACAACCGCCTGCCGATCGTCGGTGTGCCGAAGACGATCGACAACGACATCGCGGGCACGGACGTCACCTTCGGCTTCGACACGGCCGTCACCGTGGCGACCGAGGCCCTGGACCGGCTGAAGACCACCGCCGAGTCGCACCAGCGGGTGCTGATCGTGGAGGTCATGGGCCGGCACACCGGCTGGATCGCGCTGCACTCGGGCATGGCGGCCGGCGCCCACGCCATCGTCGTACCGGAGCGGCCGTTCGACATCGACGAGCTGACCGCGAAGGTCGGCGCGCGGTTCGAGGCGGGCAAGCGGTTCGCGATCGTGGTCGCCGCGGAGGGCGCCAAGCCGAAGCCCGGCTCGATGAACTTCGACGAGGGCGGCAAGGACGTCTACGGCCACGAGCGCTTCGCCGGCA
This sequence comes from Streptomyces sp. NPDC041135, assembly GCF_055592085.1. Classification (NCBI taxonomy): domain Bacteria; kingdom Bacillati; phylum Actinomycetota; class Actinomycetes; order Kitasatosporales; family Streptomycetaceae; genus Streptomyces; species Streptomyces sp. NPDC041135. The sequence continues at coordinate 363,390 of NZ_JBVIYZ010000005.1, forward strand.
TCGCCCGCCAGCTCTCCGTGGAGTTGGAGCAGCGCCTCGGCAAGGAGGCACGGCCGGTCATCCTCGGCCATGTGCAGCGCGGCGGCACGCCGACCGCGTACGACCGGGTGCTGGCGACCCGGTTCGGCTGGCACGCGGTGGAGGCCGTGCACCGCGGCGAGTTCGGCCGGATGACCGCGCTGCGCGGCACGGACATCGTGATGGTGCCGCTGGCGGAGGCCGTGGAGACGCTGAAGACGGTGCCGCAGGAGCGGTACGAAGAGGCGGAGTGCGTGCTGTAGGACCGCCCCGCGCGAAGCCGCCCCCGGTCACCGCCGTGACCGGGGGCGGCTCTAGTCTTGGGGGCGGACAGACACGTACAACCCCCACGAATCAGGAGCCGGCGGATGGATCACAGCGGGCACGGCACGATGACGGATCTGCCGCCGTTCACGCTGGGGCGAGGGCTGGTGTGGTCCGCGGACCCGTTCTTCCTGGTCGCCTGTCTGGTCGGTCTCGGCCTGTACGCCTGGGGTGTGGTGCGGCTGCGGCGGCGCGGTGACGCCTGGCCGGTGGGCCGCACGGTGTCGTACACCGCCGGCGTGCTGACCGTGGCGCTGATGATGTGCACCCGGCTCAACGACTACGGCATGGTCATGTTCAGCGTGCACATGGTGCAGCACATGGTGATCAGCATGCTGTCGCCGATCCTGGTGCTGCTGGGCGCGCCGGTCACGCTGGCCCTGCGGGCGCTGCCGGCCGCGGGCCGGGGCCGCACGGGGCCGCGGGAGCTGCTGCTGGCCCTGCTGCACAGCCGCTACATGCGGATCGTCACGCACCCGGCGTTCACGATCCCGCTGTTCATCGCGAGCCTGTACGCGCTGTACTTCACGCCGATCTTCGACTTCCTGATGGGGTCCAGGACCGGACACCTGGCGATGATGGTGCACTTCCTCGCCGTGGGCGTGGTGTTCTTCTGGCCCATCATCGGCGTCGATCCGGGCCCGCACCGGCCGGGGTACCTGATGCGGATGCTGGAGCTGTTCGCGGGCATGCCGTTCCACGCGTTCTTCGGCATCGCGCTGATGATGGCGTCGACGCCGATGGTGGAGACGTTCCGCGACCCGCCCGGCTCGCTGGGCATCGACGCGCTCACCGACCAGAACGCGGCCGGCGGCATCGCCTGGGGGTTCAGCGAGATCCCGTCCGTGCTCGTGCTGGTCGCCCTGCTGTTCCAGTGGTACCGCTCCGAGCAGCGGCAGGCCCGGCGCACCGACCGGGCCGCCGACCGCGACGGCGACCGGGAGCTGGAGGCGTACAACGCCTACCTCGCCTCCCTCAACGCCCGCGAGGGCTGAGCGCCCCGCTGACCGGCCGGTCGCGAGCTGTCTCACCCGTCCGGTGCCGTGCGGGCGCGGATCGGGGCACCATAAGGGGGGACGCACCCTGCGGAGGGTGCCGTCCTTGAGGAGGGTGTCGCGATGCCCGGTTCGACGGACGGATCGACCAGGACCATGGGGGTGCTCACCCTCGGCGGCCTGGTGGCGGTCACCGCCTACACGGTGGCGCTCGGCAGCAACGGCTGGCTGTGGTTCGGCTGGGTGGTGCTGGGCCTGATCACGCTGGCCATGGTGATGACCCGGACGACCTGAGCCGGCCGCCCCCCCCGGCCCGTCAGCCCGGTGCGAGCCGGGTGCCGGAGTGCACGCCGGGCTGGTACTTGGGGAGCCGGACGGTGATCCGCATGCCCGCGCCGACCGCGGTCTCGATGACGAGGCCGTGGTCGTCGCCGTACACCTGGCGCAGCCGGTCGTCGACGTTGGACAGGCCGATGCCGCCCGAGGGGCTGGCCTCGCCGGCGAGGATGCGGCGCAGCTGGCCGGGGTCCATTCCGGCGCCGTCGTCCTCGATGACGACCACGGCCTCGGCGCCCGCGTCCCGCGCGGTGATCTCGATGTGGCAGGTGCCCGCCTTGCCCTCCAGACCGTGCTTGACGGCGTTCTCGACCAGCGGCTGGAGGCACAGGAAGGGCAGCGCGACCGGCAGTGCCTCGGGCGCGATCTGGAGGGTGACGGCGAGACGGTCGCCGAAGCGGGCGCGGACCAGGGCCAGGTAGTGGTCGATGGCGTGCAGTTCGTCGGCGAGGGTGGTGAAGTCGCCGTGCCTGCGGAACGAGTAGCGGGTGAAGTCGGCGAACTCCAGCAGCAGCTCGCGGGCGCGCTCGGGGTCGGTGCGCACGAACGAGGCGATCACCGCGAGCGAGTTGAAGATGAAGTGCGGGGAGATCTGTGCGCGCAGGGCCCTGACCTCGGCCTCGATCAGCTTCGTCCGGGACCGGTCGAGGTCGGCCAGCTCCAGCTGGACGCTCACCCAGCGGGCCACCTCACCGGCCGCCCGGGCCAGCACGGCGGACTCGCGCGGGGCGCAGGCGACGAGCGCGCCGTGCACCCGGTCGTCGACGGTGAGCGGGGCGACCACCGCCCAGCGGGCCGGGCAGTCGGGGTCGGCGCAGGCCAGCGGGAACGCCTCGCCGCGGCCGGTGTCCAGCGGGGCGGCGAGCCGGTCCATGATCTCCGCGCGGTGGTGGCCGCCCACGCCGTCCCAGACCAGCACCTCCTCGCGGTCGGTCAGGCACAGCGCGTCCGTGCCGAGCAGGGTGCGCAGCCGGCGCGCCGACTTCCGGGCGGTCTCCTCCGTCAGGCCCGCCCGCAGCGGGGGCGCGGCGAGGGAGGCGGTGTGCAGGGTCTGGAAGGTGGCGTGCTCGACGGGCGTGCCGAGCCCGCCGAGGCTGCGCGGCCGTGCGGTGCGCCGGCCGAGCCAGAATCCCGCGGCGAGCAGCGGCAGCACGGCGACGCACAGGCCCGCGAGGAACCCGGTCACGCGGCCGCCCGGGCGGGCTCGGGGAGCGCGGGGGGCGAGGGTGCGCGCCGGGGTGTCACGCCGGTACCTCCGCGCGCAGTTCCTCCGGGAGGTGGAAGCGGGCCAGGATCGCGGCCGTGCCGGGCGGCACCCGGGCGGGGGTCGCCAGGGACACCACGACCATGGTGAGGAAGCCGAGCGGCACCGACCACAGCGCCGGCCAGGCGAGCAGGGCGTGCAGCGGGCCGGTACCCGGCAGGCCCGCCATGGTCGCGGCGACCGCGAGGAAGGCGCAGCCACCGCCCACCAGCATGCCGGCGGCCGCGCCGGGCGGGGTCAGCCCGCGCCACCAGATGCCGAGGACGAGCAGCGGGCAGAAGGACGACGCCGAGACGGCGAAGGCGAGCCCGACGGCGTCGGCGACCGGCATCCCGCCGACCACCGCGCAGGCCGCGAGCGGCACCGCCATGGCCAGCACCGTGCCGAGCCGGAAGTGCCGTACGCCGCGTGCGGGCAGCACGTCCTGGGCGAGGACGCCGGCGACCGCCATGGTCAGCCCCGACGCGGTGGACAGGAACGCGGCGAAGGCACCGCCCGCCACCAGCGCCCCGAGCAGATCGCCGCCGAGCCCGCCGACCAGCCGGTCCGGCAGCAGCAGGACGGCCGCGTCGGCGTCGCCGGTGAGGGCCAGGTCGGGGGTGTAGAGGCGGGCGAGGGCGCCGTAGGCGGGCGGCAGCAGGTAGAACGCGCCGATCAGGGCCAGCACGGCGACCGTGGTGCGGCGGGCGGCGACCCCGTGCGGGCTGGTGTAGAAGCGGACCACGACGTGCGGCAGGCCCATCGTGCCGAGGAAGGTGGCGAGGATCAGGCCGTACGTGGCGTACAGCGGGCGTTCCTCGCGGGCCGCGGCGAGCGAGGTGGACATGCCGCCGCCCGTGCCCCGGTCGGCGGCCGGGACGGGAGCGCCCGCGGCGAAGGCCAGGCGGGTGCCGGCGGCGACGCGGTGGGTGCCGGCGGGCAGCCGCAGCCGGGTGCCGTCGTGCGGGCGGCCGTCGACGGTGCCGGTCACGTCCACGGTCAGCGGGCGGTCCAGGCGCAGGTCGACGGTGTCCTGGACGCGGACGGCACGGCGTTCGCGGAAGGCGGCCGGTTCGTCGAAGGCGTGCCGGGGCGCGCCGTCGCCCTGCCAGGCGAGGACCAGGAACAGCGCGGGCACCAGCAGGGCGGTGAGCTTGAGCCAGTACTGGAAGGCCTGCACGAAGGTGATGCTGCGCATGCCGCCCGCGGCGACGGTGGCCACCACCACGACGGCGACGACGATCCCGCCGAGCGGGCCGGGGGCGCCGGTGAGGACGGCCAGGGTCAGTCCGGCGCCCTGGAGCTGGGGCAGCAGGTAGAGCCAGCCGACGCCGACGACGAAGGCGCCCGCGAGCCGGCGCACCGCCCGGGAGGCCAGCCGGGCCTCGGCGAAGTCGGGCAGGGTGTACGCGCCGGAGCGGCGCAGCGGGGCGGCGACGAACAGCAGCAGCACCAGGTAGCCGGCGGTGTAGCCGACCGGGTACCAGAGCATGTCGGGGCCCTGGACGAGGACCAGCCCGGCGATGCCCAGGAAGGAGGCGGCGGACAGGTACTCGCCGCTGATGGCGGCCGCGTTGAGCCGGGGGCCGACGGTGCGCGAGGCGACGTAGAAGTCGGAGGTGGTCCGGGAGATGCGCAGGCCGAAGGCGCCGACGAGCACGGTCGCCACGACGACGAGGGCGACGGCGGGCACCGAGAAGTTCGGGTTCACCGGTCCTCGACCAGCCGGACGAAGTCGCGTTCGTTGCGTTCGGCGCGGCGCACGTACCAGCGGGCGAGCAGGATCAGCGGGCCGTAGAGGCAGCAGCCGAGCACCAGCCACTCCAGCCGGCGGGCCTCGGGGGCGGCGGCGAAGACCAGCGGGAGCGGGCCGACGAGCAGCACGAGGACCGCGAGGACGGCGAGGGCGGCGCGCAGCTGGGTGCGCATGAGGGAGCGGACGTAGGTGTGTCCCAGGGGGGTCTGCTCGTCGATCTCGGTGCGCGGGCGGTGGTGGCCCGGGGTCCGCCGGGTGCGGCGGGGCGGTCCGGTGACGGTGACGCGGCGTTCGGCGGGCCCGGCGGGCTGTCCCCTCATCCGGCGCTCCGGCGCAGCAGCAGGTCGCGCAGCTCGCGGGTGTGGCGCCGGCTGACCTGGAGTTCCTCGCCGCCGATGAGGACGCTCACGGTGCCCGCGTCCAGGCGGAGTTCGCCGATGTGGCGCAGGGCGACAAGGTGGCGGCGGTGGATGCGGACGAAGCCGCGGGCGCGCCAGCGGTCCTCCAGGGTGGACAGCGGGATGCGCACGAGGTGGCTGCCGCGGTCGGTGTGCAGGCGGGCGTAGTCGCCGCGGGCCTCGACGTGCGTGATGTCGTCGACGGCCACGAAGCGGGTGACGCCGCCGAGTTCGACGGGGAGGTGGTCGGGGTCGGGTTCGTGCACGGGTATCGGCGGTGCGGCGCCGCGCAGTTCGGCGGCCCGCCGGACGGCCTCCGCCAGGCGCTCCTTGCGGACCGGTTTGAGGACGTAGTCGACGGCCTTCAGGTCGAAGGCGCGGACCGCGAAGTCCTCGTGCGCGGTGACGAACACGACCAGCGGGGGCCGGGCGAAGCCGGTGAGCAGCCGGGCCAGCTCCAGGCCGTCGAGGCCGGGCATCTGGACGTCGAGGAAGACGACGTCGACGGCCTCGGGACCGGCCGGCCCGGACTCCAGGGCGCGGGTGATGCGGCGCAGGGCCTCGGTGGCGTCCCCGGCGCCCTCGACGCTGCCGACGCGTGGGTCGGCGCCGAGCAGGTAGAGGAGTTCCTCCAGCGAGGGGCGTTCGTCGTCGACGGCGAGGGCGCGCAGCATGAGGCTGGAGTGTAGGAGCAATCGGCGGCGCGGGACATGGCGCTGCACGGGTACCGGCCCTGCGCCACGCGGCCGGCGGCACGGTCCGGGTGCGGGCGCCGGCGCTGGATACAGTGCCCGCATGAACAGCAGGGCCGCCCCTTTCGACGACCTCGACCGGAAGATCGTCACCGCGCTGATGGCGAACGCCAGGACCAGTTTCGCCGAGATCGGCGCGGCCGTCGGGCTGTCGTCCACGGCGGTGAAACGGCGGGTGGACCGGCTGCGGGAGGCGGGTGTGATCACCGGGTTCACGGCGACGGTGCGGCCGTCGGCGCTGGGCTGGCGCACGGAGGCGTACGTGGAGGTGTACTGCGAGGGCGCGGCCCCGCCCCGGCGCCTGGCCGAGGTGGTGCGCAACCATCCGGAGATCACGGCGGCGATGACGGTGACGGGCGGCGCGGACGCGCTGCTGCACGTGCGGGCGCGGGACGTGGAGCACTTCGAGGAGGTGCTGGAGCGCATCCGCGCCGAACCGTTCATCCGGAAGACGATCAGCGTGATGGTGCTGTCCCATCTCCTCCCGGAAAGCCCGGAGGCGGGCGCGACGCACCCGGCGCCGGAGTAAACCTCGCGGCGCGCAGCACTGCTGCGTCGTCGCCGCGGACAACGCAGCGATCATGCGCACACGCGCAGCTCTGCGTCCTTGTCGGCCGTCGTCACCGCTTCCTACGGTGGTGGCACCCTCAGTGACACCGCAGGAAAGCGGAGGAACCCCTCTGTGCCCGACACCCGTGTGCCGCGCCCCCGGCGCTTCCTCGTCTGCGAACCCAGACACTTCGCCGTGCAGTACGCGATCAATCCCTGGATGCGTCCCGACACCCCCGTCGACGTCGACCTCGCCCGGGAGCAGTGGCAGGCGCTGATCCGCGCCTACCGCGCCCATGGGCACACCGTCGACACCCTCGATCCGGTGCCCGGCCTGCCGGACATGGTCTTCGCCGCGAACTCGGCGTTCGTCGTCGGCGGCCGCGTCTTCGGCTCCCTGTTCCACGCCCCCGAGCGGCGCCCCGAGTCGGTCCACTACGACACCTGGTTCACCCGGGCGGGCTACACCGTGCACCGCCCCGCGTCGGTCTCCGAGGGCGAGGGCGACCTGGTGTGGACCGGGCGGTACGTGCTCGCCGGCACGGGATTCCGCACCACCCGGGAGGCCCACCGGGAACTGCAGGAGTTCCTCGGCCACCCGGTGATCAGCCTGACGCTGGTGGACCCGTACTTCTACCACCTGGACACGGCGCTGTTCGTCCTCGACGACGACAACATCGTCTACTACCCGGAGGCGTTCACCCCCGGCAGCCGCGAGGTGCTCGCCCGGCTGTACCCGGACGCGGTGCTCGCCGGCCGCGAGGACGCGATGACGTTCGGCCTCAACTCCGTGTCCGACGGCCGCCATGTCTTCATCGCACCCCGGGCCGAGGCGCTCGCCGCCCGGCTCACCGACCACGGCTACGTCCCCGTCCCCGTCGACCTCTCCGAGTTCCACAAGGCCGGCGGCGGCATCAAGTGCTGCACCCAGGAGATCCGCTGATGACCGCACCCGCCCGCTCCCGCACCTCCGCCGACCTGATCCGCGCGGAGGAACCGGTCCTCGCGCACAACTACCACCCGCTGCCGGTGGTGGTGGCGCGCGCCGAGGGCACCTGGGTGGAGGACGTCGAGGGCCGCCGCTACCTCGACCTGCTGGCCGGCTACTCCGCCCTCAACTTCGGCCACCGCCACCCGGCGCTCATCGAGGCCGCGCACCGCCAGCTGGACCGGCTGACGCTCACCTCGCGGGCGTTCCACCACGACCGGCTCGCCGGGTTCGCCGAGCGGCTCGCCGCGCTGACCGGCCTCGACATGGTGCTGCCGATGAACACCGGCGCGGAAGCGGTGGAGAGCGGCATCAAGGTCGCGCGGAAGTGGGCGTACGACGTCAAGGGCGTCCCCGCCGACCGGGCCACCATCGTCGTGGCGGCGGACAACTTCCACGGCCGGACGACGACGATCGTCAGCTTCTCCACCGACGAGACGGCCCGGGCGGGCTTCGGCCCGTTCACGCCCGGCTTCCGGATCGTGCCGTACAACGACCTCGCCGCGCTGGAGGCGGCGGTCGACGAGACGACGGCGGCGGTGCTGCTCGAACCGATCCAGGGCGAGGCGGGCGTCGTCATCCCCGACGACGGCTATCTGGCCGGGGTGCGGGAGCTGACCCGCCGCGCGGGCTGTCTGTTCGTCGCGGACGAGATCCAGTCGGGCCTGGGCCGCACCGGCCGCACCCTGGCCGTCGAGCACGAGGACGTCGTCCCGGACGTGCTGCTGCTGGGCAAGGCGCTGGGCGGCGGGATCGTGCCGGTGTCGGCGGTGGTGGCCCGGCGGGAGGTGCTGGGTGTGCTGCGGCCGGGCGAGCACGGGTCGACGTTCGGCGGCAACCCGCTGGCGGCGGCGGTCGGCACGGCGGTGGTCGAGCTGCTGGAGACCGGTGAGTTCCAGCGCCGGGCGGCCGAACTGGGCGTGATCCTGCGGGACGGGCTGACCGCGCTGACCGGCCGGGGCGTGGTCGGCTTCCGCTCGCGCGGTCTGTGGGCGGGCGTGGACGTGGACCCGGCCCTCGGCACCGGCCGGGAGGTCAGCGCGCGGCTCATGGAGGAGGGGGTCCTGGTCAAGGACACCCACGGCTCCACCATCCGGCTGGCGCCGCCGCTGACCATCACCGCCGACGAGCTGCGCTCCGCGCTGGGCGCGCTGGAGAAGGTGCTCGGTGAGGCGGACAAGGGGGACGGGGTGAGCGGGGGGAGCTGAGACACGGTCCGTGCGGGGCCGGCGACACCGTCCGGTGCGCCGGCCCCGCGGTCAGCCTCGCGGCCCCGGTGGGGTCGTCACCAGCCGACGGCGACCAGCAGCCACTGCGGGCTGCCGTGGGACACGAAGGAGGACTGACCCGCCACGTCGTCGTAGGGGAAGCCGTACGCGAGGTGGTTGATGGCGTTGTCGTGCCAGAACTTGGCGTAGTAGTTCGCCGGGGCGGCCTTGTAGTACTGGCTCGGGTCGGCCTGCTGGGAGGCCGGCAGCGTGGCCACGTGACGGTTGAGGGCCGCGCACATGTCCGGGTTGCCGGCCAGGGAGGCGGCGCAGCCGAAGATGTCGGAGGTGGCCGCGTTCACGCCGACGGACTGGGCGTAGGAGGTGAAGTAGCCGGCGTTGGCCCCGCCCGCTCGGAAGCTCGGGTCGCTGCCGGGGGCGATGATGCGATACGGGGCCTGGGTCTGGGCCAGCACCTTGAACTGGGACGGGACCGCGTCGGTGAAGCGCTGGAACGTGGTGGCGCGGTCCTCGGCGAAGGTCTGCCGGTTCTCGCCCACCTCGACGTCGTAGCCGTCCTTGGCGTGCAGCCGCATGGCGAGTTTCAGGCCGAAGGCGTCGACGCGTGTGGTGTTGCCGTTGAAGACGTTGTTGCCGACCGTGAACTCGATGAAGTCGTAGTAGGGACTGTTGGGCGAGCCCAGGTAGAAGTACATGCGGCCCGCGGAGTTCGCCGGCATGTCGAGGTAGGGCTGTTCGGCGATGGAGTGCGTCTGGCCGTTGAAGCTCCAGTAGACCTGGCTGTCGGGGTACTTGCCGTTGGTGCGGTTGAGGATCTTCACCTCTACGGCGTTCTGCGCGGGCGGGATGTCGCTGGTGCCGCCCCAGAAGTCGTCCGGCGGGGTGGTGCCGCCGCCGGGACCGTAGACCTGGAACTCCCAGAGGGAGTAGCCGTACGGGGTGGCCCGGGCGGTCCCGTAGAGGCGCACGTACCGGCCGCTGCCGGTGACGGTCAGGTTCTGGGTGCCGCCGGTGGCGTTCGTGGTCGAATAGGCCGTCGTCCAGGTGGCCCCGTCGGTGGAGGTCTGCAGCTGGTAGGCCTTGGCGTAGGCGGCTTCCCAGGTGAGCGTGACGCGAGTGATCTGCTGGACGGAGCCGAGGTCCACCTGGAGCCATTGGGGATCGGCGAAGGCCGAGGACCAGCGGGTGCCGGAGTTGCCGTCGACAGCCGCGGTCGCGGGGAAGGACGCGTTCTCGGTGGAGGACGCGGTGGCGGGGCGCCCTTGGGACAGCAACTGGTCGGCGGCCCGTGCGGGCGAGGGCGTCACGGCGAGGAAGCAGGCCGCGATCAGGGCGATCACCAGGACCGCCACCGTGCGGGGGCGCGCCGGGCGGGCTGCCGGTCTGCGCCTGAGCGCAGGGGAGGAAGACTGCATGGGGGATCTCCGGATGCCGGGTGGGCGGGCGTGAGGGCTGGCGGAGCAGCAGGGGCGAGAGCGCTCTCAGGGTTTGTACTCCGACCTCTACCAGGCGTCAACAACTCGGCGGGCGGACGGACTTACTTCCTGCACGTCTTACTTCATGGCTTGACGGAACTGGTCCGTACCTTTAGTTTCTCCGGGCGACCCCACTCCCCCCATGCGCTCGGCCGTTCGCGAGGCGAACGCGGCCCGAGCACCCCACCCCCCACGGAAGGCCGCCCCGCCATGGCCAGAGCCAGGTACTTCCCCGCATGCGCCGCCCTGTCGGTCTCCGCGCTCACCCTGTCCGCCGCGCTGCTCAGCGCTTCACCCGCCCAGGCCGCCACCGGCGCCATCACGGGCCTCGCCGGCAAGTGCCTCGACGTCGCCGGCGCCAACTCCGCGGACGGCACACCCGTCCAGCTCTACGACTGCAACGGCACCGGCGCCCAGCAGTGGACGGTCGGCGGCGACGGCACGATCCGCGCCCTCGGCAAGTGCCTCGACGTCACCGGCAACGCGACCGCCGACGGTGCCAAGGCGCAGCTGTGGACCTGTACCGGCGGCCCCAACCAGAAGTGGACCGTCAGCGCCGCCCACGACATCGTCAACCCGCAGGCCGACAAGTGCCTGGACGTCACCGACAACAACTCCGCCAACGGCAGCCGCGTACAGATCTGGACCTGCGGCGGCGGCGCCAACCAGAAGTGGAACGCCCCCGCCTCGGACACCACCCCGGCGCCCGCCGCGCCGATGGCCGTGGCACCGTACCTCTACAACGGCTGGGGCAGCCCGCCCAGCCCGACCACGATCACCAACGCCACCGGCGTGAAGTGGTTCACCCTCGCCTTCGTGCTCAGCAACGGTTACTGCAACCCGCAGTGGGACGGCAGCCGCCCGCTGACCGGCGGGGTCGACCAGCAGACGGTCGCCACCGTGCGGGCCAACGGCGGTGACGTGATCCCGTCCTTCGGCGGCTACAGCGGCAACAAGCTGGAGAGCTCCTGCTCCAGCGCGGGCGAACTCGCCGGCGCCTACCAGAAGGTCGTCAACGCCTACGGTCTGAAGGCGATCGACATCGACCTCGAGGCCGACGCCTACGGCAACGCCACCGTGCAGCAGCGCACCGTGGACGCGCTGAAGACGGTGAAGGCCAACAACCCCGGCCTGAAGGTGTACATCACCATCGGCACCGGGCAGTCCGGCCCGGACACCGGCCTCATCAACCGGGCCGCCGCGTCCGGGCTGAGCGTCGACGCCTGGGCCATCATGCCGTTCGACTTCGGCGGCGCCGGACAGAACATGGGCAACCTCACCACGCAGGCCGCCGAGGGCCTGAAGAACGCGCTCAAGAACGCCTACCACTACAGCGACGACCAGGCCTACCGCGACATGGGCATCTCGTCCATGAACGGAATCACCGACAACAACGAGACCGTCACGGTGAACGACTTCCGCACCATCCTCGCCTACGCCCAGCAGCACCACCTGGCCCGGCTGACCTTCTGGTCCGCCAACCGCGACCGCCCGTGCACCGGCGGCCCGGCCGACAGCTGCTCCGGCGTCTCCCAGTCCAACTGGGACTACACGCGGGTCTTCGCCTCCTACACAGGCTGACACCCCGGCCGTCCCGACCTCCGCAGCCCGTCCGGGCACCGGTGGCGGTCAGAGATCCGGCCCCGTCCGGCGACGCCGGACGGGGCCGGATCTCTGACGTGCCCTCAGCCGACTCGGCGCCGGGGCAGCATAGGACCGCCCGAACACGGTTACAGATGACGGCAGGCGCACATCGGTCCACGCCCGTGATCCCCGTGTCGGCCTGGGGAAACGCCGGTCTCCTACGGAGCCGGTCGAGTGAGGAGAGAGCCGTGTTCTACTACCTGCTCAAGTACGTCCTCCTGGGGCCCCTGCTGAGGCTGCTGTTCCGCCCCCGGATCGAAGGGCTGGAGCACGTCCCCGCGACGGGCCCCGCCATCGTCGCGGGCAACCACCTGTCGTTCTCCGACCACTTCCTGATGCCGGCGATCCTGAGGCGCCGGATCACCTTCCTCGCCAAGGCCGAGTACTTCACCGGCCCGGGGATCAAGGGCCGGCTGACCGCGTTCTTCTTCCGGGGGGCCGGGCAGATCCCGGTGGACCGGTCGGGCAAGGACGCGGGCCGGGCGGCGATCCGCGAGGGCCTGTGCGTGCTGGACAAGGGCGAGCTGCTCGGCATCTATCCCGAGGGCACCCGCTCCCACGACGGCCGGCTGTACAAGGGCAAGGTCGGCGTCGCCGTGATGGCCCTGAAGGCCGGCGTCCCGGTCGTGCCCTGCGCGATGATCGGCACGTTCGAGGCGCAGCCGCCCGGCAAGGTCGTCCCGCACATCCGCCGCGTCGGCATCCGCTTCGGCGAGCCCCTCGACTTCTCCCGCTATGCCGGCATGGAAGGCGAGAAGACCGTCCTGCGTGCCGTCACCGACGAGATCATGTACGCCGTCCTGGCGCTGTCCGGGCAGGAGTACGTGGACCGGTACGCGGCCGACGTCAAGGCGGAGCAGGCGGCGGCCAAGGGCGCGCGGGAACGCCGGTTCCCCCGGACCCCCCTCGGCTGACCCGGGGCCCGTGCGGCCCCGGCCGTCGGCAGAACAGCCCCGGCCCCCGGGAGGCGGTCACCGTACGGTCGGCGCATGAGGCGCGCTGTGGTGATCGGGGCGACCGGACAGGTGGGGCGGCCGGTGGTGGACGCGCTGGTGCGGGACGGCCGGGAGGTGACGGCGGCGTCGCGGAGCGGGGGCCGGGACGCGGCGTGGGGTCGTGTCGTACGCCCGCGGCCTGCCGCAGACCGTGGACTGGCCGCGCGGTGAACTCACCGCCCGGGACCGGCGCTCCCGCTTCCCGGTGCCGGCGCGCGCCTGTCCCGCCCTCGTCGACTACGCGGCCGAGGACGCCTGGCCGGGGGCATGAGGAAGGGGCGGCCGTGGAGCACGGCCGCCCCTTCCTCACCGCTTGCGGACCGGCCGGTTACGGCTGGGGCGTCGCGTGCGGCGCGCAGGTCACGTCGGCGGTGTCCAGCTTGCCGGTGAGCAGGTAGGTGTCCACCCGCTCGTTGATGCACGGGTTCACCAGACCGGTGACGCCGTGCGAACCCGCGCCCTGCTCGGTGATCAGGCGGGAGCCCTTGAAACGGCGGTGCAGGTCGACGGCGCCCGGGTACGGCGTGGCGGCGTCCCGGGTGGACTGCACGATCAGCACCGGCGGCAGGCCCCGGTGCGTCCCGACCTCCACGGGCGACTGCTGCCTGACCGGCCAGGTGGCGCAGGGCAGGTTCAGCCAGGCGTTGGCCCAGGTCATGAACGGGTAGTCCCGGTTGAGCCGGGTGTTGTCGCGGTCCCAGGTGCGCCAGTCGGTGGGCCACTTGGCGTCGGTGCACTCGACGGCGGTGTAGACGGCGTTGCCGTTCTCCGCGGAGATGTTGCCCGCCGTGTCCGACAGGTCGGGAGCGGCGGCGTCGACCAGGGCCTGGGTGTCGCCGGCGACGTACTTGGCGAACACGGTGGCGACCGGCACCCACGAGGAGTCGTAGTACGGGGCGCTCTGGAAGAAGGAGATCAGCTCGGCCGGGCCGACGACCCCGCCGATCGGGCTCTGCTTCGCGGTGGCGCGCAGCCGCAGCCACTGGGCCTGGACGGCGGCGCGGGTGGTGCCGAGGTGGAAGGCGGCGTCGTTCTTCGCGACCCAGTCCTCCCAGTCCTTCCAGCGGCCCTCGAAGGCGACGTCCTGGTCCAGGTTGGCCTCGTACCAGATCTTCTCGCGCGAGGGGTCGACGACGCTGTCGACGATCATGCGGCGGACGTGACCCGGGAACAGGGTGCCGTAGACGGCGCCCAGGTAGGTGCCGTAGGAGACGCCGAGGTAGTTGAGCTTCTTCTCGCCCAGCGCCGCCCGGATGACGTCCAGGTCACGGGCGCTGTTGGGCGTGGTCATCTGCGCCAGCATCGCGCCGCTGCGCTCGTGGCAGCCGTCGGCGTACTCGCGGGCGAGCTTGCGCTGCGCGCGCTTGTCGGCCTCGGTGTCGGGGACCGGGTCGGCCTTGGGCGCCTTGACGAACTCCTGCGGGTCGACGCAGGAGATGGGGGCGGAGTGGCCGACGCCGCGCGGGTCGAAGCCCACGAAGTCGTAGGCCTTGGCCGCGTTCGCCCACAGGGCGTTCTTGGTGGTGACCCGGCGCGGGAAGCGCATGCCGGAGGCGCCCGGACCGCCGGGGTTGTAGACCAGGGCGCCCTGGCGCTCGCCCGCGGTCCCGGTGCTGCCGACGCGGTCCACGGCGAGCTTGATCTGCTTGCCGTTCGGGTGGGCGTAGTCCAGGGGTACCGAGACCCAGCCGCACTGGATGGGCTTCTCCAGTCCCCAGTCGGCCGGGCAGTCCTGCCAGTCGATCCCGGCCCGGGCGGCCCGGGCGGCGGCGACCTCGGCGCCCCGGGCTTCGCGGTCCCGGCCGTGCCGGCTGTCCGCGCTGGCCGCGGGCGCCGTCACCGCGCCGGCTATCAGCGTGGCCGTGACCAGCGCTCCCGCCGAACCGAGCGCCAGCAGGCGGCTTTTCGGTCTGTTGTCCCTCAAGTGGGCTCTCCCCGTACGTCGTTGCGAATGGCCAGGGGGCATCCTCGCGGCTGTGAGCCGCCTGAGAACAGGGGTCGTGGCCCTTCTTTGCCAATCCGATAAGCGGACGGTCGGGTACCGCTGAGCGGAGTGCCGCGGAGTGCCGCGGAGCGCCTCGGATCACCGGCCCGGATCACCCGCCCAACTGTGCCAGTGCCTCGTCCAGGGCGCGGCGCAGCCGCAGGGCGTCGGGTGCCACGCCGCTCACCAGCACGGCGGGCCCCGCGAGCGGCATGACCGAGACGGACTCCCCCAGCATCCGCGCCGCCACCGGCTCACCTGAGAACTCGGGCCGCAGGACGAGCAGTTGCCCGACGGCCCGGTGTCCCGCGAGCACGGCGGGACCGTCCCAGCCGCCCGGCGCGCCGGGCCCGCAGGCCAGCTCCTGGTCCAGCACGGTCCGTCCGCCGACCCGCACGGTGAGCCTGCCGGCGAGCCGCCCGGGCTGCTCCCCGGCCCGGCCCAGCACCTGTTCCTCGCGCAGCACCAGCCGCGCCGCCGGGCCGGCCTCGACGCGGGTGACGACCTTCAGGTCGCTCCCGGCCGCGCAGATCAACTGCTCAGGCAGCCAGTGCAGTTCGCCGCCGTCCGCCACGGTGAGCCGTACGTCGTAGCGGGCGCCGCCCTTGGCCTGGCCCGGCAGCGCGATGGTGGCGGCCGCCGACCCGACGTGCAGCCGGGCGCCCGGTCCGGCCTCGGCCTCCAGGGTGAAGCGGTCGCCGCCGAGCGGGCCGCTCATCGCCCCGACGACCATGACCCGTGCCTCGCCACCGGTGGCCCGGGTGCGGCGCGGCGCCAGCGGGCCGGCGCCGTCCAGCACGGGCAGCGCCGTACCGCCGCGTCCGTCGGCCCGGGCGACGATCCGGGCACTCGCCCGTACCCCGGTGGCCGTCATGCCGTCCACGCGGCGAGCCGCTCCCGCACCCAGGCGGCCACGTCGGCGACGGTGCCCCCGCCGCGCAGCGACTGGAGGACGACGGGCAGTTCGGCGCGCTGCGCCTTGGCGTCGGCGGCCATCCGGGCGAGGTCGGAGCCGACGTACGGCGCGAGGTCGGTCTTGTTGACGACGAGCAGGTCGGCGGTGGTCACGCCGGGGCCGCCCTTGCGCGGGATGTCGTCGCCGCCGGCCACGTCGATGACGAAGATCTGCGCGTCCACCAGGCCCTTGGAGAAGGTCGCGGTGAGGTTGTCCCCGCCGGACTCGACGAGGATGAGGTCCAGCGGTCCGACGGCGTCCTCGAGGTCCTCCACCGCTTCGAGGTTGGCGGAGATGTCGTCCCGGATCGCGGTGTGCGGGCAGGCTCCCGTCTCCACGGCCGTGATCCGCTCCGGGGGCAGGACGGCCTCCCGCAGCAGGAACTCGGCGTCCTCCCGGGTGTAGATGTCGTTCGTGACGACCGCGAGGGACAGCTCCTCGCGCAGGGCGCGGCAGAGGGCGGCGACGGTCGCGGTCTTCCCGGAACCCACGGGGCCGCCGAGCCCGATACGGAGGGCGCGGCGGGAACCGTCGGGACGGCGCGCGTCCGCGCCGACGGCGGCGGGGCCGTGGGGGTGGGCGGTGGTGTGGCTGTGGTCGAGGTGCATGTACGGCTCCTGACGGCGGGGGGAGTCACGGGGACGCGAAGGTGAGGGGGTGAGAGATGGCGGACCCTGGTGGAGGGCGGGGTGGGTGGGCACCGGGAGGCGGCGCCCCCTTACGAGGCGAACAGCCGTACGGGCCAGTCGGCGTGCCACTGCGCGCCGATCTCCAGCAGGGGCGCCGAGGCGGCCGGCAGTGCGTCGAGGTCGCCGTCGGCCGCCTCCCGCGCCGCCTCCACCGCCCGGTCCGCCACCAGGTCCAGCTCCGGGGCCAGCCGGGCCAGCACGGCGGTGGCGTCGAACGGATCGAGGCTCAGCAGCCGCACGGTGGCCGTCGCCGGGCCGCTCACGCTCTCGTACACGGCGCAGTGGGCGGCATCCTGCGGCCCGAGTCCGGCCGCCCGGGCGGCGAGCCCGAGCACCACCGGCTGATGCGCGCCCTTGGGGAACGCCCGACCCAGCGCCTCGAGTTCGGCCGACGGCCACGCGGTGCGGGCGGCCCGCAGCAGCTGCCGTCCGAGCCGGCGCGCGGCGGCCCGCAGGGCGGGTGACGGGGTCCGCGCGTCCGCCGCCGCGTCCAGCTCCGCCGGGGAGGCGCCGAGTGCGGCGGCCGCGGCCAGCGCCGCGGCGACCAGACCGGCCGTGTGCAGCCGTCCCCGGCAGAACTCCTCCAGGCTCGCGGCCCCGGTGATCCGTCCCGCCCTGACCGCGGCCTCGGCCCCGCCGGAGTGCGCGTGCCCTCCGGCGGGGAAGCGGCCGTCGGCCAGGACGAGCAGCGCCGCGCGTGTCATCGCCGCCACCTCAGAAGAGGAAGTAGCGCTGGGCCATGGGCAGTTCCGCGGCCGGGACGGCCTCGACCAGTTCGCCGTCGATGTGCACGGCGAAGCTGTCGGGGTCGATCCGGACGTGCGGCCGGGCGTCGTTCTCCCGCATGTCCGCCTTGGTGACCCCGCGCGTCGACTCGATCGCCACGAACCGCTTGCCGAGCCCGAGCCGCTCGGGCAGTCCGTCCTCGACGGCGAGGGGCGCCACGAAGTTGACGGAGTTCGCGGCGGGGGCCCGCCCGATCGCCCCGTACATCGGCCGGGGCAGCACCGGCTGGGGTGTCGGGATCGAGGCGTTGGCGTCGCCCATCTGCGCGTACGCGATCTGGCCGCCCTTGAGCACGAGGTGCGGCTTGACCCCGAAGAACGCGGGCTCCCACAGCACCAGGTCGGCGAGCTTGCCGGTCTCGACGGAGCCGATCTCCCGGTGCAGGCCCTGGGCGAGGGCCGGGTTGATCGTGTACTTGGCGACGTAGCGCCGTACCCGCAGGTTGTCCGCGCGCCCGTCGCCCGGGAGCGGCCCGCGCCGCCCCTTCATCACGTGGGCGGTCTGCCAGGTCCGCATGATGACCTCGCCGACCCGGCCCATGGCCTGGGAGTCGGAGGAGATGATGGAGATGGCGCCCAGGTCGTGCAGGACGTCCTCCGCGCCGATCGTGGACGGCCTGATCCGGGACTCGGCGAACGCCAGGTCCTCCGGTACGGCCGCGTTGAGGTGGTGGCACACCATCAGCATGTCGAGGTGTTCCTCGGCGGTGTTGACGGTGAACGGCCGGGTCGGGTTCGTCGAGCTGGGCAGCACGTGCGGCTCGGAGACGACGGTCATGATGTCCGGGGCGTGGCCGCCGCCGGCGCCCTCCGTGTGGTAGGCGTGGATGCCGCGGCCGCCGATCGCGGCGAGCGTGTCGTCCACGAACCCGGCCTCGTTGAGGGTGTCGGTGTGGATGGCGACCTGGATGCCGGTGCGGTCGGCGACCGTCAGCGCGGCGTCGATGACGGCCGGGGTGGAGCCCCAGTCCTCGTGCAGCTTCAGGCCCAGCGCGCCGCCGCGGATCTGGGAGAGCATGGCTTCGTGCGAGACGGTGTTGCCCTTGCCGAGGAAGCCGATGTTCAGCGGGTAGGCCTCCATCGCCTCCAGCATCCGGGCCAGGTGCCAGGGGCCCGGGGTGACCGTGGTCGCCTTGGAGCCCTCGGCCGGGCCGGTGCCGCCACCGACCAGGGTGGTGATGCCGGAGGCCAGGGCCTCGTCGGCGATCTGCGGGCAGATGAAGTGGACGTGCGCGTCGATCGCGCCGGCCGTGAGGATGCGCCCGTTGCCCGCGATGACCTCGGTCTCCGGGCCGAGGACCAGGTCGGGGTGGACGCCGTCCATGGTGTCGGGGTTGCCGGCCTTGCCGATCCCGGTGATGCGGCCGTCGCGGATGCCGACGTCGGCCTTGACGACGCCCCAGTGGTCGACGACGACGGCCCCGGTGATCACCGTGTCGGGGGTGCCCTCCGCGCGCGTGGCACGCGACTGGCCCATCGACTCCCGGATGACCTTGCCGCCGCCGAAGACCGCCTCCTCCCCGGCGCGTCCGGGCCCGCCGCAGCGGTCCTCCTCGACCTCGATCAGCAGGTCGGTGTCGGCGAGCCGGATGCGGTCGCCGGTGGTGGGGCCGAACAGGTCGGCGTAGGCGGCGCGGGAGATCTCAGGCATCGAGGGCACCTCCGGTCTCGCCGCGCAGCCCGGGCACGACGCGGGCGCCGGTGAGCGGGACGAGTTCGACGTCGACGGGGATGCCCGGCTCGAAGCGCACGGCGGTGCCGGCGGGGACGTTCAGCCGCTTGCCGCGCGCGGCGGAGCGGTCGAACTCCAGGCCGGGGTTGGCCTCGGCGAAGTGGTAGTGGGAGCCGACCTGGACGGGGCGGTCGGCGGCGTTCAGCACGGTCAGCCGGGTGGTCGCGCGGCCCTCGTTGTACACGACCGGGCCGTCGGCGAAGAGGATCTCTCCGGGGATCACGGCGCGCCCCCTCAGACGATCGGGTCGTGGACGGTGACGAGCTTGGTGCCGTCCGGGAAGGTGGCCTCCACCTGCACGTCGTGGATCATCTCCGGCACGCCCTGCATGACGTCGTCCCGGGTGAGGAGCTTGCGGCCCGAGGACATCAGCTCGGCGACGCCGCGGCCGTCGCGGGCGCCCTCGAGGATGTGCGCCGTGATGAGGGCGACCGCTTCCGGGTGGTTGAGCCTGAGCCCGCGGGCCCGGCGCTTCTCGGCCACGTCGGCCGCCACATGGATCAGCAGCCTCTCTTGCTCGTGCGGGGTCAGTTGCACGTCCCACCTCACAGTCCTTGCTCCGGACCGTGCGGGGTCCGGCTGCCGCAGCCACCACGACGGGATAGATGTAACACACAGACAGATTGGGCGATCCCGCTCCATCCGTAAGAGAAAAACCCCTGGTGGCGTGGATCGGCACGCTAGTTCGTCGGAGTTTCGCCGACGTTAACCAGCCCTTGATCCCTTCATGACCACGACATGGCCCCACCCATACCGACCCGGACCGCCGGGCACCGCCCCCAGGGACACCGCCCCCAGGGGCAGCGCCCGGCTCCGGGACACCCCCTCCGACGGCACCGGCCGATCCGCGCGGCTGACGGTCCGGCAGCGGCGCGGCTGTCGACCCGACACTCCGGGCGCGGCCGAAACGCCCCAAACGACGTACCCCCGTACGGAGTAGCGGCAGAACGTTCTTCCAGCCTCCGACGACCGTGCGGGGGTGGTCACCGACCTGGGACGGGAGGTGCGTTCTCCCAGGTCCGGGGCTATGAGCGGCAGTTGACGGTCACTCGGACGTACTAACGTTCACCCGAACGGGTGAGTGGTGAGTAACACCACAAATCCCCGATTCCGTTGGGATTTTCTGACTGGAGTGAGTGAAGATCCCTGACTGACGACAAGACCCCGCCACAACGGC
Source organism: Streptomyces sp. NPDC041135 (assembly GCF_055592085.1). Taxonomy (NCBI): domain Bacteria; kingdom Bacillati; phylum Actinomycetota; class Actinomycetes; order Kitasatosporales; family Streptomycetaceae; genus Streptomyces; species Streptomyces sp. NPDC041135. The sequence continues at coordinate 383,414 of NZ_JBVIYZ010000005.1, forward strand.
GGGGCGATCCGGGCGGACGCCGAGTCCTGCCGCCGCCCGGGTGCCCGGTCGACAGAAGTGGATCGGCAGGAGTGGAGGACCCAGGCAAGACGGGTCGCCGGAACGGACGTTCGAATCTTTCGACGCCCGGTTCGAGCAGCCCTTGGGGTGAAGCCGCGGCAACGCGGCCGGGCAACTTCGCCAGCCCGAATCCGACAGGTCATCCTTCACAGGCGGCTGACGAAGGGTTGCGCATGACTGCGCTCAATCGTGTCCCGTCGCTGATGGTCCGGGCCGGCACCGCCTCGGCCCTCACCATCGCCGCCGTCGGCGGCTCCATCGTGGTTCCCGGCCTCTCCACCGATGCCTCGGCCGCGACCACCGCGACGAAGGCACTTCAGATCGCGGCCTCCAAGAAGGGTTCCCCCTACCGGTACGGGGCCACCGGACCACGCAGGTTCGACTGCTCCGGGCTGACGCTGTACTCGTTCAAGAAGGCCGGCAAGAAGCTGCCTCGAACGGCCGCCCAGCAGTACAACAAGACGCACCACGTCTCGGCCAAGCACCGCAAGGCCGGGGACCTGGTGTTCTTCCACTCGGGCTCCAGCGTCTACCACGTCGGCATCTACGCCGGTAAGGGCAAGATCTGGCACGCCCCCAGGACCGGGGACGTGGTGAGGCTGCAGAAGATCTGGACCAGGAGCGTCTGGTACGGCCGGGTCAGCTGACCCGTAGCGCGGCGAGGGCGATCCCCTCGTGCGGTCCCCTCGGGCACCGAGGGGACCGTCGGCGCGCTCCACGCCCCCTGGGGCCGGGCCCGCTCCGCCCGCGCCCCACAAGGGCCCTCAGGGCGCCCTCCGGCCGCCGGGCAGACCCTGGGCCCGCTGCTCGCCCGCCGCGGTCACCGGGTGGGCCGGGACGGTCCAGGGCAGCTCGATGAGGACCGTCTTGCCCCCCTCGCGGGTGCGGCGGACCCGCAGCCGCCCGCCCCGCTCCGAGGTGAGCCAGCGGATGATCACCATGCCGCGTCCGTTGTCCTGCTGGACGGCGGCCGGGAGTCTCCTGGGAAGACGCGGATGACTGTCCGTGACGCCGATGCACAGCCGTTCGTCCCGCACCAGGGCGAGGTCGACCGTGAAGGTCGGCGACTGCCCGAAGGTGTGCTGCACGGCGTTGGTGGCGAGTTCCGAGACGATCAGGCGCACCGTGTCGGCCGCCTCCGTGTCCGCCGGCAGTCCCCACTCCGCCAGGGTTCCCACCGCGTACGAGCGGGCCGCGGACACCGAGGCGGGATCGCTCGGCAGAGTGACGGATGCTTCCAGAAGGTCTGCCATGGCGAGGTCGCCCCTTTCCCACGGGACCGCGGTCCGACACGGAGCGGTTGGTTCGAGTACGGTCCCGGACTGGTGCTTCGTCGCCAGACTGTCATCACCCGGCCGGTCACGGGAGCGATCCACCAAGTTATGCATATATCTGTCGCTCAAAGCGGTGAACGCTGCGACGGCAGACCGTATTCGGGCGGCGCATATGGAGTATTGGCGAGTGAGGAGCGGCTCATGCAGAACGGTCCCGCGGTGCGCCGCCGGAAACTGGGCGCCGAACTGCGCGCCCTGCGCACCGGTGCGGGTCTCACGAGCGGGGAGGCGGCCCGGCTCGTGGGCTGGCACCAGTCGAAGGTGAGCCGCGTCGAGACGGGCGCCAGTGGTGTGAAACCGGCCGATGTGCGGTTACTCCTGGACGCCTACGGAGTGCGGGACGCCCAGTTGCGCGAGTTGCTGCTGATGCTGGCGGGCTCGGAGGAGCGCGGGGGACGGCACCACTGGTGGCACGCCTACCGCGGGGTACTGCCGCCCACCTACCGGGACTTCATCAGTCTGGAGTCGCAGGCCAGCCGGATGCGCACCCTGGAGACCACGGTGGTGCCGGGCCTGCTGCAGACGCCCGAGTACGCCCGGGCGGTGACCCGGGCCGCGGTCGAGGGACTGGACGAGGAACGCCTGGACGCGCTGGTGGAAGTGCGGCTGGCCAGGCAGGACGTCCTGCGGTCCGATCCGCCGCTGGAGCTGAGCGCGGTGCTGGACGAGGCGGTGCTGCGGCGCGAGGTGGGCGGCGCCGAGGTGATGGCCCGCCAGCTGGAGCGGCTGACGGAGGCGGCCCGGCTGCCCCAGGTGCGGCTGCAGATCCTGCCGTTCGCGGCCGGCGCCCATGTCGGCCTCACCGGGCCTTTCGTTATCTTCTCATTTCCGAGCACTTCTGATCTGGATGTCGTCGTTCTCGACCAGTTGACGAGTAGCCTCTACCTCGAACGGAAAGAAGACCTCCGGGCTTACTCGGAGGCCTTCACGACCCTTCAGGGCAAAGCCCTTTCGACCGAGGATTCACTGGATTACCTCGCCGCGATAGGTGACGGCGCGTAAGGAGGCACCATGACAGCACTGCCTCGGAACGTCCTTTCCAGTACCGATCTGCCATCGGTGCGCTGGCTGCGCAGCAGCTACAGCACCGGGGCGAACAACTGCGTCGAGACGGCCCGGCCGCACCGCGGCAGCGGGACCGGACTGCTCGCCGTGCGCGACTCCAAGGACCCGGCCGGACCCGCGCTGCTCTTCTCCCCCGAGAGCTGGACGGGCTTCCTCGCCGCGCTCCGCTGACCCGGCCGGCCCACACCCCCGGCCCACACCCCTCGCCTGCGATCAGCGCCCACGCGTGCGACGTACGGCCGTGTCACGCCGACTCATGGCCGTGTCTCGCCGATCACCCGTACCGCGTGTTCGATCTCGGCCCCGGAGAGGTCCGCGCGGGCGGTCAGCCGCAGCCGTGAGATGCCGTCGGGCACGGAAGGAGGACGGAAGCAGCCCACGGCCAGGCCCGCCGTACGGCAGTCGGCCGCCCACCGCACCGCCGCCTCCGGGGACGGCGCGCGCACGGAGACCACCGCGGCGTCCGGAGCCACCGCCTCCAGGCCCGCGGCGGTCAGCCGCGCGTGCAGTTCGGTGGCGACCGCGCGGGCCCGCGCCGCGCGTTCCGGCTCGCGGCGCAGCAGCCGCAGCGCCGCCAGGGCCGCTCCCGCCGCCGCGGGGGCGAGCCCGGTGTCGAAGATGAAGGTCCGGGCGGCGTTGACCAGGTGGTCGATCACCCGGCGCGGGCCCAGCACCGCACCGCCCTGGCTGCCCAGCGACTTGGACAGCGTGACCGTGACGACCACGTCGTCGGCGCCCGCCAGCCCGGCGGCGTACGGCGCGCCCCGGCCGCCGTCGCCCAGGACGCCGAGTCCGTGGGCGTCGTCCACGACGAGTCCCGCGCCGTGCCGCCGGCCCACCGCGGCGTGCGCGACCAGCGGAGCCGCGTCGCCGTCGACCGAGAACACCGTGTCGGAGACGACGAGCGCGGGTCCCTCGTGCGTGCTCAGCGCCTTGTCGACGGCGTCGGGGTCCGCGTGGGCGACCACCTGGGTGGTGCCCCGGGCAAGCCGGCAGCCGTCGATGAGGGAGGCGTGGTTGCCCGCGTCGGAGACGATGAGCGAGCCGTGCGGGCCCAGCGCGGTGACCGCGGCGAGGTTCGCGGCGTACCCGGAGGAGAACACCAGGGCCGCTTCGAAGCCGCAGAAGCCGGCCAGCTCGCGTTCCAGTTCGGTGTGCAGTTCGGTGGTGCCGGTGACCAGCCGGGAGCCGGTCGAGCCGCCGCCCCAGGTCCGGGCTGCCGCGGCGGCGCCCTCGGTGACCTCGGGGTGGTGGGCGAGGCCCAGGTAGTCGTTGCTCGCCAGGTCCAGCAGCGCCGAGACGGCCGGGCGGGGGCGCAGCGTCCGCAGGAGTCCGGCCCGGCGGCGCAGCTCCGCCTGCTCGTCGATCCAGCCGAACGCCATGGCTCCTCCGGGACTTTTGTAGGCAGTGGACAGACACTAGCGGGACGACCAGCCGCCCAGGGTGTGGCAATACCCACACGACGAACCGCGTCCGTTGTGCGAACTCTCCTTGGCCCGGGGCGGTCCCGTAGGACAGGATCGGACCTCATGGACCTGCTGAACACGCTGGTGGACAAGGGGCTTCGGCGCGAGCTGCCGACCCGCGAGGAAGCTCTCGCCGTACTCGCCACCTCAGACGACGACGTGCTCGACGTGGTGGCCGCGGCCGGCAAGGTGCGCCGGCACTGGTTCGGCCGTCGCGTGAAACTGAATTACCTGGTGAACCTCAAGTCCGGCTTGTGCCCGGAGGACTGCTCCTACTGCTCCCAGCGGCTGGGCTCCACGGCCGGCATCCTGAAGTACACCTGGCTCAAGCCGGACGAGGCCTCCCAGGCAGCCGCCGCGGGGCTGGCCGGCGGGGCCAAGCGGGTGTGCCTGGTGGCCAGCGGGCGCGGTCCGACGGACCGGGACGTGGACCGGGTCTCCGAGACCATCAAGACGATCAAGGAGCAGAACGAGGGCGTCGAGGTGTGCGCCTGCCTCGGCCTGCTCTCCGACGGCCAGGCCGAGCGGCTGCGCCAGGCGGGCGCGGACGCCTACAACCACAACCTGAACACCTCCGAGGGTACGTACGGGGACATCACGACCACCCACACGTACGCCGATCGGGTGGAAACGGTGCAGAAGGCGCACGCGGCGGGGCTGTCGGCGTGCTCGGGCCTGATCGCGGGCATGGGCGAGAGCGACGAGGACCTGGTCGACGTCGTCTACGCGCTGCGCGAACTGGACCCGGACTCGGTGCCGGTGAACTTCCTGATCCCGTTCGAGGGCACGCCGCTGGCCAAGGAGTGGAACCTCACCCCGCAGCGCTGCCTGCGCATCCTGGCGATGGTGCGGTTCGTCTGCCCGGACGTGGAGGTCCGCATCGCGGGCGGCCGCGAGGTGCACCTGCGCACGCTGCAGCCCCTCGCCCTGCACCTGGCCAACTCCATCTTCCTCGGCGACTACCTGACCAGTGAGGGCCAGGCGGGCAAGGCCGACCTGGACATGATCGCGGACGCGGGGTTCGAGGTGGAGGGCGCCGACCGGATCACCCTCCCCGAGCACCGGACATCCGGCGGCGGCTGCGGTTCCCACGGCGCCGCGGGCTGCGGCTCGCACGGTGACGCCGAGGCCGGCTGCGGTTCGCACGAGGGCGGCGGCGTCTGCGGTACGGCGCCCGCGGCGGCAGCGACAGCGGCCGTACCGGCGGCCGGTGAGGCGCGGACCGACCTGGTCGCCGTGCGCCGCCGGGGGGCGGGAACGGACCTCGCGCCCAATGCCTGACCTGAGCGTGCCCGAACTGCTGGAGCTGGACCGGCGGCACGTGTGGCATCCGTACGGCCCGATGCCCGGCCGCGCCGAACCGCTCGTCGTGGAGTCGGCGAGCGGGGTCCGGCTGCGGCCGGCGGACGGTTCGGGCGACCTGGTCGACGGGATGGCGTCGTGGTGGTCGGCGATCCACGGCTACAACCACCCGGTGCTCAACGAGGCGGCGCGGGAGCAGCTCGGGCGGATGAGCCACGTCATGTTCGGCGGGCTCACCCACGAGCCCGCCGTCCGGCTCGCCAAGCTCCTTGTCGACATGTCGCCTGACGGTCTGGAGCACGTCTTCCTCGCCGACTCCGGCTCGGTGTCGGTGGAGGTGGCGGTGAAGATGTGCCTGCAGTACTGGCGCTCGCTCGGCCGCCCGGAGAAGCACCGGCTGCTGACCTGGCGGGGCGGCTACCACGGGGACACCTGGCAGCCGATGTCGGTGTGCGACCCCGAGGGCGGGATGCACGGGCTGTGGTCCGGCGTGCTGCCGCGCCAGATCTTCGCGGACGCGCCGCCCGCCGGGTACGAGGAGTCGTACGCCGCATCCCTGCGCGAGCTGATCGAGCGGCACGCGCACGAGCTGGCCGCGGTGATCGTGGAGCCGGTGGTGCAGGGCGCGGGCGGGATGCGGTTCCACTCCCCGGCGTACCTGCGGGTGCTGCGCGAGGCGTGCGACGCGCACGGCGTGCTGCTGGTGTTCGACGAGATCGCGACCGGCTTCGGCCGCACCGGCGCGCTGTTCGCGGCCGGCCACGCCGCGGTCACGCCGGACGTGATGTGCGTCGGCAAGGCGCTGACCGGCGGCTATCTGACGATGGCGGCCACGCTGTGCACCCCGCGGGTAGCCGACGGCATCTCGCGGGGCGAGGTGCCGGTGCTCGCGCACGGGCCGACGTTCATGGGCAACCCGCTGGCGGCGGCGGTCGCCTGCGCCTCGATCGAGCTGCTGCTCGGGCAGGACTGGCTCGCCGAGGTGAAGCGGATCGAGTCCGGCCTGCGCGACGGGCTCGCCCCGGCCGGCGAGCTGCCGGGCGTGCGGGACGTACGGGTGCTGGGCGCGATCGGGGTCGTCCAGCTGGACCACGACGTGGACATGGCGGCGGCCACCCGGGCGGCCGTACGCGAGGGCGTGTGGCTGCGGCCGTTCCGCGACCTGATCTACACGATGCCGCCCTACGTCACCCCGGACGCGGACGTGGCACGGATCGCCCGCGCCGTGTGCGCGGCAGCACGGGAGGGATGACATGCCGGTACTGGTGATCACGGGAACGGGCACGGAGGTCGGCAAGACGGTCACGACCGCCGCCGTCGCGGCGGCCGCGCTCGCGGCCGGGCAGTCGGTGGCCGTGCTGAAGGCCGCGCAGACGGGCGTACGGCCCGGTGAGCGCGGCGACGCCGACGAGGTGGCGCGGCTCGCGGGTGGCGTGACGGCCACCGAACTGGCCCGCTACCCGGAGCCGCTGGCGCCCGGGACGGCGGCCCGGCGGGCCGGGGCGGCGCCGGTGCACCCGGGGGACGTGGCCGAGGCGGCCGCCAAGCTGGCCACCGAGCACGACCTGGTGCTGGTCGAGGGGGCGGGCGGGCTGCTCGTGCGCTTCGACGCGGCGGGCGGCACGCTGGCCGACGCGGCCCGGCTGCTGGACGCACCGGTGCTGGTCGTCACCCAGGCCGGACTCGGCACCCTCAACACCACCGAGCTGACCGCCCGCGAACTGCGGGCCCGCGAGCTGGAGTTGCTCGGCGTGGTGATCGGCAGCTGGCCCGGTTCCCCCGACCTCGCCGCGCGCTGCAACGTCGCCGACCTGCCGGAGGTGGCCGCAGCCCCGCTGCTGGGCGCCCTGCCCGCCGGTGCCGGTGCCCTGTCCCCCGGGGACTTCCGCGCGGCGGCACCCGGCTGGCTGGCACCGCGCCTGTCGGGGACGTGGGACGCGGAGGTGTTCCGCATCCGGCAGTCGGCGTAGGCATGCGGGCGGGCAGGGGTGCGGCGGCGGCATACGGGGGAGACTGACCGCAGGACCGTCCAGTCCGGGAGGTTGCCATGCGGCTGTCCGCCCACTCCGGCGCGGTGGCGCGGGGTCCCGTCCACCACCCGGTGTTCGCCCGCTGCTACGCCCGGCTCAGCGTGGGCGCCGAGACCCGGCTCGGGATGGCCGGGGTCCGGCGGCGGCTGCTGGAGGGGCTGTCCGGGCGGGTGCTCGAGATCGGCGCGGGCAACGGGCTGAACTTCGCGCACTACCCGGGCACCGTCTCGGAGGTCGTGGCGATCGAACCGGAGCCGCACCTGCGGGCGTTGGCGCTCGACGCGGCCCTGCGCGCCCAGGTGCCGGTGGACGTGGCACCGGGGTCGGCGGAGGCGCTGCCCGTCAAGAGCGAGGCGTTCGACGCGGTGGTGCTCTCGCTCGTGCTGTGCAGTGTGCGGGACGTGCCCCGGGCCCTGTCCGAGGTGCGGCGCGTGCTGCGGCCGGGCGGCGAGGTGCGCCTTTTCGAGCACGGCAGGGGCGGCGGCCGGGCGATGCGCTTCACCCAGCGGGCCCTGGACCGCACCCTGTGGCCGGCCGTCAGCGGCGGCTGCCGGCTGTCCCGCGACCCGGTCGCCGCGCTGCGGACGGCCGGGTTCGAGCTGGGCCCGCAGCAGCGGCTGATGATGCCGGAGAAGGGCCCCGCCCTGCCCACCTCGTACTGCGTCCTGGGCACCGCCCGACGACCGCCCCTGGACGACACCGGATCACCCGGGACCTGAGCACCGGCTCCTGCCGTCGGAGCGGGGGCGTCACCCGTAGTGGCGCATTTCGGGCCACATCTCGCCCCAGGGGCGGCGGGGGCCGGTACAGACGTAGACGTGGCCCCCCATTCGGCGTTGTGCACGCCGTAGGGGTTGGACAGGGTGGCGGCCACGCGGACGTGCCGGAAGTACCGGCGCAGCCGGGCGGTGTACCCGCGGGCGGAGCCTGCCCCCTACACCGGTGTGCGGAGCACGACCTGCGGTGGAGGGTGTCTCGGCCGCTGGGGGGATACCGGGGTGCGGCCGGTCGCCCTACGCTCGGCCGGGACCGGGAGCGCACGTCGAGGTGAGCAGGAGGCGGCCTTGTCCACTACCGCTGCGGAACAGGCGCCGGGCCGGGCGCCGGGCGAGGGGACCGCGGCCCGCGCCCGCGGGCTGACCAAGGCCTACGGCGCGGGCGAGACGGCGGTGGTCGCCCTGGACGCGGTGGACGTGGACATCGTGCGCGGCCGCTTCACCGCCGTGATGGGACCCTCGGGATCGGGCAAGTCCACGCTGATGCACTGCCTGGCCGGGCTGGACTCCGTGTCGGCCGGCCGGGTGTGGCTCGGGGACACCGAGATCACGGGGCTGAAGGACCGGGAGCTGACCCGGCTGCGGCGGGACCGGATCGGGTTCATGTTCCAGTCGTTCAACCTGATCCCGACGCTGACCGCGGCCGAGAACATCACCCTGCCCATGAACATCGCGGGCCGGCGACCCGACGAGAAGTGGCTGGACCAGGTGATCGACACGCTCGGTCTGCGGGACCGGCTCTCGCACCGGCCCGCACAGCTGTCCGGCGGCCAGCAGCAGCGGGTCGCCTGCGCGCGGGCGCTGGCCTCCCGGCCCGAGCTGATCTTCGCCGACGAGCCGACCGGCAACCTCGACTCCCGCGCCGGTCTCGAGGTGCTGGGCTTCCTCCGCGACGCGGTCGACCAGCTCGGGCAGACCGTCGTCATGGTCACCCATGACCCGGGGGCCGCCGCCCACTCCGACCTGGTGCTCTTCCTCGCCGACGGGCGGATCGTGGACCGGATGGAGCGGCCCACGGCGGAGGCGGTGCTGGAGCGGATGAAACGGTTCGACCTGGTCCGCGCCCAGTCCGCCGGCCCGGACGGCGCCCCCGGCGGCCCGGGCGGCCCGGGCGCGGGAACGGCCGGCGGCGGATCCGGGGAGGCCTGAGCCGGGTCCGCGGGTCCGGGCGGGGCCGATGGGGCCGGGTGGGGCCGTGGTGGTCCACATGACGGAATTCCGGGACGCGCCGGGCGGCGGGTGGTGTGCTCACCGCATGACCGACGTGCGTGTACGACCCGCCGACCTCGCCGACCTCGACCCCGTGCTCGCCTTCTGGCGGACGGCCGCCGAGGGCACCAGCATCAGCGACGACCGCGACGGGGTGGAGCGGCTGATCACCCGGGACCCGGAGGCGCTGCTCCTGGCCGAACAGGACGGCGAGCTGGTGGGCACGGTCGTCGCGGGCTTCGACGGCTGGCGCTGCCATCTGTACCGGCTCGCGGTGCACCCCGGCCGGCGGCGGCAGGGCATCGGCTCGGCGCTGCTGGCCGCCGCCGGGGAACGGTTCGTCCGGCTCGGGGGGCGGCGGGCGGACGCGATGGTGCTGGTCCGCAACGAAAGTGCCCAGCATGCCTGGCGGGCGGCCGGGTACGCGCCGCAGGAGCAGTGGCGGCGCTGGGTGAGACCGCTCACCGGCTGACCCCGACGGGCGCCCCGACCGCCGGCGGGCCGCTGCGACCGCGACGGGCCGCCGCGCCCGTCCTCGACCTGGGAGGTCGGTCGTTCTGGCCGTGCGAGATGCCGGGCGGCCGCCCGCGGGCGGGCCCACGGGCCGGCGACACCGCGCGCTCCCGTCCCCCCTGTCGGACCATGGGACAGAGGTGAGCCGATGACCGAAGTGCTCCTGCTGCTGGTGGCGATCCTGCTCTCGTTCGCCTGCGGCGCCTTCGTCGCCGCCGAGTTCTCGCTGACCACGGTCGAGCGCGGCGAACTCGAACGGGCCGTGGAGCGCGGCGAGCGCGGGGCCTCGGGCGCCCTGGACGCCGTACGGAACCTGACCTTCCAGCTGTCCGGCGCGCAGCTGGGCATCACCGTCACCAACCTGGTGGTCGGCATGCTCGCCGAGCCGTCGATCGCCGCGCTGCTCACCGGGCCCTTCGAGGCGATGGGCCTGTCCGGCGGCGCCGCCGGCACGGTCGCGCTGGTGCTGGGTACGGCGCTGTCGACGGTGTTCCTGATGGTCGTGGGCGAGCTGGTGCCCAAGAACTGGGCGATCTCCTCGCCGCTGACCGTGGCCCTGCGGGTGGGCACGGCCCAGCGCTGGTTCAGTGCCGCCTTCCGGCCCTTCATCACCCATCTGAACAACACGGCCAACCGCGTGGTGCGGCGCATCGGCGTCGAGCCCGCCGAGGAACTGGCCTCCGCGCGCGGCCCGCAGGAACTCGCGGCGCTCGCCCGGCACTCCGCGAGACAGGGCGCCCTGGAGCCGGACACCGCCGAGCTGTTCGTGCGCACGCTTAACCTCGCCGACCTGACCGCCGAGAACGTGATGACGCCACGCGTGCAGGTCGTCGCCCTGGACGTCCAGGCGACCTGCGAGGACGTCGCGAACGCCACCCGGGCGACCGGCCTGTCCCGGTTCCCCGTGTACCGCGACACCCTGGACGCGGTCGTCGGGATCGCCCACATCAAGGACGTCCTGGTGCTGCCGGCCGTGCAGCGGCCGCGCCGCCTCGTCGCCGAGGTGATGCGCGAGCCGCTGCTGGTGCCGGAGTCCCTCACCGTCGACCGGCTGCTGGACCGGCTGTCCGGCAAGCGGACCATGGCCGTCGTCATCGACGAGTACGGCGGGACGGCGGGCGTGGTGACGTTGGAGGACATCGTCGAGGAGGTCGTCGGCGAGGTCCGCGACGAGCACGATCCGCACGAGACGCCCGACCTCGCCCCCGCCGGGGCCGACGAGGCGGGCCGGACGCTGTACTCGGCGGACGGCGCCGCCCGCGTCGACCAGCTCGGCCGGGTGGGACTGATCCCGCCGGAGGGACCGTACGAGACGCTGGCCGGGCTGGTCGCCGCCGAGCTGGGGCGCATCCCGCGGACCGGGGACCGCGTCGAGGTCGGCGGGTGGCGGCTGGACGTGGTGGACGCCGCCGGGCGCCGGGCGGCCCGGGTACTGCTGCACGCGCCGCCCGACGGCGGTCCCGGACGGGGTCACGCCGGGAAGGGCGGCGTGGGTGACGAGGCGAGGGAAGAGGGGGCGCGGTGACCGCCGTACAGCTGCTGATCGGTCTGGCGACGCTCGTCGTCAACGCCTTCTTCGTGGGGGCGGAGTTCGCCCTGATCTCCGTGCGCCGCTCGCAGATCGAACCGCACGCCGAGGCGGGCGACCGGCGGGCCCGGAGCGTGCTGTGGGGCCTGGAGCACGTCTCCGCGCTGCTGGCCGCCGCCCAGCTCGGCATCACGCTGTGCACCCTGGTCCTCGGCGTGGTCGCGGAACCGGCGATCGCGCATCTGCTGGAGCCGGTGTTCCACGCCCTCGGCGTGCCCGCGGGCGCGGGCCACGTGGTGTCCTTCGTGATCGCCCTGACGCTGGCCACGTATCTGCACATGCTGCTGGGCGAGATGGTCCCGAAGAACATCGCGCTCGCCGAACCGGTGCGCAGCGCGCTGTTCCTCGGCCCGCCGCTCGTCACGCTGTCCCGGGCGCTGCGCCCGGTGATCTTCTCGGTGAACGCCTTCGCCGACGCGCTGCTGACACTGCTGCGGGTGGAGACCAGGGACGAGGTCGCGGCGACGTTCTCGGACGCGGAACTGGCGGAGATCGTCAAGGACGCCGGTGAGGCGGGTCTGATCGACGAGCGGGCGCGGGAGCGGCTGCACGACGCCCTGGAGCTGGGCAGCCGGCCGGTCCGGGACGTGGTGGTGCCGCTGGAGCGGGTGGTGTACACCCGCGTCGGCGTGACCGCCGAGCAGTTGGAGGGGCTGTCGGCGCAGTCCGGCTACTCGCGGTTCCCGGTGGTCGACGAGGGCCGCCGGATCGTCGGCTATCTGCACGTCAAGGACGCGCTGGACGCCGTGCCCCGGGACCTGCCGTTCCGGCTGCGCGACATCCGCCCCGTCGCCCGCGTGCGGGAGAGCACTCCGCTGGACGACGTGCTGACCGCGATGCGGGGCAGCCGGACGCACCTGGCCGCGGTGGTCGGGGAGGACGGGCGGCTGGCGGGGCTGGTGACCATGGAGGACGTGCTGCGGGAGCTGTTCGGGCAGCACGCCTGAGCGGACGGGACACCGGGAGGTCTGTCAGCGCCGGGGGCGGGTGAGGGCGACCGACCAGCGGGTATGCCGCCGGGTTACGATCGCTGTCGCCATGCAGACGAATTCCCCTTACACCAGCCTGGTCGCGGTCGGCGACTCCTTCACCGAGGGCATGTCGGACCTGCTGCCCGACGGCTCCTACCGGGGCTGGGCCGACCTCCTCGCCGCGCGGATGGCCGCCCGCACGCCCGGGTTCCGGTACGCCAACCTCGCGGTGCGCGGCAAGCTGATCGGACAGATCGTCGACGAGCAGGTGGACGTGGCGGCGGCCATGGGCGCCGATGTGATCACCCTCGTCGGCGGACTCAACGACACCCTGCGGCCCACGTGCGACATGGGCCGGGTGCGCGGGCTGCTGACCGAGGCCGTGGAACGGCTCGCCCCGGCCTGCGAGCAGCTGGTGCTCATGCGCAGCCCCGGCCGCCAGGGCCCGGTCCTGGAGCGGTTCCGGCCGCGCATGGAGGAGCTGTTCGCCCACATCGACGACCTGGCCGGCCGGCACGGCGCGCTGGTGGTCGACCTGTACGGGGCGCCGTCGCTGGCCGACCCGCGGCTGTGGGACGTCGACCGGCTGCACCTGACCCCCGAGGGCCACCGGCGGGTGGCGGAGGCGGTCTGGCAGTCGCTCGGCCACGAGGCCGAGGACCCCGACTGGCACACCCCGATGCCCGCCACCCTGCCGCCCGGTTGGGTGCTGCGGCGCGCCGCGGACCTGCGGTTCGCCCGGCAGCACCTGCTGCCCTGGATAGGACGCCGGCTCACCGGCCGCTCCTCCGGCGACGGCCTCCCGCCCAAGCGGCCCCAGCTGCTGCCGTACGAGGGCCCGGCGTGGACGGCAGGCGAGGAGCCGGCGCGGCGGGCTGGCGGGGACCCGGTGGCGCTGCCGCACGAGGACTCGGTGGGCTGACCCCGGCGCGGCCCGCGGCGTCCCCCGGGTCTCGTAGGTTCCGACGAAGGACCCGGTGGCGGCGGCCTGCACGAACCGCCAGTAGAATCCGTACACGTGACTTCAGCGCCCGCCAAGCCCCGCATCCCGAACGTCCTCGCCGGACGCTACGCCTCCGCCGAGCTCGCCACGCTCTGGTCGCCCGAGCAGAAGGTGAAGCTCGAGCGGCAGCTCTGGCTCGCCGTGCTGCGGGCGCAGAAGGACCTCGGGATCGAGGTGCCGGACGAGGCGATCGCCGCCTACGAGCGCGTCCTCGACACCGTCGACCTCGCCTCCGTCGCCGAGCGCGAGAAGGTCACCCGGCACGACGTCAAGGCGCGGATCGAGGAGTTCAACGCCCTCGCCGGGCACGAGCACGTGCACAAGGGCATGACCTCCCGGGACCTGACGGAGAACGTGGAGCAGCTGCAGATCCGGCTCTCCCTCGAGCTGATGCGCGACCGCACGGTCGCCGTCCTCGCGCGCCTGGGCAAGCTGGCCGGCGAGTACGCCGAGCTGGTCATGGCCGGCCGCTCGCACAACGTCGCCGCGCAGGCCACCACCCTCGGCAAGCGCTTCGCGACCGTCGCCGACGAGCTGCTCGTCGCCCTCGGCCGCGTCGAGGAGCTGCTCGGCCGCTACCCGCTGCGCGGGATCAAGGGCCCGGTCGGCACGGCCCAGGACATGCTGGACCTGCTGGGCGGGGACGCCGCGAAACTCGCCGAGCTGGAGCAGCGCATCGCCGGGCACCTCGGCTTCGGGCAGGCGTTCACCTCCGTCGGCCAGGTCTACCCGCGCTCGCTGGACTACGAGGTCGTCACCGCGCTGGTGCAGCTGGCGGCGGCGCCGTCCTCACTGGCCAAGACGATCCGGCTGATGGCCGGCCACGAGTTGGTCACCGAGGGCTTCAAGCCCGGCCAGGTCGGCTCGTCGGCGATGCCGCACAAGATGAACACCCGCTCCTGCGAGCGCGTCAACGGCCTCATGGTCATCCTGCGCGGTTACGCCTCGATGACCGGTGAGCTGGCCGGTGACCAGTGGAACGAGGGGGACGTGTCCTGCTCGGTGGTACGCCGGGTGGCGCTGCCCGACGCGTTCTTCGCCCTGGACGGGCTGCTGGAGACCTTCCTGACCGTCCTCGACGAGTTCGGGGCCTTCCCCGCCGTCGTCGCCCGCGAGCTGGACCGCTACCTGCCGTTCCTGGCCACCACCAAGGTGCTGATGGGCGCCGTGCGCGCCGGGGTCGGCCGGGAGGTGGCGCACGAGGCCATCAAGGAGAACGCGGTCGCGACCGCGCTGGCCATGCGCGAGCAGGGCGCCGAGCGCAACGACCTGCTCGACAAGCTGGCCGCCGACGAGCGGCTGCCGCTGGACCGGGCGCGGCTCGAGGCGCTGATGGCCGACAAGCTGTCCTTCACCGGCGCCGCGGCCGACCAGGTCGGTGTCGTCGTCGGCCGGATCGAGGAGATCGTCAAGCAGCACCCGGCGGCCGCGGGCTACACCCCCGGAGCGATCCTCTGACCGGCACGCCCCGCTCGCCCCGCTTCAGCCGGGCGGACCTGGAGGCCGCCCGCGACCGGCTCGTCCCGGACGTGGTCGCGGACGGCCTCCATGTGCTGTTCTGCGGTATCAACCCCGGGCTCATGACCGCCGCGACGGGCCACCACTTCGCCCGCCCCGGCAACCGGTTCTGGCCGGTGCTGCACCTGTCCGGGTTCACCCCGCGGCTGCTGGCGCCCGCCGAGCAGCGGGAGCTGCTGTCGTACGGGCTCGGGATCACCAACGTGGTGGCGCGGGCGACGGCCCGCGCCGACGAGCTGACGGCCGCGGAGTACGCCGAGGGCGGACGGCTGCTCACCGAGAAGGTGACGCGGCTGCGCCCGAGGTGGCTCGCGGTGGTCGGGGTGACCGCGTACCGGGCCGCGTTCGCCGACCCCAAGGCGCGGGTCGGGCCGCAGGAGCGGCTGATCGGCGGCACTCGCGTGTGGGTGCTGCCCAATCCCAGCGGGCTGAACGCGCACTGGACGACGGCGACCATGGCCGAGGAGTTCGCGCGGCTGCGGGCAGCGGCGTGGGCCGGGCCGGTCACGGAGGATCGGTCTCCGTGACCACCGCCAGCAGCTGACAGGGCAGCTCCGCGCCCCACTGGGACACGCCCAGGGCGACCCAGCGGCCGGCCGGTGACCTCCACAGCTGCATGTCGGGCACGCAGGCCCCGAGCGACCCCCACGGTTCCCCGAACTCCTCCCCCTGCACGCTCCGGTGCAGGACGCTGAACAGGCTGAACCTGTGCGGCGGCCCCCAGCGCTCGGCGAGCCGCTCCCCCAGCGCGTCGCGGTCGGCGTCGTACTGCTCCCTCGTCTCCTCCCGCGCGGCGTGGTCCTCGTGGAAGTCATCGCTGGTCTGTAACTCGGCTATGAGGTAACCGGGTCCGCCCGTGCCGACGTCCGTCCTGCCGTGCTCCGCGGGGAAGTCCCGGGTGCACAGCCGGTCGATCACGGCGAGGTACTTCGCGATGTCCATGGAAGCCAGTAAAGCGGCGGCCACTGACAATTGGCGTGGCGTCAGCCGAGCGGTGGTGGGCCGCGCCCTGCGGCGCACGGGCCCGATGATGGCGACTTGTCGCCATGTCGTCCCGGCCGGGCGCCCGCGTGCCGTCCCCGGAGGGCCGGGCCGCCGTCGGCGGGCGGTCGGGGTGCCCGGCACTCGCCGGGGCGACTCCCGCCGAGTACGATCCGCCCAACACGCGCACGAGCTGGGAGGACGGACGTTGGGGCAGCTGACCGGCGGCGATCCCTCGCTGCTGCGCAGGATCAACTCCGCGGTGGTGCTGCACGCGCTGCGGGCCACGGACTGCGCGACGCTCACCGAGATCACCCGGGTCACCGGGCTGTCCCGGCCGACCGTCGAGGGCGTCGTCGAGGGGCTCATCGAGGCCGGGCTGGTGGTGGAGACGGCGGCCGAGGAGGGCACCGCACGGCGGCAGGGGCGGCCCGCGCGCCGGTTCCGGTTCCGGGCCGAGGCGGGACACCTGCTGGGCCTGGAGATCGGCGCGCACCGCGTGGCCGCCCTGCTGTCCGACCTCGACGGGCGGGTCCTGGGCGCCCAGGCCAAGGAGGTCGGTGAGACGGCCGACCCGGACGAGCGGCTTGAACGCCTGCGCGGCGCGGTCGCCGAGCTGCTGCGGCGGGCCGGGGTCGCCCGCGGCTCGCTGCGCGCGGTCGGCGTCGGCACGCCGGGGATCGTCGAGGCCGACGGCACGGTGCGGCTGGGCACCGCGCTGCCCCAGTGGACGGGGCTGCGGCTCGGCGAACGGCTCGGCCGCTCCTTCAAGTGCCCGGTGCTGGTGGAGAACGACGCCAACGCGGCCGCCGTCGCCGAGCACTGGAAGGGCGCCGCGACCGAGACGGACGACGTGGTGTTCGTGCTGGCCGGGCTGAGTCCGGGCGCCGGTGCGCTGATCGGCGGGCGCCTGCACCGGGGGTACGGCGGCGCGGCCGGCGAGATCGGCGCGCTGCACCTGCTGGGCCGGGAGGTGACTCCGGAGACCCTGCTCTCGACCACCGACGAGCCGCTGCACCCGCTGGACGAGCAGGCGGTGGCCGAGGTCTTCGCGCTGGCCCGCAAGGGTGACCTGCGGGCGCGCGCGGCGGAGGAGCGGTTCATCCAGCGGCTCGTGCACGACGTGGCCGCGCTGGTGCTGGCGCTCGACCCGGAGCTGGTCGTGGTCGGCGGCTGGGCGGCCGGTCTCGACGGCGTGCTGGAGCCGCTGCGCCGCGAGCTGGAGCGCTACTGCCTGCGCCCGCCCAGGGTGGCGCTGTCCGTGCTGGGCGAGGCGGCGGTGGCCACGGGCGCGTTGCGGCTCGCCCTCGACCACGTGGAGAAGCAGCTGTTCGCGGTGGAGGGGACGGTCACGGCCCGGGGCTGACGGCCCGGTGCGCACGGCACGGCCGTGGGCCGGGTGCCGGCCTCGGTGGGCGACGAGCCGCCCGCCCCGGCGAGGCGGGACGGGCGGGGTGCCGTACGGGCTACGAGGCCTGGCGTTCGGGGCCGTGGTGTATCTCCACGCCCCCCGAGTCGCCGAAGGTCAGCCGGCAGGTGTCGGCGCGGTAGGTGGCCACGGAGACCGCGGCGGTGCGGCCCTCGGCGAAGAAGCGGGTGGTGACGACGAGGACCGGCGCCCCGGGCAGCCGGTCGAGTTCCTTGGCGTCGTCGGCGCGGGCGGAGCCCAGCTCCACGGCGCGGTCCTCCCCCTCCAGCTCCAGGCGCTGCAGTTCGCGCAGCACCGCACGCGCGCGTGCCGGGCCGGACGGGGCGTCTATCCCGGAGAGGTCGGGGACCGAGGCCACCGGGATGTACAGCAGCTCGGCCGCGACCTGCTGCCCGTGCGACGTCCGGGAGCGGCGCACGGTGTGCACGGTCTCCTCCGGGCCGGTCTCCAGGGCCGCGGCCACGGCGGCGGGCGGCACGGAGCGGGCGCAGTCGGCGGGCTGCCAGGCGTCACCGGCGGCGCCCGGCCAGATGTGCTGTTCGGTGCCGACGGCGACTCCCACGCGCGGGGGCGCGACGGTCGTGCCGACGCCGCGGCGGCGCTGGAGGCGGCCTTCGAGTTCCAGCTGCTCCAGAGCCTGGCGGAGGGTGGCGCGGGCCACCCCGAAGCGGGCGGCGAGATCGCGCTCGTTGGGCAGGATCTCGCCGACCGAGAACTCGGAGTCCAGTGCCTCACTGAGCACGGTCCTGAGATGCCAGTACTTCGGTTCCGGCACCGTTTCCAGCTGCGTGGTCCCCACCCTGTCCTCCGCAATCGCCGTCGTCCGGCGGTTTTTAGCGCCCTTGTTTATTAAAGGTTGTTGCACTTCTCTGCGACCATAGGGCGGCCCACACCCTTGGTCAAGACCAATCGTCGGACCCTTGGGGAAGCCATGGGGAGGCCGCCGCACAGCGTTCACGAAGGGTTCGCGCGGGGCCGCGTGCGTGACATCGCGGCAAAGCCCCGTTCGGGAGTCACCGGGAACTACCCGCCAGTAGTGTTTGCTGACAAGCCGTCTACGGCGTCCGTCAGCAGTCACAGCCGAGGAGCACCCATGTCCGCCACCGTCTCCTTCCCGGTCCCGACCCCGCACGGCCCGCAGGAGGTGACCGTCTCCTACGCGCGCGTGGGCCGCGGCGAACCGCTGGTGCTGCTGCACGGCATCGGCCATCACCGCCAGGCCTGGGACCCGGTCGTGGAGATCCTCGCCACCGAGCGCGACGTGATCGCGGTGGACCTGCCGGGGTTCGGCGCCTCCCCGGCCCTGCCGGACCGCCTCGCCTACGACCTGCTGTCGACGAACGCCGTGCTCACCGGCCTGTTCGCCGCGCTGGAGCTGGACCGCCCGCACGTCGCGGGCAACTCGCTGGGCGGTCTGCTGGCCCTGGAGCTGGGCCGCGGCAGGGCCGTACGGTCCGTCACCGCCCTCTCCCCCGCCGGGTTCTGGACCCAGGCCGAGCGGCGCTACGCCTTCGGTGTCCTGCTCACGATGCGCAGGATCGCCCAGCGGCTGCCGGTGCCCCTGATCGAACGGCTGGCCCGGTCCGCGGCCGGCCGTACCGCCCTGACGAGCACCATCTACGCCCGGCCCGCGCGCCGTTCGCCGCAGGACGTGGTCGCCGAGACGCTGGCGATGGCACGGGCCACCGGCTTCGACGCCACGCTCGCCGCGGGCACCTCCGTGCGGTTCACGGACGACCTCGCCGGGGTGCCCGTCACCGTGGGCTGGGGCACCAGGGACCGGCTGCTGGTACGCCGCCAGGGCGTGCGGGCCAAGCAGATCGTCCCCCACGCCCGGCTGGTGCGGCTGCCGGGCTGCGGACACGTGCCGATGCACGACGACCCGGCGCTGGTCGCCCGCGTCCTCCTCGACGGCAGCCGCTGACCGGCTGGGCGAGCTGTTCACCCGGGGTTCGCGCACGCGTCGCGGCGCCCCAGTAGGTGTGTGACCGCACACTTGGCCGGATCCCGCCCCGGAGGCGCAGTCATGTCACACCGTCCGTTCCCCGGCCGCCGCAGCGTGCTGCGCGGCTCGCTCGCCGCGTCGGCGGCCCTGACCGTGCCGGGCGCGCTCGGCGCCGCACCGGCGTTCGCCCTGTCCGGACGGCCGAGGGCCGACTGGGGCGTACAGGCGGGCGACGTGGGCACCGACTCCGGGCTGGTGTGGGTCCGCTCGGACCGGCCCGCCCGGATGATCGTGCAGACCGCGGCCACCGAGTCCTTCCGCGACCCGCACACCTGGCGGGGCCCGCTGCTGGGCGCCGGCACCGACTTCACCGGCACCACCCGGCTGCACGGCCTGCCGTCCGGCGAACAGATCCACTACCGCGTGCTGCTCGCCGACCCCGACGACCCGCGCCGCACGGGCGAGCCGGTGACGGGCACCTTCCGTACGGTGTCCCGGCGCCGGCGCGACGGCGTGCGGTTCCTCTGGTCCGGCGACCTGGCAGGCCAGGGCTGGGGCATCAACCCCGACCTGGGCGGGTACCGCATCTACCGGGCGATGGGCCGGCTGGACCCGGACTTCTTCCTGTGCAGCGGTGACAGCGTCTACGCCGACGGCCCCGTCGGCGCCACCCAGGCGCTGCCCGACGGCGGCACCTGGCGCAACCTCGTCACCGAGGAGAAGTCCAAGGTCGCCGAGACGCTGGCCGAGTACCGGGGCAACTTCCGCTACAACCTGCTCGACGACAACCTCCGCCGGTTCAACGCCCAGGTCCCGTCGGTCGTGCAGTGGGACGACCACGAGGTGCGCAACAACTGGTACCCGGGCGAGGTCGTCGCCGCCTCGGACACCCGCTACACCGAGAAGAGCGTCGACGTGCTGGCGGCCCGCGCCCGGCGGGCGTTCAGCGAGTACGCCCCGGTCCCGACCCTGCGCCCCGGCGCCCGGGAGGGCCGCGTCCAGCGTGTGCTGCGCCACGGCCCGCTGCTGGACGTGTTCGTGCTCGACATGCGGACCTACCGCAACGCCAACTCCCCCGACGACCAGCGGACCGACCCGCAGGGCATCCTGGGCCGGGAGCAACTGGAGTGGCTGAAGGGCGAGCTGTCCCGGTCGCGCGCGGTGTGGAAGGTGATCGCCGCGGACATGCCGCTGGGGCTGGTGGTGCCGGACGCGACGGAGAACCGGCCGAACTTCGAGGCCGTCGCCCAGGGCGACCCCGGCGCCCCGCTCGGCCGGGAGCTTCAGATCGCCGAGCTGCTGCGGTTCATCAAGCACCGGCGGATCACCGGCACGCTGTGGCTGACGGCCGACGTGCACCACACCTCCGCCCAGCACTACCGGCCCGAGCGGGCGGCGTTCACCGACTTCGAGCCGTTCTGGGAGTTCGTCTCCGGCCCGCTCAACGCGGGCGCCTTCCCGGCCAGCGCGCTGGACGGCACCTTCGGTCCGGAACGGGTCTTCGTGAAGGCGCCGACCGAGTCGAACGTCTCCCCGGCCGGGGGGTACCAGTTCTTCGGCGAGGTCGACATCGACGGTGACAGCGGCGAGCTGACCGTGCGGCTGCGCGAGCAGGACGGCACGGTGCTGTTCACCCGGACGCTCCAGCCGGGCCGGGTCGGCCAGTAGCCACGCCGGGAGCCTTGCCGCGAGCGGACGGGCGGGCGGCTCCCGTACGCTTCACCTCTGTGCCGCGCACCGGCGTCATCCCCCGGCGCGCGGCACACCCCGTCCGGCCCCGACCGCGCCCCGCGGCACGGGTGTTCGCGGGCCGCCAGGGCCGCCGACCAGGTACGCACGATGCCGGTCGGCGAAGAACTGGAAAGAGCAACAAAAAGGGGCGTTTGCGCGCTTAACCCATCAGTCACATCTCGTTCGTGATCACGCAACACCGTTCCTCCACAGTGGCTGTATGACTCCGGACATGTCTGATGTGACGCGCACGAAGCACGGCCGCCCCGCCCACCATTGGCGGCGGGACGTCGTCGAACTCGCCGCCCTGTTCACGGCCGTCGCCGTGGCGGACGCGGTGGCCAATCTGGTCGGGCACGGGCCCGACGGCCCGGCGCTGCTGGTGATCTCGGCGATCGTGCTGGCCGCGACGGCGGGCTTCCACACCTGGTGGGCACGGCGCCACGGCCACGCACCCCCGGCCGGTGATACCGGTGCCCGGCCGCCCGCCGAGGGGCGGCAGGCCGGGCCGTCCGCCGACCCCGCCGCGACCCTGGAGGAGGCGGCCGGGACGAGCGCGCTGTGGCGGATGCGGACCACCGTGAAGGACGAACCGGGCTCGCTGGCGGCACTGTGCACGGCGCTGGCCGGGCGGCGCGTCGACATCCTGAGCCTGCAGACGCACCCCTTGGGCGACGGCACGGTGGACGAGTTCCTGCTGCGGGCCCCGGGCGACCTGGCGGCGGCCGAGGTGACCCGGGTGGTCGCGCGGGCCGGGGGCACGTCCACCTGGATCGAGCGGGCCGACGCGCACGACCTGGTGGACGCCCCCACCCGCGTCCTCGGCCTGGCGGCGCGCACCGCGCTGGACGCGGCGGAACTGCCGTTGGCGCTGAGGCAGCTGCTCGGGCGGTGCACGATCCGTTCGCTGCCCGCCAAGCCGGTCGGCGGTGGCCGCGGCCCCGAGGCGGTGCCCGTCGAAGGGGTGCTGGAGGACACCGTGCTGCGGCTGCGGGCCCCGGAGGGCGGGGTGATCACGGTGGAGCGGCCGTACCTGCCCTTCACGCCCACCGAGTTCGCCCGCGCCCGGGCGCTGGTGGACCTGGACAGCCGGCTCGGCCCGCGCATCCCGCGCGGCAAGGACGTGCTGACGCTGCCGGAGGGCAACTCCATCACGGTGCGCCGCGCCGACACGCGCGACGTCGAGGCGGCGAAGGCGATGCACGAGCGCTGCTCCACGCGCACCCTCGGTATGCGCTACCACGGCCCGGTCGGTGACGCGGACCGCTATCTGAACCACCTGCTCAGCCCCCGCTTCGGGCGGACACTCGCGGTGCAGACCGCCTCCGGCCGCATCGTCGGCCTCGGTCATCTGCTCTGGGACGGCGACGAGACGGAGGTCGCGCTGCTCGTCGAGGACGACTGGCAGCGGCGCGGCATCGGCGCCGAACTGCTGGGCCGGCTGGTGGCGATGGCGGGCGAGGCGGGCTGCGAGAGCGTGTACGCCGTGACGCAGGCCTCCAACACCGGCATGGTCGCCGCGATGCGCGGTCTCGGGCTGCCCCTCGACTACCAGATCGAGGAAGGCACCCTGGTCATCACCGCCCGGCTGGAAGCCGCGCCGGGCGGGTCCCGGCCGGCCCACGACAGCGACCGGCGCTCACTCGGCGGAGCGGCCCGGCGCGACTGAGCACGCGGGTCCCGGCCGGTCTGCCCGACTCGGCCGAGGTGTGCGGCTCGCCGCCGGGCACGGGGGGGCGGGCAGGACAGTGACGGCCCGGCGGATCACCGCCGGGCCGTCCGCGTTCCCCCTCACCCGGCCGCCCCGCTCACCCGGCCGCCCCCGTCACCCGGCCGCGCGCGTGCCGCTCACGCGGCCGCCCACCCGCCTGCCTGCCTCAGGCGTCCACCCGGCCGGCCGTCTCCTGACGACGGGCCGGCGTCCGCGAGGACTCCCGCTCGCCCAGGGCGGCGTCCAGGTCCGCCCAGAGGTCGTCGACGTCCTCCAGGCCGACCGACATCCGCAGCAGCCGGTCGCTCACCCCGGCTCCGCGCCGCTCCTCGGCGCCGACGATGCGGTGACTGATCGACGCCGGGTGCTGGATCAGCGTGTCGACGCTGCCCAGGCTCACCGCGGGGGTGATCAGCCGGACCCGGGAGATGACCTCGTGCGGGTCACCGTGCACCTCGAACGCGACCATCGCGCCGCCCAGCCGGGGATAGCGGACGCGGGCGACCCGGGGGTCGGCGGTGAGCCTGCGGGCCAGTTCGGCGGCGGTCGCGGAGGCGGCCCGTACCCGGACCGGCAGCGTGGACAGCCCCCTGAGCAGCAGATAGCCCGCCAGCGGATGCAGCACGCCGCCGGTCGCGAACCGTATCTGCCGCAGCCGCCCGGCGAGTTCCTCGTCGCAGGCCACCACACCGGCGAGCACGTCGCCGTGGCCGCCGAGGTACTTGGTCGCGCTGTGCAGCACCAGCCGCGCGCCCTGCTCGGCCGGACGCTGCAGCACCGGGGTGGCGAAGGTGTTGTCCGCGAGCAGGGGCACCGAGCCGCAGGAGTGGGCGACGGCCCGCAGGTCGAGTTCGGCGAGGGTGGGGTTGGCCGGCGTCTCGACCATCACCAGGCCGGTGTCCGGGCGCAGCGCGTCCGCGATGCCGGCGGGGTCGGTCCAGGTCACCTCGGTGCCGAGCAGCCCGGCGGTGAGCAGGTGGTCGCTGCAGCCGTACAGGGGCCGTACGGCGACGACATGGCGCAGCCCGACCGAGGCGCGGGCCAGCAGGACCGCGCTCAGCGCGGCCATGCCGCTGGCGAAGGCGACGGCCGACGCGGTGCCCTCGAGGCGGGCCAGGGCGGTCTCGAAGCGCGCGACCGTCGGGTTGCCCAGGCGCCCGTAGACCGGCGGTCCGTCCGGGTCGGCGCCGTCGGCGGCGAAGGCGTCGATGCGGGCGGCCTCGGCGCGGCTGTCGTAGGAGGGGTAGGTGGTGGACAGGTCGATCGGCGGGGCGTGCAGGCCCTGCCGGGCGAGGTCGTCGCGGCCGGCGTGCACGGCCTCGGTGGCCAGGGCGCGCCGTGCGGCGGGCGGTGCGGTGCGCACGGCACCGCAGGAACGGGAGTCGTCTGCGCGGGTGCTCGCTGAGTCCATGGCGGAAGGGTGAACACCGAACGGGTCATCGGGGTGCGGGCCCGTGTTACGTTCGGAGCATGCCCGAATCTGTCGTACTGGATCCGGTGGACCTGCATCTGCTGCGGCTGCTGCAGAACGACGCCCGGACCACCTACCGCGACCTCGCCGCCCAGGTGGGCGTGGCGCCGTCGACCTGTCTCGACCGGGTGGCCCGGCTGCGCCGCAGCGGTGTGATCCTCGGGCACCGGCTGCGGCTGGACCCGGCCCGGCTCGGGCGGGGTCTGCAGGCGCTGCTGTCGGTGCAGGTGCGGCCGCACCGGCGGGAGCTGGTGGGGCCGTTCGTGGAGCGGATCAGGGTGCTGCCGGAGTCGCTGACGGTGTTCCATCTGACCGGGCCCGACGACTACCTGGTGCACGTCGCCGTCGCGGACATGGCCGACCTTCAGCGGCTGGTGCTCGACGAGTTCACCTCGCAACGCGAGGTGGCCCGGGTGGAGACCCGGCTGATCTTCCAGCAGTGGGAGTGCGGTCCCCTGCTGCCACCGGCCGCCCGCCCGGCGCCCGCGCCCACGCCGACAGCTGAATCGGGGTGACGCGCGCCGGGTCGCCGTATGAGGATGGGCGGCATGTCTGAGACCCAGAGCCCCCTGCCCCGTGCGGTCGCCGACGCATACGTCGACGATCTCATCGCCCTCGACCCGGTCACCGGTACCTATCTCGGCGTGCAGGAGAGTTCCAGCAGGCTGCCCGACTACTCCCCGGCGGGCCAGCGGGCCCAGGCCGAGCTGGCGCGGACCACGCTCGCCAAGCTGGACGAGGCCGAGCGCCGGCCCGGCGCGGACAGTGACGTGGAGCGCCGCTGCGGGCGGCTGCTGCGGGAGCGGCTGACCGCCGAACTCGCGGTCATCGAGTCCGGTGAACACCTGCGCGCGATCGGAAACATGGCCACGCCGGGCCACGCGGTGCGCGACGTGTTCAGCGTGACGCCGACGCGGACGGACGAGGACTGGGCGGCGGTCGCCGAGCGGCTGCGGGCGGTGCCGGGCGCCCTCGCGGGCTACCGCGAGTCCCTGGCGCTCGGCCTGGAGCGCAAGCTGTACGCGGCGCCCCGGCCGACGGCCGCCTACATCGGCCAGCTCACCGAGTGGTCGGACACGGACGGCAAGGGCCGCGGCTGGTACGAGGACTTCGCCGCCGCCGGTCCGCAGTCGCTGCGCGCGGAGCTGGACAACGCCGCCCGGGCGGCGACCGCGGCGCTGGTGGAGCTGCGGGACTGGCTGCGGGACGTGTACGCGCCGGCCATCGAGGGCGCCCCCAACACGGTGGGCCGGGATCGGTACGCGCGCTGGGCCCGCTACTTCAACGGCATCGACCTGGACCTGGACGAGGCGTACGCCTACGGCTGGGCGGAGTTCCACCGCATCCTCGGTGAGATGCGGCAGGAGGCGGAGAAGATCCTGCCCGGCGCCGGGACACCGTGGGTGGCGCTGGCGCACCTGGACGAGCACGGCACCCACATCGAGGGCGTCGAGGAGGTCCGCGAGTGGCTCCAGGGCCTGATGGACCAGGCGATCGCGGAGCTGGACGGCACGCACTTCGAACTCGCCGAGCGGGTGCGGACGGTGGAGGCGCACATCGCGCCGCCCGGCGGCGCCGCGGCCCCGTACTACACGCCTCCGTCGGAGGACTTCTCCCGGCCGGGCCGCACCTGGCTGCCGACCATGGGCCAGACCCGTTTCCCCGTCTACGACCTGGTGTCGACCTGGTACCACGAGGGCGTGCCGGGCCACCACCTCCAGCTCGCGCAGTGGGCGCACGTGGCCGAGAACCTCTCGCGCTACCAGGCGACGGTCGGCGGGGTGAGCGCCAACGCGGAGGGCTGGGCGCTGTACGCCGAGCGGCTGATGGACGAGCTGGGCTATCTCACGGACCCGGAGCAGCGCCTCGGCTACCTCGACGCGCAGATGATGCGGGCGGCCCGGGTGATCGTCGACATCGGCATGCACCTGGAGCTGGAGATCCCGGCCGACTCGCCGTTCCACCCGGGTGAGCGCTGGACGCCCGAGCTGGCGCAGGAGTTCTTCGCCTCGCACAGCAGCCGGCCGGCGGACTTCGTGGAGAGCGAGCTGACCCGGTACCTGACCATCCCCGGCCAGGCGATCGGCTACAAGCTCGGTGAGCGGGCGTGGCTGCTGGGCCGGGAGAACGCCCGCAAGCGGCACGGCGACGCGTTCGACCTCAAGGCCTGGCACATGGCGGCCCTGTCCCAGGGGTCGCTGGGCCTGGACGACCTGGTGGACGAGCTGTCCCAGCTGTGACGGCCGCGCCGGCCCCGCGGTGAGCCGGGAGACCGCTGAGCCGGGAGGCGGATGAGCCCGTCCGGCGCGTCGCGCGAGCGGTCGTGCGACGCGCCGGACGGGACCGTTGCCGTGCCCCGCCCCCGGTCACCGGGGCCGGGGCGCCGCCCGTGTCTGCCGTTCGGCCGTCTCCCGGTGGCGGCGGGGTCCGGCGGACGGCTTGCTGGTGCGGGGGCCGCCGCAGAGGAAGCGAGCCGCGTATGCAGGGCACGGACCCGGGGCAGCAGCCACTGCGGACCCCGCGCGCCGCCGGGCCGGCCGGGGTCGTCTTCGCGCTGCTGCTGGCGGCGGCCATCGTCCTGGTCCGGCTGGGCATCCCGGAGGGGGCGGACGCGGTCTCCGCGCGGGCCTTCACCGACCCCGCTCAGCGCGGCGCGGTGCGGACGGCGCCGGCGCTGGTGCCGTTCGCCGGCATCTTCTTCCTGTGGTTCCTCGGTGCCGTGCGCGCCCATGTCGGAGAGGCCGAGGACCGGTTCCTCGCCACCGTCCTGCTGGGCAGCGGACTGGTCTTCACCGCCTGCATGTTCGCGGCGGCCGCCGCGGCCGGTGCCGTCCTGGACGTCGCGCATCCCGAGGGCGCCGCTCCGGCCCTGTCCGCCTGGGACTTCGGCAGGCACTACGCCTACCTGCTGATGAACGGGTTCGGGATGCGGATGGCGGCCGTCTTCGTGTGCTCCATGTCGGTGATCGGACACCGGCTCGGCGTCCTGCCGCGCCGGCTGACGGTCCTGGGGTTCCTCACCGCGCTGTGCCTGCTCCTGCTGGCGTCGAACGTGCCCTGGAGCGAGCTGGTCTTCCCGGCGTGGTCACTGGTCCTGAGCATCCACATCCTCCTGGCCGGCCGCCGCGCCCGGCGGGGCGCCGCCGCTCCCGGGTGAGCGGCGGGCGTACCTGCCCCCGGCGACGCCGACCCGCGCGGGCCGCGCCGCGCGCGGCGACCGCTCACCCGATCGGCACGTCCCGGCGCGCCGGGGTCCGCCGCGGCTTACATGCTGGCGGGCGGGAGATGACCGCCGTCCGGGGATGCCCGCGCGAGGGCCGGCGCACCGGACCTGGCACCGAAAGGGCGGAGCGCCGATGAGACTCGTCGTCGACCTCAACAAGTGTCAGGGGTACGCGCAGTGTGCGTTCCTCGCCCCGGACGTCTTCGCCATGCACGGTGAGGAGTCGCTGCTGTACAGCCCCCGGGCCGACGACATCCAGCGGGAGCGGGTGGCCCGCGCCGTGGCCGCCTGCCCCGTGCAGGCGATCACCGCCGACGGACCGCGCGGCGCGGACGCGGCGCCGGACGCCCCACCGCGGGAGCCGTCCGATGCCCGCTGACTACCTGGAGTGGCTCAGGCGCGAGGGCCGGATCGTCATCGTGGGCGCCTCGCTGGCCGGGCTGCGGGCCGCCGAGACGCTGCGCGCGGAGGGGTTCGCCGGATCGCTCACCCTGATCGGCGACGAGCCCTACGAGCCGTACGACCGGCCGCCGCTGTCCAAGGCGGTCCTGCTGGGCAGGGCGTCCCCGCACCACACCGAGCTGCCCCGGCGCCGGGAGATCGACGCCGAGTGGCGCCTGGGCGTCGCCGCGAGCGGACTCGACATGACCCGCAGACGGGTGCTGCTGGCCGACGGGGACGAGGTGGAGTACGACCGGCTGCTGATCGCCACCGGTGTGCGGGCCAGGCCCTGGCCGAAGGAGACGGAGGCCCAGCTGGACGGTGTGTTCCTGCTGCGGACCCGGGACGACGCGGCCGGGCTGTACCACCGGCTGAAGTCCGGGGCGCGCCGGGTGTTCGTCATCGGCGCCGGGTTCGCCGGCTCCGAGGTCGCCTCGGCCTGCCGGGAGCTGGGCGTCGCGGTCACCGTGGCCGAGCGGGCCGGCGCGCCGCTGGTGGGCGCCCTCGGCGGCGTCATCGGGGCGGTCGCGGCGGAGCTGCACCGGGACAAGGGCGTGGATCTGCGCACCCGGGTCACGGTGACGTCGCTGGAGGGCGACGCCGTGGGCCGGGTGCGGGCCGTCCACCTGTCCGACGAGAGCGTCGTCGAGGCGGACGTGGTGGTGGTCTCGCTGGGGTCGCTGCGCAACACCGAGTGGCTGACCGGTTCCGGGCTCGGCGCCGGCCCGCGGGGCATCGCCTGTGACGCGGGCTGCCGGGCCTTCGACTTCCGCGGCATCGTCACCGACGACGTCTTCGTCGCCGGTGACGTCGCCCGGTCCCCGCACGCGCTGTTCGGCTACCAGTTCCTGTCCCTGGAGCACTGGGGCAACGCCGTCGCGCAGGCGGAGACGGCCGCGCACAACATGATCAGCCCCAGCGCCGAGCGGCGCCCGCACCTGTGGACGCCGGCCTTCTGGTCCGCGCAGTTCGGGGTGAACATCAAGTCGGTCGGCGTTCCGCCGATGGGCGACCAGATCATGATCACTCAAGGGTCGCTCGCCGAGCGCCGGTTCGTCGGCGTCTACGGCCACCAGGGCCGGATGGTGGCCGCCGTGAGCTTCGACAACACGCGGTGGCTGGAGTTCTACCAGCAGCAGATCGAGCGCGGCGCGCCCTTCCCGGTGGAATTCCCGACGATGGACCGCCGTCCCGAGGGCCGCCGCGCGGTGCCGGCCGACTTCCCCGACCCGTCGCTGCCCACGCACGGGCCGATGGTGACGCTCAGCGGCTACTCGCCGGCTGACCGCCGCCTCGTCTTCACACCGGCCCGGCACTGACCGCCGCCCGGCCGCCCCCGCCCCACCGCCCTCCTTCCCGTCCCGCTCCGCCGGCCGTGCCCCGCCCGCCCGGCGCTCCGGCGGACCCACGCCCCCGAGGACCGCTCATGACGCACGCCTCGCTCCTGCGCCGGATCACCGACTTCGCCCACCGCGCCGACCCGTATCCGCTGTACGAGGAGCTCCGCAGGACGCCGGTGCTGCACGAGGAGGAGGGCGGCCCGTACGTCATCAGCTCCTACTGGGACATCAAGAGCCTGCTGCACGACCCGCGGATCAGCTCGGACGCCGCCAACCTCGCGGCCGCCGGCGACGACGAGGCCTCCCAGGCCGGGCAGACCGGGCTGCCGCCGTCCTTCCTGCGGCTGGACCCGCCCGAGCACGACCGGTTGCGCCGCATCGCCAACAGCGCCTTCGGGCCCCCGCACCGGCCGCGCCGCATCGACTCCCTGCGCGGCGGGATGGCGGAGATCGTCACCGGACTGATCGACGGCTTCGGGGACGCCCGGCAGGTGGACCTGGTCGACCAGTTCGCCTATCCGTTCCCGGTGACGGTCATCTGCCGGCTGCTGGGGGTGCCGCGTGAGGACGAGCCGCGCTTCCGCGCCTGGGTGGA
This sequence comes from Streptomyces sp. NPDC041135, assembly GCF_055592085.1. Taxonomy (NCBI): domain Bacteria; kingdom Bacillati; phylum Actinomycetota; class Actinomycetes; order Kitasatosporales; family Streptomycetaceae; genus Streptomyces; species Streptomyces sp. NPDC041135. The sequence goes on from NZ_JBVIYZ010000005.1 coordinate 413,116, forward strand.
CCCGCTGGTCGCCGGCCTGGACCCGGAGATGCGCGAGGGGGCGGACGCGGAGTCCCGCAAGGCCGCGCAGGAGGCCCGGATGCAGCTCGGCATGTACCTGGCCGGGCTGGTGGAGGAGCGCGCCAGGGAACCCCGCGACGACATGCTCTCGGACCTGGTGGACAGCCGCGGCCCGGAGGGCGCGATGTCGATGATGGAGGTGCTGTCCACCTCGGTGCTGCTGCTGATCGCGGGGCACGAGACGACGGTCAACCTCATCACCAACGGGATGCTCACCCTGCTGCGCCACCCCGAGGTCCTGGGACGGCTGCGCGAGGACCCGGGGCTGGCGGTGAACATCGTGGAGGAACTGCTGCGCTACGAGCCACCCGTGCAACTGGTGCCGCAGCGCACCTGCATCGCCGACATCGAGGTGCGCGGCGTGACCATCCCGAAGGGCTCGCGCATCTGGCTGGTCCTCGCCGCGGGGAACCGGGACCCGGAGCGCTTCACCGACCCCGACCGGTTCGACCCGGACCGCGGGGACATCCAGCACCTCGGCCTCGGCAGCGGCATCCACAGCTGCTTCGGCGCTCCGCTGGCCCGGCTGGAGACCCAGATCGCCCTGGCCGAACTGGCCCGGCGGCTGGTCAACCCCCAGCTGGTCGAGGACCCGCCGCCCTACCGCCGCAACGCGGTCCTGCGCGGCCCGCGCCATCTGGAGATCGCCTTCGACGGCGTGCGCTGACGCGTCCGACGGGGCACGTGTGGGGCGCGGTCCCCGGGGTGCCCGGGCTGCGCGCACCGGGCCGACGGCGGCACCGGCACCGGGTGGTCAGCAGCCGCAGTCGCCCGCCGCCGGCGCGGTCAGCGGGTCGGCGGCGCGGCTCTCGGTGCCCTGCCACGTCTCGTGGGCGAAACCCTCGCGCACCCAGTACTCGAAGCCGCCGAGCATCTCCTTGACCTGATAGCCGAGTTCGGCGAGGGCGAGCGCCGCGCGGGTGGCGCCGTTGCAGCCGGGGCCCCAGCAGTACGTGACCACGGGCACGGACCGGTCCAGGAGGTGTTCCGCCTGCTCGCGGACCAGCGCGGTGGGCAGGTGGACCGCGCCGGGGATGTGCCCCTGGTCCCAGGAGGCGGTGGAGCGGGAGTCCACCACGACGAAGCCGGGGTCGCCGCCGGCGGCGAGCGCGGCGGCCACGTCGGAGACGTCGGCGTGGAAGGCCAGGGCGGCCCGGAAGTGGGCGGCGGCCTCGGCGGGAGCGGCCGGCGCGACGCGCAGGACGGCGTTGCCGACGGTCGCGGCAGTGGCAGTGGCAGTGGTGGTGGCGGCAGTGCTGTCGGCGGTCATGTCCGGCCTCTCCGTAGGCCGCCGCGCCCGGGGTGCGGCGGATCTCCATGACCAGAAATCTACGGCCGGTGATCGGGCTGCCTGAAGAGGGATTCCACGGCCCGGGCCTTGCCCGGCCGGTGATTCCCTGCTATCCCTCGCACATGACCGCGTTTTCCCCCGATGCCACCGACTGGCGCATCCTCGACGTCCTCCAGCGGGAGGGCCGGGCCAGTTTCGCCGAGCTGGCCCGGGCCGTCTCCATGTCCCCCAGCGCGGTCACCGACCGGGTGCGCCGCCTGGAGGAGGCGGGCGTCATCCAGGGCTACGCGGCCGTGGTCGACCCCGAGCGGCTGGGTCTGCCGATCCTGGCGTTCGTGCGGCTGCGCTACCCCAACGGCCACTACAAGCCCTTCCACGACCTGGTCGCCGTGACCCCGGAGATCCTGGAGGCGCATCACGTCACCGGCGACGACTGCTTCGTCATCAAGGTCGCCGCGCGCTCGATGCCGCACCTGGAGGAGATCTCCGGCCGGATCGCCACCCTGGGTTCGGTGACCACCAGCGTCGTCTACTCCTCCCCGCTCCCCCGGCGCCCCCTGGGCCGCTGACCGCCCGCCGCCGCCGGACCCCGCGACGCCGTCGGACCCCAGGCTGCCGTCAGACCCCGCGCTGCCGCAGCGCCGACCCCGTCCGTGCCTTGACGACCTCCAGCTGGGCGTGGACGCGGCGCCGCAGGTCGGGGACGTGGCTGACGATGCCGACGCTGCGGTCGCGTTCGCGCAGCGAGTCGAGCACGTCGAGGACCTCGTCCAGGGTCTGGTCGTCGAGGCTGCCGAAGCCCTCGTCGATGAAGAGGGTGTCCAGCCGGACCCCGCCGGCCTCGTCGGTGACGACGTCCGCGAGACCGAGGGCGAGGGCGAGGGAGGCGAAGAACGTCTCGCCGCCGGAGAGCGTCGAGGTGTCCCGTTCCCGGCCCGTCCAGGCGTCGACGACGTGCAGGCCGAGTCCGCTGCGGCCGCGGCCGGAGCGGTCGTCGGAGTGGACGAGGGTGTAGCGGCCGGAGGACATGCGCCGCAGGCGGGCGGTCGCGGCGGCGGCGACCTGTTCCAGGCGGGCCGCCAGCACGTAGGACTCCAGGCGCATCCGGCGTTCGTTGTCGGCGGAGGTGCCGGAGGTGAGCGAGGCCAGGCGGGCCACGCGGTCGTACTCCTCGCGCACGGGTGCCAGCCGCCGTACGCCGTCGCTGGCGCGGGCGGAGAGGCGGTCGAGTTCGGCGCAGCAGCGGGCGGCGGCGTCCCGTGCGGAGGCGGCCGCGCGCAGCCGTCCGGCCGCCTCGGCGGCGTCGCGTTCGGCGGCGCCGAGGTCGGCCGGCGGCTGCTGGGCGGCGGCCGCGGTGTCGGGTTCGGTGAGGACGGCGCGGACGGCGGCCTCCTCCGACTGCCAGGCGTCCAAACGGCGTTGCAGCTCACGGTGGGCGCTGTCGTCGAGGAGGGCGGCGGCCGCGGCCTGCGGGGTGTCGAAACCGGCGCGGTAGGCGGCGTCGGCGAGCCGGGCGTCGGCGTCCTTGAGCCGCTGGGCGGTGTCCTCGGCGGCGCGGGCGGCGTCGGCGGCGTCGGTGAGCAGCGCCACCTGCCGCTCCAGCTGCGCTGCCCGGGCGGCCACGCTGTCCGCGGCGCCCCTGGCCCGGGTCAGCTCCTGTTCCAGCGCGGCCCGTTCCTGCTCCAGGGCCTCGCGCCGGGTCTGCCGGGAGGCGGCCCGTACGGCGGCCTGCTGACGGTCGGCCAGGCGGCGCTCCCGCTCGTGCTCGGCCCGCCGCAGCTCCTCCTGGGCGGCGTGCAGGGCGGAGGCGTCCCGGCGGGCACGCGTGTACTGCGCCTCCAGTTCCTCCGCTTCCTCGGCGAGCCGGTGGGTCGGGGCGTCCCCCGCCTCGGCGGTGGCGGCGGCCAGCGCCTCCCGTACGCCGGCGAGCCGCCGTTCGTCCTCGGCGCGCCGCTCCTCGGCCCGCTGGTGCTCGGCGAGGGCGTGTTCCTCCGCGGCGCGGTCGACGTGCCCGGCGGTCCTGCGCGCGGGCGCGGGGTGTTCGGTGGCCCCGCAGACGGCGCACGGCTCGCCCGCGGTCAGGTGCGCGGCCAGTTCGGCGGCGATGCCGTTCAGCCGCTGTTCCTTGAGGTCCAGCCAGTGGGCGCGGCTGCGCACGGCGTCCTCCCCGGAGGCGAGGGCCCGCTGCCGTGCCGCGTCGGTGTCGGCGGTGAGCCGGTCGCGCAGCCGGGCCGCGTCGAGCCGCCGCCGTGCGGGTTCGCGGCGCACGGCCAGCTGTTCGGCGCGGGTGGCGGCCTCCTGCGCGCCGTCGACACGGGCCTGGAGCGCGGTGCGCGTGGTGTCCCAGTCGGCGAGCCAGGCGTCGGCGTCCCGCAGCACCTCGTCGTCGGCGCGTTCCTGCCGGTCCAGGCCGGCCCGCTCCTCGACGAGCGCGGCGAGCCGCCGTTCGGCGCGGCGGGCGGACTCCAGGCCGCCCAGTTCCTCGGCGGCCCGCCGGGCGGCGGCCGCGAGCCCCGCGGGTCCGTCGTCGGTGAACCGCTCGGGCAGCGTCCGGCGCGCGCGTGCCTCGGCGGCGGCCGCCGTCCGGTGCTCGGCCTCGGCGCCCGCCCGCAGCTCCAGCGCGGGTGCCACGCCCTCCGCCTTGCGGGCGCGCTCCATCCGGGCCTGGTCCTCCCGGTGCGCGCCGGCCCGCTCCTCGAGGGCGGCGGCCCGCTGCCGCGCCTGCGCCATCCGGCTCTGCGCCCGGGCCAGTTCACGCGTCTCGGCGAGGGCGTGTGCGGCGGCGGTGTGGGCGGCCTCGGCGGCGGTGAGGCGGCTGTGGGCCAGGGTGAGGCGTTCGCGGGCGGTGCTGCGGGCGACGGCGGCGGCCGCCAGGACGGCCTGCGCGAGCCCCGGGTCACCGGGTGCCAGCTCGGGCAGTTCCATGGCGTCACCCGCCTCCTGCTGCATGCGGTGCGCGTCCGCCAGCAGCGCGGCGTCGCCCTCGCGCACCCGGGCCTCGGTCACCCGCCGGCGTTCCGCGAGGCGCTTCTCGACCTCGGCGAAGCGCCGGGTGTCGAAGAGGCGGCCCAGCAGCCTGCCGCGGGCCTCGGCGTCGGCGCGCAGGAAGCGCGCGAAGTCGCCCTGGGGCAACAGCACGACCTGGCAGAACTGCTCCCGGCTCATGCCGAGCAGCTGGGTGATCTCCTCGCCGATCTCCTGGTGCGAGCGGCTGAGGTCCCGCCAGGTGCCGGACGCGGCGTCGTGGGCGCGCAGCAGGCTCTGGGCCTTGTCGAGGGTGGTGCCCGAGCCGCGCTTCTTGGGGCGCTCCCAGGGCGGCTGCCGGGTGATCTCCAGGCGCCGGCCGGCGACGGTCAGGTCGAGGCGGACCTCGGTGCGCACGCCGGGGTCGGCGTGGTCGCTGCGCAGGGTCGTGCCCTGGCCGTTCTGCCGGGCGCCCGGCACCGAGCCGTAGAGGGCGTAGCAGACCGCGTCCAGGACGGAGGTCTTGCCGGCGCCGGTGGGGCCGTGCAGCAGGTACAGGCCGGCGGCGGACAGCGCGTCGAAGTCGACCGACTGGGAGCCGCCGAACGGCCCGAAGGCGGTGATGTCGAGCCGGTGCAGCCTCACAGCGCCTCCCGCGGGTGCGTGCCGGTGCGGACGGGTGCCGTCACCGGGCCGGTTCCCGCTCGGCGTCGTCGGCGCGCACCGCGTCGAAGGCGTCCCGCAGCACCGCCGTCTCGTGCGGGTCCGGGCCCGCGCCGCGCACATGGGCGACGAAGTCCTCGGCGATCTGCTGGTCGGTGCGGTCCGCGAGCCGGGTGGCGTACGACACCGCGGGGTCGTCCGGGGCGCGTTCGGGGGCGAAGACCAGGCTGAGGGTGTGCGGGAAGCGCTCGGTGAGGCGGGCCATGGGGTCGGCCGGGCGGACGGGGTCGGTGAGGGTGGCCTCGACCCAGGCGTCCTCGTGGCGGGCGAGCCCCGGGTCGGCGAGCAGGTCCTCCAGGGTGCCCCGGAGGCGGGCCAGCGGGCGCGGCACCGGGCAGTCGAGGCGCTCGGCGGTGACCGAGCCGTCGGCGCCGAGGTCGACCAGCCACATGCTCTTGCGGTGCTCGGCCTCCGAGAAGGAGTAGGCCAGCGGGGAGCCGGAGTAGCGCACGCGCTCGGTGATCGTCTGGCAGCCGTGGAGATGGCCCAGCGCGACGTAGTCCACGCCGTGGAACACCCCGGCCGGCACGGCGGCCACCCCGCCGACGGTGATGTCCCGTTCGCTGTCGCTGGCCTCGCCGCCGGTGACGAAGGCGTGGGCGAGGACGACGGAGCGGGTGCCGGGCGCGCGGCCGGCGAGGTCGGCGCGGACCCGGTCCATGGCGGCGGCCAGCACGCTCTCGTGTCCAGCCTTCTCCACTCCGAACTCGTCCTTCATCAGGGCTGGTTCGAGGTACGGCAGTCCGTAGAGGGCGACGTCGCCGTGGGCGTCCGGCAGCACGACCGGGGTGCCGCAGGCGGACGGTTCGGTGCGCAGGTGGATGCCGGCGCGGTCGATGAGCCCGGCGCCGACGCCGAGGCGGCGGGCCGAGTCGTGGTTGCCGGAGATCATCACGGTGGGCACGCCCTGCTCGGCGAGCCGGTGCAGGGCGTCGTCGAACAGCTCGACCGCCGCGAGCGGGGGCACCGCGCGGTCGTACACGTCCCCGGCCACCACCACGGCGTCGACGGCGTGCTCGCGCACGGTCGTGACGAGGTGGGTGATGAACTCGGCCTGCGCGTCGAGCATGCCGACCCGGTGGAAGGCGCGGCCGAGATGCCAGTCGGAGGTGTGCAGCAGTCTCACGCCACCGCTCCGCCCCGCACGCTGTCCCCCACGACGCCTCCCGACCCGTACCGACCCTCACGCACCGGCACCGCCCGCGCTGAGCACCCACCACGCTAACGCCTCGTGGCACCCGTTCCCTCACGGATGCCCGTCCGTCACCGGAGCAGCTTGGCGAAAGGTCCGAAATGGAGGTTATGTCGGCTGAGTTGTGGGACACGGCTCCGGGCCGGTCCGGCCGCCGCGGATGCTGCGGCTGAGGCTGCGAGCGCTGCCGCGACTGCCGCGGGCGACGGACCCTAATGCTGTGACCGGAAAGGTGCGCCGGAAAGCTCGCGGCGTCCGGTGCGGTGCATCGCAAGGCGGAGCATGGCCCGCGTACTGGATGTACTCGGGTGATGCGACAACGCGGCGAGGTGCCGTGCCGGGCGTCGCGAGCCGGTGAACCTTTCCGGTCGCAGCACTAGGCGTCCCCGTAGGCCTCTCCGCCGAGGTCGAAGCGGGCCGTGCCGGCGGTCGCGTCGGCCAGCCAGGCGCGGAAGCCGGGCACGTCGGCGTCCGGCAGACCGATCTCCAGGGTGACGGCCTCGCCGTAGCGGACGTCCCGCACCTCGCGGCCGGCGCTGCGCAGGTCGTTCTCGATCCGGCCCGCGCGCTGGTGGTCGACGGTGACCGTGGCCAGCCGGAAGCGGCGGCGGGTGAGCGTGCCCAGGGCGTCCAGCGCCTCGCCGACGGCCCCGCCGTAGGCCCGGATGAGGCCGCCCGCGCCCAGCTTGACCCCGCCGTAGTAGCGGGTGACGACGGCGACGACGTACCGCATGTCGCGGCGCAGCAGCATCTGGAGCATGGGGACGCCTGCGGTGCCGCCCGGTTCGCCGTCGTCGCCGGCCCGCTGCACGCCGGCGTCGGCGCCGACGACGTACGCGAAGCAGTGGTGACTGGCGTCGGCGTGCTCCCGGCGGACGGCGGCGATGAACTCCTGGGCCTCCCGCTCGGTGGCCGCGGGGGCGAGGGCGCACAGGAAGCGGGAGCGGTTGACCTCGGTCTCGTGCACACCCGCGCGGGCCACGGTGCGGTACTCGTCCTGCATCCGGCCAGCCTACGGGGCCGCGCGGACCCCCGGCTCCTGCCCTTTGCCGCCACGCGGCACGGTGACCGAGGTCAGCAGGGCGGTGCCGGTGCGCAGGGCCGGCCAGCCGGTGCCGCGCCAGGACAGGAAGGCGAGCGCGCATGTCGGGAACCTGGTCCGCACCGTGTCGAGGGCGGCGTCGTCCGCGGCGTCCCCGGCGAGGTCGAGGACGAGGTCCTGCAGACCGGGGTTGTGCCCGACCAGCAGCAGGACCTCCACCCCCGGCGGCACCTCGTGCACCACCTCCAGCAGCTGCCGGGCACCGGCGGCGTACAGCCGGGGTTCGTGGCGCACCGGGGGCGGGGTGGGCCACTGGGCCGACGCCAGCTCCCAGGTGCGGCGGGCGCGTACGGCCGTGGAGCACAGGGCGAGACCGGGGAGGCAGCCGGCCTCCGCGAGGGCGCGTCCGGCGGCCGGGGCGTCCCGCAGGCCCCGCGGCGAGAGCGGCCGCAGCCGGTCGGGGACACCCTCGGGCCAGGCGGACTTGGCGTGCCGCAGGACGACCAGGCGGCGCAGCGGTCCCGCGCCGCCGGCCCGCCCGGTCACGCGCCGCTGCCCAGGTCGCGCAGGAGGTCGAGGGCCAGCAGGCGGTCGGCGTAGGCGTAGGTCTCGAAGCGGGCGCCGTCGGGCAGGCCGGGAGCGCCCGCCGCCGTGTGCAGCACGTCCAGCACCCCGGCCATGTCGAGGTCGTCCTCCCAGGCGGCCCGCAGCCGCGCCCGGACCTCCTCCGGCACCGGCCGCGACGGTTCCCGGGCCCACGCGGCCACGCCCCGCCGCCACCCCGCGAGCTGCCGCCCGGCCTCCCGCAGGACGTCCGGCCCCAGGGCGACCGGCTCGGTCCGGGGGACGCGGAGCAGCGCCAGGCGCAGGACGGCGGGGTCGGCGAGCGCCGCCGTGAGGGCGGGCGGGGCGTCGGCATCCGGTCCGGCACCGGTCGCGGGCGGTACGTCGGCATCCGGTGCGGCCCCGGTCGCGCCCGGCTCACCGGCACTCGGTCCGGTCCCGTCCGCCTCCGCCCAGGTCACCGGCGCGACTCCCACCAGCACTCCCGCGCCGGGTGCGCTCCGGGCCGCCGCGACATGGATCACCTGCGCCTCGCCCAGGCCGGAGGCCAGACCGGCGCCGTCCTCGAAGGGGCGGATGCCGAGCGTGGTGGCGGCGCCGCGCAGTTCGGCCTGCTGGCGGGTGGCGGAGAGGGTGGTCCATACGGGGGTGCCGCCGAGTTCCAGGGCGCGGACGAGGAGGTCGGTGACCAGCAGGACCCGCAGGGCCGTGAGGTCGAGGCCGGCGGCGTGCGCCTCGATCCGGGTCAGGCCGCGGCGGGCGGGGGCGGCTTCGGCGGGGTGGCCGGTTCTGGTGTCGAGGATGCGCAGCACGGGGCGAGCGTAGGCGGACGGACCGCCGCACGCGGGCACCTTGCGCCGATTCCGGACACCGCGCCGCATGCGGGGCAGGGAATCAGCCGTCGGTGGGTGCTGTTGCCCCGACGTCCGTTCCCCGCACCCCGAGGAGGCCCGCCGTGTACGGCGACGAAGCGACGACCCGCAGGATCCTGACCGAGCTGGGCGACACCTGGGCGGTGGTCGGCCTCTCCGCCAACCAGCGGCGCGCGGCCTACGGGGTCGCGGCGGTCCTTCAGCGGTTCGGCAAGCGGATCGTGCCCGTGCACCCGAAGGCGGAGACGGTGCACGGCGAGCCCGGTTACGCCTCCCTCGCCGACATCCCCTTCCCGGTGGACGTGGTCGACGTGTTCGTCAACAGCGAGCTGGCCGGAGCGGTCGCCGACGAGGCCGTGGCGAAGGGCGCGCGGGCGGTGTGGTTCCAGCTCGGCGTGGTCGACGAGGAGGCGTACGCCCGTACCCGGGCGGCCGGGCTCGAGATGGTCATGGACCGCTGCCCGGCCATCGAAATTCCTCGCCTCGGCTAGCTTGTCTCACCTTCTTCTCACAATTCAACGCTGAATATTGACATTCCGACTGGCCGCCTGACCTGTGTGAAGCCCGTCACCCAAGGCGAGCAAGATCCTGGGTCAAGATTTGTAAAACAGTCTTTTGCTTAAGCGGAATGCCTTCCTAGCCTGTGGCGTCCTTGCCCATTGATTCAGCGTTCCGAAGTGAGAGGCCACAAGACATGGCGAAAGTCGACGCCTTGCCACAGGCCCAGACGGAGTCCGGCGGCCTGCGCCGGGACGTCGGGCTGATCGGTCTGATGTGGGCCTCGGTGGGGTCCATCATCGGTTCCGGCTGGCTGTACGGCGCCGAGAAGGCGGTCGTGGTGGCCGGCCCCGCGGCGATCATCTCGTGGGTGATCGGCGCGGTGGCCATCGTCCTGCTCGCCCTGGTGCACGCCGAACTCGGCGGCATGTTCCCGGTGGCGGGCGGAACCGCCCGCTACCCGCACTACGCGTTCGGCGGCCTGGCCGGCATGTCCTTCGGCTGGTTCGCCTGGCTGCAGGCCGCCACCGTGGCACCGATCGAGGTCGAGGCCATGATCGGTTACGCCGGTCACTGGCAGTGGGCCCAGGGTCTGCAGCACGCCGACGGAACCCTGACGGTCAGCGGCCTCGCCACCGCCGTCGGCCTCATGGCCGTCTTCGTCGGTGTGAACTTCTTCGGCGTCCGGGCCCTGGCGCACACCAACAGCGCCGCCACCTGGTGGAAGATCGCCGTCCCGCTCGCCGCGATCTTCATCATCGCCGTCGGCAACTTCCACGTCGGCAACTTCACCTCGGAGGGCTTCGCCCCGTTCGGCGCCAAGGGCGTCCTGGGCGCCATCAGCTCCAGCGGCATCATCTTCGCGCTGCTCGGCTTCGAGCAGGCGATCCAGCTGGCCGGCGAGAGCCGCAACCCCCGGCGCGACCTGCCGCGGGCGACCCTCGGCTCGGTGGCGATCGGCGCCGTGATCTACATCCTCCTGCAGGTCGTGTTCATCGCCGCGCTGCCGCACAGCGCCTTCGCGCACGGCTGGGCCAAGCTCGACTTCCCCGGCATCAGCGGCCCGTGGGCGGGCCTGGCGACCGTGGTGGGCCTGGGCTGGCTGGGCGTGGTGCTCTACATCGACGCCATCATCTCCCCCGGCGGCACCGGTCTGATCTACACCACCGCCACCTCCCGCGTCTCCTTCGGCCTGGCCAAGAACGGCTACGCGCCCAAGGTGTTCGCCCGGACCGACGCCCGCGGCGTGCCGTGGTTCGGCCTCGTCATGTCCTTCGTGACCGGCGTGGTCTGCTTCCTGCCCTTCCCCAGCTGGCAGGAGCTGGTCGGCTTCATCACCTCGGCCAGCGTGCTGATGTACGCGGGCGCGCCCCTGGCCTACGGCGTCTTCGCCGACCGCCTGCCCCACCACGACCGCCCCTACCGGCTGCCCGCCGGCAAGGTCGTCGCCCCGCTGTCGTTCGTGGTGGCCAACCTGATCATCTACTGGGCCGGCTGGGACACCCTGTGGCGGCTGGGCTTCGCGATCCTGCTCGGCTACGTGCTGCTGGGCTCCTACGCCTGGTACGCCACCGCCAGGCGCAGGCCCGGCGCGCCCCGGCTGGACTTCCGGGCCGCGCAGTGGCTGCCCGGCTACCTGATCGGCATGGGCCTGATCTCCTGGCAGGGCAGCTTCGGCGGCCAGGGCCACATCGCCCTGTGGTGGGACATCCTCGTCGTCGCCGCGTTCTCCGTCGGCATCTACTACTGGGCCAGGGCCACCGCCTCCGCGCCCGAGACGATCGAGCGCAGCATCGAGGAGGTCGTGGTCACGGACGCACCGGCCCACTGACCCCCGCATGCCCCTACGCCCGCACGCCCCGGCCGCGCCGACACACCGGCGCGGCCGGGGCGTCGCGGCGTGCGGCGCCCGGCGTCCGGGGCACCCCGGGCCGGGTGGCGGCTCAGGACACGGGCGGTACGGCCACCGCCATCACCATCTCCATCGGCACGTCACCGGTGTTGCCGTACCGGTGCGGGATGTTGGCCTCGAAGGAGGCGCTGGCGCCCGCCGGGACGCGGTACTCCGTGCCGTCCACGGTGAGGGTGAGTTCGCCGGCGGTGACGTGGACCAGCTCGACGGTGCCGGCGGGGTGCGGTTCGGAGGTGCTGCCCTCCCCCGGCATCAGCCGCCAGTCCCACATCTCCAGCGGCCCGGGCGCCTCGGTGCCGGCGAGGAGGCGGTTGTAGCTGCCGGCGTCGGTGTGCCACAGCCGTACGGCGCGCTCGGCGGGGACGATGCGGACCTTCGGGCCCTGCTCGTAGTCGAGGAGGGTGGTGACGCTGACGCCGAGCGCGTCGCCGATCTTGACGACCGTGCCGATGCTCGGGTTGGTGCGGGCCTGCTCGATCTGGATGAGCATCCCGCGGCTGACGGCGGCCCGGGCGGCGAGCACGTCCAGGGTGAAGCCGCGCACCGCGCGCCAGTGCCTGACGTTGCGCGCCAGGGACTGGGTCAGGAGTTCGAGGTCCGACACGTTCCGTCCATCATCCGGGAAGTTCACTCTGCTGAATGGCTTAGTTCATTGCACTTAACTATGGTGGGGTGCACCCGATCGTGCACCGAACTGTACTGCGAGGCTGACCGTGACAGCATTCTTCGCCCTCATCACCAGCCTCCTGTGGGGGCTGGCGGACTTCGGCGGCGGACTGCTGACCAGACGTGCGCCCGCGCTGACGGTGGTGGTGCTCTCCCAGACGATCGCCGCGGCCGTGCTGGGTGTGATCGTCCTGGGCACGGGCGGCTGGAGCGAGACGGGGCCGCGGTTGTGGTTCGCGGTCGCGGCGGGCCTGGTGGGGCCGGTCGCCCTGTTCGCGTTCTACCAGGCGCTCGCCCTGGGACCGATGGGCGTGGTCTCCCCGCTGGCCACGCTCAGCGTCGCGGTGCCGGTCGGCGTGGGTCTCTTCCTCGGCGAACGCCCCGGGATCATGCAGTTCGCGGGCATCGCGGTCGCCGTCACCGGCGTCGTCCTGGCCGGCGGTCCGCAGCTGCGGGGCGCGCCCGTGCAGCGGCGCACCGTCCTGCTGACGCTGGTCTCGGCGGCCGGCTTCGGCACCGTGTTCGCTCTGATCACCGAGGCGTCCACCACGGTCACCGGCCTCTTCCTCGCCCTCTTCGTGCAGCGGCTGACCAGCGTCGTGGCGGGCGGCGCGGCGCTGTACGCGTCGGCGCGGCGCGGCACGGCCGTGTGGCCGGAGGGCGGTCTGCCCCTCGCCTCGCTCGTCCCGCTGGGGCTCGTCGGCCTGGCCGACGTGGCGGCCAACGGCACCTACTCGGTGGCCTCCCAGCACGGCCCGGTCACCGTGGCGGCCGTGCTCGCCTCGCTGTACCCGGTGGTGACCGCGCTGGCCGCACGCGGTTTCCTCAGCGAGCGGCTGCGGGCCGTGCAGGCGGCGGGCGCGGGCCTGGCCCTGCTCGGCACGCTGCTGCTGGCGACCGGCTAGCGGTCACCGCGGGGTCAGCCCTCGGTCTCCAGCTCGGCGAGCCGGGCCACGTCCGCCTCGTCGAGGTCGGCCAGCGCCAGCAGCTGCTCGGGCGTGACGCCGTCCGGTATCGGCACCGGCGCCGGGGTCCGCAGCGGCGGCTGCCAGCCGTCGGCGGGTGTCCAGCGCCGGACGACCCGGGCGGGCGCCCCGGCCACCACGGCGTGGTCGGGCACCACCCCGCGCACCACGGCACCGGCCGCCACCACCACGTTCCGGCCGATCCGGGCGCCCGGCAGGATCACCGCGCCGGTGCCGATCCAGCAGCCCGGGCCGATCTCCACCGGCTCCATCCGCGGCCACTGCTTGCCGATGGGCTGGTGCGGGTCGTCGTAGGAGTGGTTGGTGGACGTGACGTAGACGTACGGGCCGAAGTAGCAGTCGCTGCCGATGGTGACCGTCGTGTCCGCGATCACGTGGCTGCCGCGGCCGAGGACGACACCGTCACCGATGCGCAGGATCGGTTCGGGGCCGAGGTCGAGGTCGGGCATCAGGCCCGCGGTGAGCGTGACCTGCTCGCCGATGATGCAGTGGGCGCCCAGCTGGATCCAGGGCTCGCCGAACACCGTGCCGAGCGGGAAGGCCAGCCTGGTGCCCGTGCCCAGCGCGCGGAAGCGCAGGCGTCCCGGGCGGTCGGCGGTGACGGAACCGGTGCGCTGCGCCCAGGCCCAGACCGCGTGGACGGCGCGCTGGGACACGCGCTGCCGCCAGGACGAGAACGGGTTCTTGGGCTTCGGCACCCGCTCACGGTACTCAGCCCGGCGGCGCCCCGGAGGCCGGCCCGCTGTGATCTTCGCCCCACGGTTGACGTACGGTGCCGTCCACCAGGGACATGAGCGGCGGGCGAGGAGACGGTGATGACGCACAGGGCGCTGATCGTGGGCATCGGCGGCAGGGAACCCCGGATCGACGCGGAGGCCTTCGTGGCCCCCTCGGCCTCGGTGATCGGGGACGTGACGCTGCACCCGGGCGCGAGTGTCTGGTACGGGGCGGTGGTGCGCGGCGACGTGGAACGCATCACCGTCGGGGCCCGTGCCAACGTGCAGGACAACGTCACGCTGCACGCCGACCCGGGGTTCCCCGTCACCGTCGGGGAGCGGGTGTCCATCGGCCACAACGCCGTGGTCCACGGGGCGACCGTGGAGGACGACTGCCTGATCGGCATGGGGGCGACCGTGCTGAACGGGGCGGTCGTCGGGGCGGGATCACTGGTCGCCGCGCAGGCCCTGGTGCCGCAGGGGATGGTGGTCCCTCCGGGCTCACTGGTCGCCGGGGTCCCGGCGAAGGTCAGGCGGGAGCTGACGGAGGAGGAACGCCAGGGGATCTCGCTGAACGGCACCATGTACGCGGAGCTGGCGAAGGCGCACGGCGAGGTGCACGCGCAGGGCCCTTCCGCGTCGCGCGGTTAGGCGAGGAGGCGGCGGGTTCCCGCCCTCCGGCGGCGTCGGACCCGAGGGCGTCGGACCCGCCGGTGTCCCTCCCTGCCGGGCTCAGTCCCCGGCGGGCTCAGCCCCGGCGGAGACCGGCTCGGCCTCCCGCTGGGACTCCTGCGCCGCGCCGGCGGCCCGGCTCGCCTTGCGCCGCAGGACCAGCAGGGAGGTCAGGCCGATGAGGACGGCGACGACCAGACCGAGCCACGAGAACCGCTTCAGCCAGGACTCCGCGACGACACCCACGTAGTAGATGACCGCGGTGGTGCCGCCCGCCCAGCAGATGCCGCCGAGGACGTTGGCGATGAGGAACTTCCAGTACGGCATGCGCAGCACGCCCGCGAGGGGCCCGGCGAAGATGCGCAGCAGGGCGATGAAGCGGCCGAAGAAGACCGCCCACATCCCCCACTTCTCGAAGGACCGCTCGGCGGTGGCGATGTGGGCCTCGCCGAAGTGCCGGGGGAATCTCGCCCCCAGCCAGGCCAGCAGCGGCCGTCCGCCCTTGCGGCCGATGGCGTATCCGATGGAGTCGCCGACGACTGCACCGGCCGTGGCGCACAGGCCGAGCACCACCGGGTCGATGCCGGAGTGCTGCGAGGACATCAGCGCCGCCGACACGAGGACTATCTCGCCCGGCAGCGGGATGCCCAGGCTCTCCACGCCGATCACGAGGGCCACCAGCCCGTAGACGGCGGCCGCGGGCACCGTGTCGAGCCACTCCTGCACGTGCACCGCGGTTCCTCCCCTGTCGGGTCCGTCGTCGTGTCGCCGGTGTTTAGGGTCCGGACGGCACCCGAAAGGTGCGCCCATGGGAAGGCTACCCGGTCGGCCCCGCCCGGCGGCTTCCGAGCACCACCCGGTGCACCGGCCCGTGCGACGCCCCGCGCACCGGCCCGCCTGCCGCGCCGTCGGTGGCCGGGGGCAGCGACACCGGCAGGGGTGCCCGGGGCACGGACCGGGCGACCTCGCCGAGCGCGTCGGTGAGGACGCCGGTGAGGGCACCGGTCGCCCGGGCGGCGGCGGGGAGCGGGGGCGCGGTGGGACGCCGGGGGGAGCCGGCGCGGCCGAGGCGGGTGCGGTACGTGTCGCCGGTCTCCCGGCGGGGCGCCGCGTCCGGGTCGTCCGGGCCGGGCGCGGACTCCTCCCCGGCGCGCGGGGCCGGCGCCGTCGGCGAGGGTGCCGGTCCGCCGGAGCGCGGGGTGTCGTCCGGGGCCGCGCGGGGCGGGCGGGACGCCGCCACCTCCGTCTCCAGGGTCCAGCGCTGCCTGCCGGAGTCGTCGCGGGCCGCCACCACGACCCGGGCCGGAACGGCGCCGGCGTCCGGGGCGAGCGCCAGGCCCTGGTGTCCGCGCGGCAGGAGTTCACCGCGGACGGTGAGGTCGTAGGACACCTCGCCGGTGTGGGCCGCACAGCCGGACACCAGCACACTCCGGGAGACGGGCTCGGCGGTCAGGCAGAGCGTGGGGTCGGCGGCGCTGCGCAGCAGTCCGTCGGCCCGGTACGACCACTGCTGGGACCCGGCGGACGAGCACGCCGCGAGCCGCACCTGCGCGCCCGCCCGGACCCGGCCCGCGCCCTCGTCCGCGTCGAGGCAGCGCCCGGCGCTGAGGCTGCGCAGCCTGCCGCGGGCCACCTCGGCGGGCGAGGCCGCCGACGCGGCGGAGGGCTGCCCGCCGGCGGCACCGGGGTGCGCGGGGCTGCCGGCCGGGGCGCCCCAGGTGGCCGTGCCGGGCGCGGGGACACCGTTGTCATCGCACCAGCCACGGGCCACCAGGACCGCCGCGAGCAGGACGAGCGAGGTCAGTCCGGCGCCCACCAGCACGGCCGTACGGCGTCTGCCCGGGGGCTCGGTGCGGTGGCGGCCCCCCAAGGCCGCGAGGGCGGCCGGTGGCGGGGGCGGCCCCGCCGGGCCGGCGGCGCGTCCCGGGCGTGAGTCGAGGTAGCGCAGGGCGCCCCAGCCGAGCACGGTCTCGGCGAGCAGCACGTCCAGGGCGCGCTCGAAGCGGCCGAGCTGTTCGGCGGCGTGCCGGCAGTAGGGGCATGCCGCGAGGTGCCGGCGGACGTCCGGGAGCAGGGTGCCGCCACGGCGCATGGGGATGTCGAGGAGGCGGTTGTAGAAACGGCATTCGCGGGAAGGCGCGAGTTCGAGGTGGGCGCGTACGCAGCCCGCCCGGAATTGCTCGCGGGCCTGTTCCAGGGCGGCCTGCGCGGTGCGGCTGTCCACGCCCAGCAGAGCGGCGGGGACGCTTATCGGTTCCGCCTCGGCCTGCGTGTGCCACAGCAGGCATTGCGAGGCGGCGGGCAGGGCCTGGAAAGCGCGTGCGGCGAGTTGCCTTCTTTCGGGGATGCCGGGGCTCGCGGCGCGCAGCCCCCGGGCGCCGGTGGGTTTGCGCAATTCCGGCAGCACCGAGCATATTCCGTCGTCGCCGGCCCACTCGCGGACGGTCTCGCGTACCGCTTCGAGGAGTTGCGGGCGCAGGGCCGCGGCGGCCGTCCGGCCCGCCGGGCGGCCCAGCACCCGGCGGAAGGCGGCGGTGGCCACGAACTGGGCCGTGGTGGTGGCGGAGGCGAGGCACACGATCGCGTAGTCGCAGGTGGCCCGCCAGTGCCGGGCCAGCAGCAGGGCGACGGCGAGATGCCGTTCCTCGCCCGCGGTGGCGAGCCGGGCGAGGAGGTCGCGGTCGGACTCGCCGGTGTGCGAGCCGGGACCGGGCGGATAAGGCGGGCGTGGGGGGTGAGGGGACTGCACGGAACCATTTCCTTCCCAGTCTCAACACGGGCAGGACGAAAGACACCCGCCGCAGGCGCAGCCGGATTGGTGCGTACCTTTAGCGGGAGCGTTTTTCCTGCCGAATGCTTGTTGACTGACTGTCCAACGGGCCGGCCCGCTCGTCGCGTTCTGGCCTTTGCCCTCCCGTGGGGTGGCTCACCTTCGCACACGCGCCGCACAGAGAACAAGGAGTTCGAGAGGCAGCGGCATCAACGCACGGAATGCGCACATCAGTTACCAGCGGTATCCGCACCGGTATTCGAAAAGCGGTTCACGCAGCGGCGAGTTGAGTGCGTGGAAGCGCACGGAAATGCGGAGGGCGCACCCGATACCCCCCCCCCGGCCCCTCGCGCCGGTCCGTCACCGCCGCCGGACCGTATGCCGCCCCGGACACCGCCCCGCCCCGGGCCGCGCCCAGGCGGCGACCGCGCCCCGCCCGCACCGCCCGGCAGGTTCGCGGCCGGGCACGCGTGAGGGGCCCGGCCGGAAACCGGCCGGGCCCCTCACGGGCGATACGTCAGCACTGCATCAGCGGCGCGTCAGCTGTTCGGGCGGAGCGTCCACACCACCGTCATCTCGCTGGTGACGGCGCCGTCCTCGCGCTGGATGGCGACGGCCACCGGGAACTCGGGGCGCCGGCCCGCGTCGAGTTCGGCGACCACCTCGGCGATCGGGCGGCCGAGGGTCGCGGTGGCCTTCACCGGGCCGAGGGCGATCTTCTTGAACGCGATCTCCGCGGTGACCGGGAGCGGCACGGCACGGGACAGCTGGTCGCCGAAGGCCGCCAGGACGATCGCGCCGCTGGCCGACTCGCCGAGGGTGAACATCGCCCCGGCGTGCGGGCCGCCGACGTGGTTGCGGTACTCGCCCTGGTCCGGCAGGGACAGCACGGCCCGCTCCGGAGTGGTCTCCAGGTACTCCAGGTTCAGGGTCCGGACCATCGGGACCGTGGCGGCGAGCAACTCGCCGATCGACATCTGGTCTGCGCTCATGACCGGCATGTTACTCACGAGTAGCAGCCCCTGGCCAGAGCCCTGCCAGGATCTCGGTGCCGCCCCGGCACCCGCGCCGCGCGTGCCCCGGAGGGCCGTGTCGCCATTTCGGTACGTCCCTGACAAGGGGCGGTGACCCGACCGTGTCCGGGGCGGCACTAGGGTTACTCGCCATGTGGCCAGGACAGCAGCCGCCCGGGGGCGAGCAGAACCCGCAGAACAACCCGTACCAGCAGCCGGGTTACCAGCAGCCGAATCCGTACCAGCAGCCCGGCTTCCAGCAGTACCCGCAGCCCGGCCCGCCGCAGCCGCAGCCGCAGTGGGGCCCGGGCGCGCCCGCCGGTCCGCCGCAGCCGCCGCAGGGCCCGGGCGGGGGCAACCGGACCAAGCTGATCGCGATCATCGCCGCCACGGCGGTCGTGGTGGCGGCCGGTGTCACGGGGGCGCTGGTCCTCGGCGGCGACAAGGGCGAGCACGACGAGGCGGACGGCGGCGGGAAGGGCCGCACGAGCCAGTCGCCGTCACCGTCGCCCGATCCGACCGCCACGCAGTCCGCCCCGGACGACAACCCGCGCGGCGACGAGACGGAGAAGCCGACCGTCCCGGGGTGGAAGGTCGTCGTGAACCCGCGCTGGGGCACGGCCTTCGACGTCCCCGCGGACTGGGAGGTCGAGACGCCCGGCACCAACATCGGCTTCGAGGACGACAAGTCCGACGACGTGAAGCCGCTGATCACCATGTCGGCACCGGCCCAGTACAAGTCCAAGTGGTGCAGCACCGACAGCGACAAGGACGGCAGGACCGAGGACACGGCGCTGGCCGCGGTCGGCACCAAGGGCGAGAGCGGCGCCAAGAGCCCCGGTGACGCGGCGGTCCGGGAAGTCCCCTGGTGGGTGTACGGCGGCTACACCCAGCCGGACAAGAAGAGCCTCAGCTGGGACAAGAAGGCCACGGCGTACACCACCAAGGCCGGCGTCGCGGGCGCGTACGCCTGGGCGCGTTCCGCCGGCACCCCGCAGAAGGGCAAGTGCGCCAGCGACGGCAAGGCCCTCACCTTCGGCTTCAAGAACTCGGCCGGGGACATCGTGTCGTTCAACTTCTACGGCGCCAAGGGCGTGACCGGAGAGGTCGGCACCGCGACCGTCATGAAGATCCTGAGCACGGTCCGGCTGCACGGCAAGCCGACGGCGACCTGACCTTCCCGGGCTCAGCCGATACCGAACGCCCCGTCCGGGGGCTCGGGCGACGGTACGGCGTCCTCGTCCCGCACCGGGCGGGCGGCGCCGGTGAAGTCCCGCAGGTCCGCGCCGTGCCGCACCCGGGCCGGGAAGGCGTCGGAGGCGGTGCGGCGGGCCAGGGCGGTGGTGTCGAGGGGGCGGTGGGAGGCGGCGAGCACCGCGTTGCCGAACCGCCGGCCGCGCAGCACCCCCGGCTCGGCGATCAGCACCAGCTCCTCGAACACCTCGCCCAGGGTGGCGAGTTGGGAGCGCAGGAAGGAAAAGGGCGCGGCGTCGGCCAGGTTGGCCAGGTACACGCCGTCCGGGCGCAGGACGCGTCCGGCCGCGCGGGCGTAGGCGAGCGTGGTGAGGTGCGCGGGGATGCGCGAACCGCCGAAGACGTCCGCGACCAGCACGTCGGCCGAGTCGTCCGCGGCGCTCTCCAGCCAGGCCCGCGCGTCGGCCGGATGCAGGGTGATGCCGGCGCCGTCCGGCAGCGGCAGATGCTCGGCGACCAGCTCCAGCAGCCCCCGGTCGGCCTCCACGACGTCCTGCCTCGAACCCGGCCGGGTCGCTGCCAGGTAGCGGGGCAGCGTGAGCGCGCCGCCGCCGAGGTGCACGGCGTCCAGCGGGCGCCCCGGCTCGGCGGCGGTGTCCAGGACGTGTCCGAGCCGCCGGGCGTACTCGAACTCCAGATGCGTGGGCGCGTCCAGGTCGACGTACGACTGGGGCGCCCCGTCGACGGTCAGCAGCCAGGCCCGCTCCCGGTCGACGTCGGGCATCAGTTTGGCGGTGCCGTGGTCGACGGCCCGGCTGACCGGTATGGACTCGCTCACCCCTCCATTGTGCGCCGCGGCGCGGCCGCCGGAGCGCGGGGCCGTGCTGCGGCGGCCGGCCGGGCGGACCCGGCCGGCCGCCGCGCCCGCGAAGTCCCGCGCGCGCGGGGGCGGCTGTCACCCGACGGTGGTGACCGTCCCCGCCGCGACGGTCCGGCCGCCCTCCCGGACCGCGAAGCCGAGCCCCGGCTCCAGCGGCACCTCGCGCCCCAGCTCCACGGTCACCGTGACCGTGTCCCCGGGCCTGGCCACCGCCGCCTCCCCCAGGTCGACGTCGCCCACCACGTCCGCCGTACGGATGTAGAACTGCGGCCGGTAGCCCGTGGAGACGGGCGTCGTGCGGCCGCCCTCGCGGGCCGCCAGGACGTGGACCCGTGCGGTGAAGCGGCGGCTGGGCACGACGCTGCCGGGCGCCGCGACGACGTGCCCGCGCCGGACGGCGTCCCGCGCCACCCCGCGCAGCAGCAGCGCCACGTTGTCCCCGGCCTGCGCCTCCGCCATCGGCCTGCCGAAGGTCTCCAGCCCGGTGACGACCGTCTCCAGGCCGGCGCCGAGCACCTCGACCCGGTCCCCGACCCGGACCGTGCCGCGCTCGACGGCACCGGTGACGACGGTTCCCCGGCCGGTGATGGTGAGCACGTTCTCCACCGGCAGCAGGAACGGCGCGTCGAGGTACCGCTCCGGCATGGGCACGTACGTGTCCACGGCGTCCAGCAGCGCCTCCACGGACTCCGTCCACCGCGGGTCGCCCTCCAGGGCGCGCAGCCCGGAGACCCGTACCACGGGTACGGAGTCGCCCGGGTAGCCCTGGGAGGTGAGCAGGTCGCGGACCTCCAGCTCGACCAGGTCGGTCAGCTCCTCGTCGCCCGCGTCGGCCTTGTTGAGGGCGACGACGATGTGGTCGACGCCCACCTGCCGGGCGAGCAGCACGTGTTCGGCGGTCTGCGGCATGATCCCGTCGAGCGCGGAGACGACGAGGATCGCCCCGTCGAGCTGCGCGGCACCGGTGACCATGTTCTTGACGTAGTCGGCGTGGCCGGGCATGTCGACGTGGGCGTAGTGCCGGGTGTCGGTCTCGTACTCGATGTGCGCGAGGTTGATGGTGATGCCCCGCGCGGCCTCCTCGGGGGCGCGGTCGATGCGGTCGAACGGCACGAAGGTGCCGGTGCCGCGCCCGGCCAGCACCTTGGTGATGGCGGCGGTCAGGGTGGTCTTGCCGTGGTCGACGTGGCCCATCGTGCCGATGTTGAGATGCGGTTTGGTGCGCACGTACGCCGTCTTGGGCATGGCTGTACCTCGAAGCCTGGTGTGTCCTGGGGAACGCGGGACCCCGTGAGAAGCGCCGACCCTCCCCCTGCGGGGTCCGCCGGACGATCCGGAGAGGGTCAGCTTCGGGCGCCGCCGGCGGTGGCCGGGGCGGGCGGGACGGCAGCCTTCGGGGCATCCGCGACCGCGGATGCTGCGAGGGGGAAGGCGTGCCGGAACATGTCGTCGAGCATCGCCGACGCGGCGTCCGGCGTCGAACGGTTTTCCCGGCAACGGCCCCGCGCGGCGCCGGAGGTGAGACGGACCATACGGCGATCACACACGTTGTCGGTTAGGGTCGCCGGATGCTCGACGATGCCACCAACCGCTCTGGGGGCACCGCAACGGTCGCTCCCCCGGCCACCGCCCTTGAGTTCGCCGCCGTCGTCCCCACGGCCGCGGGCGTCCCCTCCGCTGCGCGCGCGAGATTCACCGGACGCTGCACGCGCGCGCTGCTGTCCCCCTGGTCCCGGCTGTCCCTGCTGCTGGTGCTCCTCGCGGGCGCGGCGACGGGCGTGCTGCTGTTCCAGCCGCAACGGCTGCTGACGCACGGCTGGCCGCCGCAGCTCGGCGGGGCGGCCGCGGCGGCCGTGTTCGCGGTGGCGTACGGCCTGTGCACCGTGGCGTTCGTGCCGCGGCCGCTGCTGAACCTGGCGGCGGGCGCGCTGTTCGGCTCCCAGCTGGGGCTGGGCACGGCGCTGGCGGGCACGGTGCTGGGCGCCGGGGTGGCGTTCGGGCTGGGCCGGCTGCTGGGACAGGACGCGCTGCGCCCGCTGCTGCGCGGGCGCTGGCTGCGGGCGGCCGACGGCCAGCTCAGCCGGCACGGCTTCCGGTCGATGCTGGCGGCGCGGCTGTTCCCCGGGGTGCCGTTCTGGGCCGCGAACTACTGCGCCGCCGTCTCCCGCATGGGCTGGCTGCCGTTCGTGCTGGCGACGGCGCTCGGCTCGATCCCGAACACCGCCGCGTACGCGGTCGCCGGGGCCCGCGCCTCGGCGCCGACGTCGCCCGCCTTCCTGATCGCCATGGCGGCCATCGCCCTGCCCGCGCTGGTGGGCGTGGTGGTGGCCTGGCGCAAGCGCCACCAGTTGCGGGCCGGCTGAGGACCGGTCAGACGGCCTCCAGGATCATTGCGTTGGCCAGGCCGCCCGCCTCGCACATGGTCTGCAGGGCGTAGCGGGCGCCGCGGGCGCGCATGGCGTGGACCAGGGTGGTGGTCAGGCGGGTGCCGCTGGCGCCCAGCGGGTGGCCGAGGGCCAGGGCGCCGCCGTGCACGTTGACCTTGTCGAGGTCGGCTCCGGTCTCCTGCTGCCAGGCCAGGACGACGGCGGCGAAGGCCTCGTTGACCTCGAACAGGTCGATGTCGTCGAGGGTCAGGGAGGCCCTGCGCAGCACCTTCTCGGTCGCGGGTATGACGCCGGTCAGCATCAGCAGCGGGTCGGAGCCGGTGACGGCGAAGCTGTGCAGGCGGGCCAGCGGGCGCAGGCCGAGGCGGGCCGCGGTCTCGCCGGAGGCGATCAGCACGGCCGAGGCGCCGTCGTTGACCGGGCTGGCGTTGCCCGCGGTGACGTTCCACTCGATCTGCGGGAAGCGCTCCGCGAGGGCCGCGTCGTAGTAGGCGGGCCTGAGTCCGGCGAGGATCTCCGGGGTGCTGTCCGGCCGGACGCACTCGTCGCGTGCGACCCCGTCCAGGGGCGCGACCTCGGCGTCGAACAGGCCGGCCCGCCAGGCGTCGGCGGCCCTGTGGTGCGAGGAGAGGGCGAAGGCGTCCATCCGCTCCCGGCCGAGGGACCACTTGGCGGC
Organism: Streptomyces sp. NPDC041135; assembly: GCF_055592085.1. NCBI lineage: Bacteria > Bacillati > Actinomycetota > Actinomycetes > Kitasatosporales > Streptomycetaceae > Streptomyces > Streptomyces sp. NPDC041135. The sequence continues at coordinate 436,194 of NZ_JBVIYZ010000005.1, forward strand.
GATCAGCTCGGCGCTGATGCCCTGCGGGACCAGGCCCTCGGGGTAGCGCCGGGCGATCCCGGGGCCGAAGGGGTCGGCGCCCTCGGGCACGTTGGACCACATCGGCACCCGGCTCATCGACTCCACCCCGCAGGCGACGGCCAGGTCGTAGGCGCCGGAGACGACGCCCTGGGCGGCGAAGTGCACGGCCTGCTGGGAGGAGCCGCACTGCCGGTCCACGGTGGCCGCCGGGACCGTCTCGGGGAAGCCCGCGGAGAGCAGGGCGTACCGGGTGGTGTTCATGGCCTGCTCGCCGACCTGGTCGACGGTGCCGCCGATGACGTCGTCGATCAGGGCGGGGTCGACACCGGAGCGCTCCACCAGGGTGCGCAGGGTGTGGGCGAGGAGTTCCACGGGGTGGACGTGGGCGAGGGAGCCGTTCGGCCTGCCCTTGCCGATGGGGGTGCGTACGGCTTCGACGATGACTGCGTCTCGCATGGTGCGGGGCCTCCTTGGCCGCCGGGCGATTACCAGTGAGTAGGAAATCCGAACTCACCATAGCCCGGTCAGTTGGAAAAACAAACCCTCATCTAGACTGGGCGTCATGGCCGCCGTGAAGGATCCCCGCCCCTGCTCCATCGCCGACGCCCTGGCGCTCGTGGGCGAGAAGTACTCCCTGCTCGTCCTGCGGGAGGTGTGCCTCGGCAACGGCCGCTTCGACCAGCTGGTGCGCAACACCGGCGCCCCGCGCGACGTCCTGGCCACCCGGCTGCGCCGGCTCGTCGACGCCGGGATCCTGGCGAAGCTCGCCTACAGCGAGCGCCCGCGGCGCTTCGAGTACCGGCCCACACCGGCGGGCCTGGAGCTGGAGCCGGTCCTGATGACCCTCATGGCGTGGGGCGACCGGCATCTGCGCGGCGACGACGACCGCCCCATGGTGGTCGAGCACGCCTGCGGCAACGAACTGGTCCCGGTGGTGACCTGCTCGGCCTGCGCCGCCCCCGTCCGCCACGAGGACCTGCGGGCCCACCCGCAGGCCCCCGGCTGGACCCTCACCGGCCCGTCGGCGGCCTGAGACCGGGGCGCCCACCGGCGACGGCCTTCGCGTCCGGCTCCGCTCTCACGCGACCGGCTCCCGCACCCGGCCGGCTCGCGCTGCCGTTTCGGACATCTCCCGCGCCGTGGGCCGCGCAGTCCGGCAGCACCGCCGCGCCGCGGCCGTCCGCGGCGCCCCGCGAGGGCCGCGGCCTGCGGATTCGGTGAGCGTCCCGCGGCTGCGGAGCGCGGCACACCGCGGAGGCGGGCGACGCGGGGCACGAGGGACTCCGCCCGGCCGCCCGTCGGGCATATGCCCGCTGGGCTGGGCCGACCGGACCGCGCGGCTCTGCGGGCCCGGCCCCGCGGAGAAGTCCGGGAATTCCGCGGCAGTGACCGAGCCCATACGGTCTGCGTAGCCATCCGGTAGCGCAGTGTCAGTGCTTGCCCCTACGCTTGTCCGCATGTCCCCCGATTCCCTGGTCCATGGTTCCGTGCGGTCTGCTGCCGAGGTGAACGAGCAGATCCGGGCGCTGTGGCTGCGTGCGGGCGGTTCGCTGTCGGCCCAGGAGCGGACGGAGTACGAGCTGTTGGTGGTCGAGTGGGCCGCGGCGATCCGCGAGGAGATCATCGGGGCGGCATGAGCGCGCGCCCGGGCCGCGGGAGAGCCTGCGGTTCCTGACAGCCCCTAGTGCCGCAGGCGCGCGAGAACGTCCTCCGGCACCGGGAAGGGCCGTTCCTCGGGCAGCAGGGCGGTGGCGCGCTCCGTTTCACCGGCGCGGACCAGCGCGTGCACCTCGGCGGCCAGCGGCGTCACGTCCTCGATGCCGACGATCCACTCGTCGGCGTACCGGGCGGCCGCCTCCCCCGCGAGACCGAGCTGGAGCGAGCGGTGCGGCAGGGGGCCGAGGTGCAGGTCGCGTTCGGGGTCCCACTGCACCCGGGCCGGTGACCGCCTCAACTCCGCCTTCCAGGCGGCCTGGTCCCCGTGCAGAGCGGGCACGTGGTGCGACAGGCAGGCGTGGCGCAACGCCCAGATGAAGCCGGCGCGGTCGATCTCCACGGCGAGGACGGTCTCCTGGTCGGGCTTGGTGCCCCAGCCGCAGCGGTACATCATCCACAGGAAGGACGGCTTGATCCAGGTCATCCGGTCGCGTTTCCAGGTCGGCGGGAAGCGGCCGGTGCGGGCCGCCGGGGCTCCGATCGATGGCGGGTAGGCCTGGTAGACGGTGAGGGTGGACTCCGTGTGGCGGGCCCGGACGCGGAAGGCGGGCTCCGGGGCGGCCGGGTCGTTCGTGCGTTCGTTCACCGCATCAGGGTCGGCCCCGGCGCGGCCGCGCACCACCGGTTTTCCCGGGCGCCCCGGGGCTCCGCGCCGCCGCAACGGCCGTGACGGCGGCGAATACCGGCGCGCGCCCTCTTCTCTCCGCCGCCCCCGTGCCCAACACTGTGCCGATGACACAGCGTGTGGAGCTGGCGACCGTGATGGACCGGCTGGCCGTGGACGAGTTGGTCACCGAGTACGCGGTGGCGGTGGACGACGGCGACTGGGCGGCCTACCGGGGACTGTTCGCGGCGGACGGGCGGGCCGACTACCGTTCGGCCGGCGGGATCGAGGGCGACGCCGGCCAGGTCGCCGAGTGGCTCGCCGCGAGCCTGGAGCCCTTCTCGATGCGGCAGCATCTGATCCTCAACCGCCGGGTGCGGTTCCCGAACCTGGACCAGGACACCGGGGACACCGCCCGGGTCCGGGCCGACTACGTCAACCCGATGCGGGTCGCGACCGGCCGGGAGGCTGACGGCGACACCGCCCCGGACTTCGTGTGCGGCGGCCGGTACGCGTTCGGGCTGCTGCGCACGGCGGAGGGCTGGCGGCTGAGCGAGGTGGTCGTCCAGGAGAAGTGGCGCCGGCTGCCCGGCCGCGGCCCCGCGGCCGCGGACACCTGAGCCCGCTGCCGAAGATCCGTCACCGGGAGGCACACCGGGGCCGTCGCTGGGTAGGAAGGCGAGCTATGAGGACCTTCGCGCGCCCGCCCCTCGACCGCCTGCTCACCTCCCCCTGGAGGCGCTCCGGCGTGGTCGCCCTCGCGGGCGCGCTGCCCGTGCTCGCCTTCCCCGCGCCGTCGTTGTGGTGGTTCGCCCACGTCGCCCTGGTGCCGTGGCTGCTGCTGGTGCGCTCCGCCCCGACCGGGCGGCGGGCGGCGTACGACGGCTGGTGCGGCGGGTTCGGGTTCATGGTGGCCGTGCACCACTGGCTGCTGCCGAGCCTGCACGTGTTCATCTTCCTGATAGCCGGGCTGCTGAGCGCGCTGTGGGCACCGTGGGGGTGGCTGGTGCACCGCCTTCTCGGCGGGGCGCCGTCGGCGGGGCGGTGCGCGGCGGCGCTCCTGGTGCTGCCGTCGGGGTGGCTGGCGGTGGAGCTGGTGCGGTCCTGGCAGGGGCTCGGCGGGCCCTGGGGGATGCTCGGTGCCACGCAGTGGCAGGTGGCGCCGGCGCTGCGGCTGGCCTCGGTGGGCGGGGTGTGGCTGCTGAGCTTCCTGGTGGTGGCCGTGAACGTGAGCGCGGCCGTCCTGGTGTCGGTGCGCGCGTCGCGGATGCCCGCCGTGGCCTCGCTGCTGGCCACGGCGGCCGCCACCTCGGCGGCCTGGGTGTGGTCACCGCGCCCGGACGTGGACGGCCAGGTGCGGATCGCGGTCGTGCAGCCGGGCGTCGTCGACGGCCCCGGCAGCGATGCCCGGCGCTTCGACCGCGAGGAGCGGCTGACCCGGAGCCTGGCGGGCCGGGACGTCGACCTGGTCGTCTGGGGCGAGAGCAGCGTCGGCCACGACCTGGGGCGGCGCCCCGACCTGGCCCGGCGCCTCGCGGCGCTGTCCCGGGCGACCGGCGCCGACGTCCTGGTCAACGTGGACGCCCGCCGCTCCGACCGGCCCGGCATCTACAAGAGTTCGGTCCTGGTCGGGCCCGCCGGCCCCACCGGCGACCGGTACGACAAGATGCGGCTGATCCCGTTCGGCGAGTACATACCGGCCCGTTCGCTGCTGGGCTGGGCCACGTCGGTGGGCAAGGCGGCCGGCGAGGACCGGCGCAAGGGCACCGGGCAGGTGGTGATGACGGCGGGACACGGGCTGCGCGTCGGCCCCCTGGTCTGCTTCGAGACGGCGTTCCCCGACATGAGCCGGCGGCTCGCCGGGGACGGCGCGGACGTCCTGCTGGGCCAGTCCTCGACGTCGTCCTTCCAGCGCAGCTGGGCGCCCGCGCAGCACGCCTCGCTGGCCGCGCTGCGCGCCGCCGAGACCGGCCGGCCGATGGTGCACGCGACGCTCACCGGCGACTCCGCCGTCTACGGTCCGGGCGGCGGACGCGTGGGCCCCTGGCTCGCCACCGGCGCGGACACCGCCCGGGTCTACCGGGTGCCGCTGGCGCACGGCGTCACCCCGTACGTCCGCTACGGGGACTGGCCGGTGCACGGGGCGCTGCTGGTGCTGGCCGCGCTGTGCGCGACCGAGGGCGTGCGGGCGCTCAGACCGCGCCGGACCGGTCGAGAACCGCTCGTACCACCCGCTCGCACAGTTCGTGAGTCGCCAGCGCGTCCCGGGCGCTGAGCACCTCGCCCGCGCGGACGGCGCCGAGGAAGGCGAGCACCGCCTGTTCGATGCCGCGCTGCCGGGCGACCGGCACCCAGTCGCCGCGCCGGCGCACCGTCGGCTGCCCCTTGTGGTCGACGACCTCGGCGAGGTTGAGCACCTGGCGCTTGGTGTCCTGCCCGGACACCTCGAGGATCTCCTCCGCAGACCCGCTGAGCCGGTTCATCACGCCGAGCGCGGTGAAGCCGTCCCCGGCCAGCTGGAGCACCACGTGTTCCAGCAGCCCGCCGGCCGTGCGGGCCCGCACGGTCACGTCGTCGACCGGTCCGGGCGCCAGGAAGCGCAGGGTGTCGACGACATGGATGAAGTCGTCGAGGATCATCGTGCGGGGTTCCTCGGGCAGCCCGATCCGGTTCTTCTGCATGAGGATCAGTTCGCGCGGGTGGTCGGCGCACTGCGTGTAGCCGGGGGCGTGCCGGCGGTTGAAGCCGACGAAGAGGGAGACGCCGCGCCGCTCGGCCAGTGCCACCAGCCGTTCGGAGTCGGCGAGTTCGTAGGCGAGCGGCTTGTCGACGTACGTCGCCACCCCCGCCTCCAGCAGCCGGGTGACGATCTCGGGGTGGACGGCGGTGGGGGCGTGCACGAAGGCCGCGTCGAGGTCCTGGGCGAGCAGGTCGTCCAGGGTCGCGTGGCGCCGGTCGTCCGGGACGCGCAGGGAGTCGGCGACCTCGGTCAGGGTGGCGGGCGTACGGGTGTGCAGGTGCAGGTCGGTCCCCGGCAGCGTGGCCAGCACCGGCAGGTAGGCCTTCCGCGCGATGTCTCCGAGTCCGATGCAGCCGACCTTCACTGATGCTCCCCTGCCGCTCGCCTGTGCGTGCCCGTCCGGGCCTCCCGGGCAGCATACGGGGGCCGCCGGCCGGCGCACGGGCCCGGTCGCCGCCCCTGGCCGGGGCGGGCGCGGCGACTCAGGCAGGCGGCACGGCAGCCGGGGGCGTCGCGGAAAACGCCTGGCGGGTGGCGACCGGTGCGGGCGAGGATGCGGGCATGACACAGACAGAGCGCAGCGAACCCGCCACCGACGCCGGTGAACGCGCCATGCTGGAGGGCTGGCTGGACTACCACCGCCAGACCCTGATCCTGAAGTGCGCGGACCTCACCGACGAGCAGCTGCGCACGGCGTCCGTGCCGCCGTCCGGGATGTCCCTGCTCGGCCTGGTGCGGCACCTGGCGGAGGTCGAGGGGTACTGGTTCCACGAGGTGCTGCTGGGCGTCGACCCCGGACCGCTGTACTGCTCGGACGAGGACCCGGACGGCGACTTCCACCCCACCGACCGCGACACCTGGCAGGAGGCGTACGACACCTGGCGGGCGCAGACCGCGACCGCCCGGCGCCATGCCGCGGACCTGGCGCTCGACGACTTCTCCAAGGGGCTCAGCCGGCAGAGCGGGCAGCCGTTCAGCCTGCGCTGGATCTACACCCACATGATCGAGGAGTACGCCCGCCACAACGGCCACGCGGACCTGCTGCGCGAGCGGCTCGACGGCGCCACCGGCGACTGACGTCAGCCTCGGCGCTCCCGGCTCACCCGGACGGGGCATGACGTCACCCGTACGGATCATCATCCGCTCGGCTGCCGTTCCCAACGCGGGCGCCGACCCAGCAGAGTTGCTCGGGTGCATCGAACGACCACCACCGCGGCGCTCCTGGTCACCGTGGCCGTCTCGGCCCTCTCCGGCTGTGTGACGGTCCAGCGTCCGGCGCCGCCCGGGCCGCCGGACACGGCGTCCTCGCAGCGGTCGGCGTCCCGGCCGGACGGCCACACCACGCCGCGCGTCGTGCAGGCGCCGGCCCGGGAGGCCCTGGAGAGGGTCGGCCCGTCCCGGGATCCACGGCGTCCCGCGGAATCCGTCGCGCATCCGCCCGCGCCGCCGCCTCCCGCGGCCCGGCGTGCGCCCGCCGCACCGGGCCGTCCGCAGCACCGGCCGCGTCCCGAGCGGCCCAGGCCGCCGCGCGCCGGCCTGCCCGGCGTCTCCGGGGCCGTCCCGGTCACCCCGGACGTGTGCGCCCTCGGCAGGCGGTACGGCGGCTGGCACCAGGACAGCCCCGAGGCGGTGATCTGCGGGCGGGCCTCCGGCCGCTGACCGCCGCCCACCCGCACCCCGGTGCCCCGGGGCCGTGGGCGCTACGTCGGCCGCCGGCGCGGCGGTCCCCCGAAGGCCCCGTCCCCGGCGCCGCCCTCGCCGAGCCGCAGTTCCAGCCGGCCGATCGCGGCCCGCACCCCGTCGCCGTAGCCGTCGTCGGCGAGGGCGCCCACCGCACCGCGCGCCCGGCGCAGGTGGACGCGGGCGGCGTCGGCGCGGCCGAGCCTGACGTAGTCGGCGGCGAGGTTGAGGTGCAGGGACGGGTAGAAGCCGCGGATGCCCGGCGGGCCCGCCCCGGCCGGCTCGGCGCCGGGCGCCTCCTGTCCGGGCCCGCCCCCGGTGTCCGCCGGTACGGCGGCCCCGGCCGCGGTGACGGCCGCTTCCGGCTCCGCCTCGGCGGCTCGGTGCGCGGCCTCGTCCGCCGCCGACAACGCGCGCAGGTCCCAGGCGAGTTCGTCGTCGGGGTCGTCCTGGGTGTCGGCGAGGTAGTGGGCCAGGGTGCAGCGGTGCAGCGGGTCGCCGTCCTCGCCGACCTCCGTCCACAGCTCGAGCAGCCGGCGCCGGGCCTCCTCCCGGTCGCCGGCGTGATGCAACATCACGACCTGCCCGATCCGGGTCAGCACGGCGTCCGGCGCCGTCCGCTCCTGTCGCTTGGCCACCGCGTCCTCCGGGCACTCGTCGGTTGTCCCCCGACGCTAACCGGCGGCGGGGGCATTCCCGGTCAGGCGGCTCCGACGGCACCGCCGGGCAGGGCGGTCAGCCGAGGTCCGGGATACGCCAGTCGATCGGCTCGTGACCCTGCCGGGCGACGGCCTCGTTGATCTGGCTGAAGGGGCGCGAGCCGAAGAACCTCTTCGCGGACAGCGGCGAGGGGTGGGCGCCCTTGACCACCACGTGCCGGCTCTCGTCGATCAGCGGGAGCTTCTTCTGCGCGTAGTTGCCCCACAGCACGAACACCGCCGGGTCGGGCCGCTCGGCCACCGCGCGGATCACCGCGTCCGTGAACTTCTCCCAGCCCCGCCCCTTGTGCGAGTTGGCCTCGCCGGCCCGGACGGTGAGCACCGCGTTGAGCAGCAGCACGCCCTGCCGGGCCCACGGCATCAGATAGCCGTTGTCGGGCACCGGCAGGCCCAGCTCCTCCTTCATCTCCTTGTAGATGTTGCGCAGCGAGGGCGGGGTGCGCACCCCGGGGCGCACCGAGAAGCACAGGCCGTGCCCCTGTCCCTCGCCGTGGTAGGGGTCCTGGCCCAGCACGAGCACCTTGACCCGGTCGTACGGCGTCGCGTCCAGGGCGGCGAAGACCTCCTCGCGCGGCGGGTACACCGGTCCCTTCGCCCGCTCCTCCTCGACGAACTCGGTCAGCTCCTTGAAGTAGGGCTGCTGCAGTTCGTCGCCCAGAACCCCGCGCCAGGACTCGGGCAGCATGGCGATGTCGGTCACGTCAACGTCCTCACGATGTGCGGTCACTTGCCGGATGCAGAACCTACCGGCGAGCACTGACAACCGGCCCCGGGGCCGGTTGCGCAAGTCCCGCTACCAGCTGGTCTTGCGGTGCAGCTCCCACATCATCATGATCGTCGACGGGTCGAGGGCGCGCTCGCCGCCGGAGACGTCGTCGCTGGCCGCCACGTACTGCCGGCCCTGCCACAGCGGCAGCAGCCGGGCGTCGTCGACGAGGATCTGCTGGGCCTGCTCGAATTCCTTGACCACCTGGGCGCGGTCGCTCTCGCCGCGGGAGCGGGGCAGCAGATCGTTGGTGATCTTCGGCGCCGGGTAGGGCGTGCCGAGGGCGTTCTGCCGGCCGACGAACGGGGCGATGAAGTTGTCGGCGTCGGGGAAGTCCGGGAACCAGCCGCGGCCGAACACCGGGTACTCGCCCTTCTGGTAGCCGACCACGTAGGTCTTCCAGGGGCGGCTCTTGAGCGTGACGGAGAACAGCCCGGAGGCCTCCAGCTGCCGCTTCAGCTCGCGGAACTCCAGTGCCGTCTCGGAGCCGTAGCGGTCGGTGGTGTACCAGAGGACCAGCGGGACGCGCTGGGTGATGCCGGCGTCGGTGAGGATCTTGTGCGCCTTGGGGACGCTCGGGTCGCCGTAGTCGTCGAAGAAGCTGGTGGTGTGGCCGGTGAGGCCCTTGGGGACCATCGAGTACAGCGGGTCCACGGTGTCCTTGTACACCTTGTGCGCGATCGCGGCGCGGTCGATGATCTGGGCGATCGCCTTGCGGACGGCGGGCTGCTTGGCCCACGGGTCCTTGGGGTTGAACACCAGGTAGCTGATGTCGGTGCCCGCGCCGTCGACCAGTTGCAGGTCGCCGGTGCCCTGCTTCTGGAGGGCGAGGATGTCGTCGGCGGCCAGACCTCGGTAGGTGACGTCGATCTGCCCGTCGCGCAGCGCCTTCACCATGCTGGACGAGTCCTGGAAGTAACGGATCGTCACCGCGTTGTTCTGCCGCTCGGCGAAGCCGTCGTAGTGGTCGTTGCGCACCAGGACGGCCTTCTTGCCGTCCTCGTAGGAGTCGAGCTTGTACGGCCCCGAGCCGAAGACCTTGCCGTCCTTGCGCAGCGACGCGGCCGGGTAGTCGTCGGGGTCGACGATCGACATGGCCGGGGTGGCGAGGACGAACGGGAAGGTGGCGTCGGGCTGGTTGAGGTGGAAGACCACCTCGCGGTCGCCGGTCACCTGCACCCGGTCCAGGCTGCCGAGCAGTCCGGCGGGGCCGCCGGGGGCGTCGATGGTCCTGATGCGGTCGAGGGAGTGCTTGACGGCCGCGGCGGTCAGCGGGTCACCGTCGGCGAACTTCATGCCCGAGCGCAGCGTGCAGCGGTAGGTGCGGTTGGTGCCGTCGGTGAACGAGCAGTGCTCGGCGGCGTCCGGCTGCGGGGTCGTCGCGCCGTTCGGGTAGGCGAGGAGGGTCTGGTAGATGTTGCGGAACAGCTCCCAGGAGCCGTCCCAGGCGGCGGCGGGATCGAGGGTGCTCGGCGCACTGGTGGTACCCACGACGATCGGACCCTGGCTGTCGGGACTGCCGTCGGAAAAGACGCTGCATCCCGCCATCAGGGATATGGACGCGACCGCCGCCACTGTGTGCAGGCATCGGTTCCGGTTGAACACGCGCACGCTCCTCGATCTGCCATACCAAGGGTCGGCAGACCATACCGCAGCGCCCGGCGCGCTGAACCACCGCGGGAGAAGGCGTCTTGATCGTTACCGATGACGACGTTGTCAGCCCGCTGTGCGTGTCCTGTACGTCCGTCGGGGCGCCGTTTCGGGGGAAACGGCGCCCCGCGCGGTGGCCGGTCCGGCCGCTGTCGCGGTCAGGCGACGCCGGCGTTGAGGAAGAGGCCGCCGTCGACGACGAGCGTCTGCCCGGTGACCCAGCCGGACTGCTCGGAGGTGAGGAACGCGGCGGCCCCGCCGATGTCGGAGGGCACGCCGAGCCGGGCGAGCGGGTAGGCCGCGGCCGCCTCGGCCTCCCGGCCCTCGTAGAGCGCCTCGGCGAACTTGGTCTTGACGACGGCCGGGGCGATCGCGTTGACCCGGACCCGCGGCGCGAACTCGTGCGCCAGCTGCTGGGTCAGGTTGATCATCGCGGCCTTGCTGACACCGTAGGCGCCGATGAACGGCGAGGGCGCGAGGCCCGCGACGGAGGCGATGTTGACGATGGCGCCGCCGTTGTCCTTCTGCCAGGCGTGCCAGGTCTTCTGGGCGAGGCCGAGCGCCGAGATCACGTTGGTCTCGAACACCTTGCGCGCGACGTCCAGGTCGAGGTCGGCGATCGGGCCGAACACCGGGTTGGTTCCGGCGTTGTTGACCAGGTAGTCGACGCGGCCGAAGGCCTCCATGGCGCGCTCGACGGCCTCTGCCTGGTGGGCGAGGTCGTGGGCCTTGCCCGCGACCCCGATGACCCGGTCGGCGCCGAGCCGGTCGACGGCCTCCTTGAGGGCGTCCTCGTTGCGGCCGGTGATGCAGACCCGGTCGCCGCGGGCCACCAGGGCCTCGGCGATGCCGTAGCCGATGCCGCGGCTGGCGCCCGTGACCAGGGCGGCCTTGCCGGAAAGTGCAGGCAGTTCAGTCATGTCCGTGATCCCGTGTCCTAGTTGAGCGGTCCGCCGGCGACGTACAGGACCTGGCCGGAGACGAAGCCGGCCGCCTCGCCGGTGAAGAAGGCGATGGCGTTGGCGATGTCCTCGGGCTCGCCGACGCGCTGCACGGGGATCTGGGTGGCGGCCGCGGCCTTGAACTCCTCGAAGCCCATCTTGACGCGGTCCGCGGTGGCCTTGGTCATCTCGGTGGCGATGAAGCCGGGGGCGACCGCGTTGGCGGTGATGCCGAACTTGCCCAGCTCGATGGCGAGGGTCTTGGTGAAGCCCTGGAGGCCGGCCTTGGCGGCGGAGTAGTTGGCCTGGCCGCGGTTGCCGAGCGCGGAGGACGAGGAGAGGTTGACGACCCGGCCCCAGCCCGCGTCCACCATGTGCTTCTGGACGGCCTTCGTCATCAGGAACGAGCCGCGCAGGTGCACGTTCAGGACGGTGTCCCAGTCGGAGACGCTCATCTTGAACAGCAGGTTGTCGCGGAGCACGCCGGCGTTGTTGACCAGGATGGTCGGGGCACCCAGCTCCGCCACGATCCGGGCGACGGCGGCCTCGACCTGCGCCTCGTCGGAGATGTCGGCGCCGACCGCGAGGGCCCGGCCGCCGGCCGCGGTGATCTTCTCCACGGTGTCCTTGCAGGCGGCCTCGTCGAGGTCGATGACGGCGACCGCGCGGCCTTCCGCGGCCAGGCGTACGGCGGTCGCGGCTCCGATGCCGCGCGCCCCGCCGGTGACGACGGCAACCCGCTGCTCAGTGGTGGACATGTGTGTCTCCTCGCCCTTGAGAGAACCTGCAGAGAACCTGACGGGTGCGGTGAGCGACCGCTTAGTACCTTCAGCAGACGTGACGCTAGAAGCCCTGGCACCCGGTGTCAACGCCACACCCGGCCGGTGTGATCCATTACCTCACCAGGAGGTCCAGCAACCGCTCCGCCTCGGCGGCCGGGTCGGCGGTCAGACCCGTGTGCACCGGGCCGGGCTGCACGACCGTCGAGCGGGGCGCGATCAGCCAGCGGAAGCGCCGCCCGGCGTCGTCGCCCGCGGCCTGCCCCGCCCCGTCCCCGCCCGCGCAGACGCGCTCCACCGCGCCCAGCGCGGCCCGCACCCCGGCCACGTCGGCCGCCGGGTCCAGGGCCAGCAGCCGGGCCTCGTCCAGGTGGGTGCGGGCGCCCACGTAGGCCCGCGCCCGGCAGTACACGAGCACGCCCGCGTTGATGCACTCGCCGCGTTCGACGCGGGGGACGACGCGCAGCACGGCGTACTCGAAGACGTCGCGGTCGCCGCCCTGGCCCGCCCGGGTGATGTGACGCTCCGTCACATGTCCGGCCATGTGGATGTGCTGCCCGCTCACGCGTCCTCCTCGATGCCGGTGATGCGCTCGTGGACGGCCGCGGCGCGCGCGAGCAAGGGGCGCGCGTAGGCCCGCCGCAGGTCGTCCGGGGTGTCGAAGCCGGGCTCGCCGGTCAGCCAGGCGTCCGGGATCTCCGCGGTGACCTCGGCGAGCAGCTCCTCGGTGACCCGGGGTGCCAGGTCGGCCGCGGCGGCCCGGACATCCGGCGCGAAGCGGGCCAGGGCGTGGTCCGAGGCGTCGTACGGGCGGGCGGCCGAGGCCTCGGCGGAGGGCCAGTTGTGGTGCCAGATCATGGTCGCGCCGTGGTCGATGAGCCACAGTTCGCCCCGGTGCACCAGCAGGTTGGGGTTGCGCCAGGAGCGGTCGACGTTGTTGACCAGCGCGTCGAACCAGACGATCCGTCCCGCCGACGCGCGGCTCACCGGGAAGGCGAGCGGGTCGAAGCCGAGGGCGCCGGAGAGGAAGTCCATGCCGAGGTTGGCGCCGCCGCTGGATCTGAGCAGCTCCTGCACCTGCGGGTCGGGCTCGCCGAGCCCCAGGACCGGGTCCAGCGCGAGCGTCACCAGCCCGGGCACCCGCAGGCCGAGCCGGCGGGCGAGTTCGCCGCACACCACCTCGGCGACCAGCGTCTTGCGGCCCTGTCCGGCGCCGGTGAACTTCATGACGTAGGTGCGGAAGTCGTCGGCCTCGACGAGTCCCGGCAGCGAACCGCCCTCCCGCAGGGGCGTGATGTAGCGGGTCGCGATGACGTCCTTGAGCATCGCCCCAGGTTACTGGGGTGCGACGCGTGCGCCGCGGGCAGCGGGCCGGCCGCTCGCGGCTGCCCGCCGGCCGGCCACCGGGGCGGCACCGGGCCGCCGTCTGAACAGGCGGCGGCCGCGGGCCGTACCCCTGGGCAGCACCACGAACAGCTCCGCCGAAGGGACGTCCCACATGACCAGCGCACCGTTCGAGCCCGCCACCGCGGGACCGGCCCGCCGTACCGTCGTGGCGGCGGCCGGAGCGGCGGGACTCGCCGCCGCGCTGACCGCCTGCGGCTCGCAGGACGACTCCACCGACGCCACGCAGGTCGGCAGCGGGGCGAAGGCCGACGGCGGGGCGAAGGGCGGTGGCGACGGCGCGGGCGGCGGGAGCGCGCTCGCCGCCGCCTCCGACATCCCGGAGGGCGGCGGCAAGATCTTCAAGGACCAGGGCGTGGTGGTCACCCAGCCCACGGCCGGCACCTACAAGGCCTTCTCGTCCACCTGTACGCACGCGGGGTGCGCGGTGGGCAGCGTGGCCGACGGCGCCATCGTCTGCCCCTGCCACCACAGCGAGTTCTCCGTCGCCGACGGCAGTGTCCGCAAGGGCCCGGCGACCAAGCCGCTGCCCGAACGGAAGATCACCGTCTCCGGCGGCGAGATCACCCTGGCCTGACGGCCCGGCCGCGTACGGGACGGGAGCGCGCCGGGGGACGACGACCCGTTCCCTTTCCCGGTGCGCTGCCGCAGGATCGGCGGGACCGCCGTGGGAGACGAACGAGGGGGGCCGGATGACCGTCGCGCAGCGCCGGGGCCGCAGGATCATGATGACACCCGGTGAACTGGACGCGTTCCTCACGTCTCAGCGCACCTGCCGGGTCGCGACCGTCTCGGCGGACGGCGTGCCGCACGTGAGCGCCCTGTGGTTCGCCTGGGACGGCACCTCGCTGTGGCTGTACTCGGTGGTGCGCAGCAGGCGCTGGGCCGACCTGCGCCGCGATCCGCGGATCGCGGTGGTGATCGACTCCGGCGAGGAGTACGACCAGCTGCGCGGCGTCGAGCTGTCCGGGCGGGCGGAGTTCGTGGGCGAGGTCCCGCGCACCGGTGAGCTGTGCGCGGAACTGGACACCGCCGAGACGCTGTTCGCGCGCAAGAACTTCGGCCTGGACGAGATGCCGCACGACGGCCGGCACGCCTGGGCGCGGCTGACACCGGAGAAGATTGTCTCCTGGGACTTCCGGAAACTGGGCGGCGCCTGAGGGCCTGTCGCGCGTCCGTGCCGGGTCGCCCCCGTTCAGCCCAGGCGCCGCGCCGCCGTGAGCAGGGCGTCGACGGCCGCGCGGATCGAGGGGCGGCGGTCGGCGTCGGCCCGCCAGACCACGTAGACGTGCCGGCGCATGCGCTGCCGGAGCGGGACCATGACGACGCCCGGTGGCACCGGGTGCCGGCCGAGCAGGGGCGCGATGCACACGCCCAGGCCGGCGGCGACCAGGCCGAGCTGGGTGTGGGTCTCGGCGGCGCGGTGGCCGATGATCGGCTCGATGCCCCGCGAGCGCAGCGTGAACATCAGCCACTCGTGGCAGAACTCGCCCTGCCCCCAGGTGATCCACTCGTCCTCGGCGAACTCCCCCAGGTCCACCTCGTCCCGCCCGGCGAACCGGTGCCCGGCGGGTATGGCCACCTCGGCCGGGTCGTCCAGCAGCGGCGCCTTGACCAGGCCGTCGGGCACCGGCATCGGCTTGTTGTACCAGTCGAGGACGACCGCGAGGTCGAGGTCGCCGCGCACCACCGAGGCGACGCCCAGCTCGGGTTCGAGTTCGCTGGAGCGCACGCGCAGCGCGGGGTGCCGCACGCGCAGGTCGGCGAGCGCGGCCGGGAACAGGCCGCGGGCGGCGGTCGGGAACGCCGACAGGCGCAGTTCGCCGGCGACCTGGCCGCGCTGTGCCTCCAGGTCGGACTGGGCGAGTTCGACCTGCGACAGGATGCGGGCCGCGTGCTCGGCGAGCAGTCGTCCCGCGTCGGTGAGCCGGACGCCCCGGCCGTTCCTGGCGAGCAGCCGCTGCCCGACCTCGCGCTCCAGCTTGCCCAGCTGCTGGGAGACGGCGGAGGTGGTGACGTGCAGCGCGTCGGCCGCGCCGCTCACCGAGCCGTGCCGGGCGAGGGCGTCCAGGGTGCGCAGGCGCTCCAGGTTCAACATGTAAGCGATCCTACGAGATATCGGGTGCGAATTCTCGATTGTGCTACGAGGTTGCGTACCGCATCGTTACCGTCATGAGCACCGCCACCACGCCCGTGACCCCCGTCTCCGCCCCTCCCCTCCCCCGCCCCCGCCGGCTCGACTGGCGGCTCCGCTTCGGGGCGCTGTCCCTGATCTGGGGCTTCAGCTTCCTGCTGATCAAGGTGGGTACGGGGGCGTACGCGCCGTTCCAGGTCACTCTCGGCCGGCTGGTGTTCGGCACGGCGGTACTGCTGGCCGCGATGGCCGTGAAGCGGGAGCGGCTGCCGCGCGGGGCGCGCACCTGGGGGCACCTGACGGTCGCCGCGCTCCTGCTCAACGCGCTGCCCTTCTCCCTGTTCGCCTACTCGGAGCTGACGATCCCCTCGACGCTGGCCGGCATCTGCAACGCCACCTCGCCGCTGTGGGGCATGGTCCTGTCGCTGGTCGCCCTCTCCGAGGACCGGCCCTCGCGGGTGCGGGTGGCCGGGCTGGGGCTCGGTTTCCTGGGCGTGCTGACGGTCCTGGGCGCGTGGCAGGGCTTCCACGGGCTGGACGCCCGGGGCACGTCGATGGCGCTGCTGGCCTCGCTCAGCTATCCGGTCGGCTGGATCTACCTCCGTCGTACGCTCGCCGGGTCGGGCGGCTCCCATCTGTCGATGACGGGGGCGCAGCTGCTGCTGGCGACGGTGCAGATGGCTGTGGTGACATCGCTGTTCACCTCCGTCCCGAGCCGGTTCGCGCCGGTGCCGCTGCTCGCGATCGCCGCGCTGGGGGCGCTCGGCACCGGGCTCGCGGTGCTCATCCAGTACGGGCTGGTGGCGGAGGTCGGCCCGACGACCGGCCAGATGGTCACCTACTTCATCCCGGTCATCGCCACCGCGGCCGGTGTGGCGGTCCTCGGGGAGTCGCTGCGCTGGACCACCCCCGTGGGCGCGGTGATCGTCCTGGCGGGCGCGGCGCTCACCCAGGTCAAAGGCAGGGCGGGCGCGCGACGCGGGTGATGCCGGACGGGCGCGGGTCCCGGCGCCGCGACACGGTGACCGCCCGCCCGGTGAAGGCGGGCGGTCAGGCGTAGCCGCGCGCCGGGGCCGGGCCGGTCGCCGCCGCCACGGCCGCCGCCAGCGGGCCGGTCTCCCGGGGCGTCAGGGTGGAGACGGTGACGCGGATGCCGGGCGGGGTCCGCAGGCGGAAGAGGGCTCCGGGGGCGACGGCCCAGCCCGCGTGGAGCAGGCGGGCCACCGCGGCGGTCTCGTCGGGCACCGGCACCCAGACGTTCATGCCGCTGCGGCCGTGGGCGGTGACGCCGAGGTCGGCGAGCGCGCCGACGAGGAGCTCACGACGCGCCCGATAGGCGGCCGCCACGGCCGGCCCGTCCACCGCGCCCTCGGTCCACAGGCGCACGACGGCACGCTGGATCAGCAGGCTCACCCAGCCCGGCCCCAGCCGCTGCCGGCCGTGCACCCGGTCGACGGTGACCGGGTCGCCGGTGACGACGGCCAGCCGCAGGTCGGGTCCGTAGGCCTTGGCGACGGAACGGACCAGCGCCCAGTGCCGGGTGGTGCCGGCGAGGGGGTGCAGCGGCAGGTCGACGATGCCGTGGCCGTGGTCGTCCTCGATCAGCAGGGTCTGCGGGTGCTCGCGCAGCACCGTGCGCAGCGCCCGGGCGCGGGCCTCGCCGACCGAGGCACCGGTGGGGTTGTGCGCGCGGTCGGTGACGAGCAGGGCGCGGGCCCCGGACTCCAGGGCGTGGCGCAGCCCGTCGGGCAGGGGTCCCTCGTCGTCGACGCCGACGGGGACCGCGCGCAGGCCCAGTGCCGGGACCAGGTCGAGGGTGCGGGCCCATCCGGGGTCCTCCACCGCGACGGCGTCACCGGGCCTGAGGTGGGCCGCCAGGACGCGTTCGACGGCGTCGAGGGAGCCCGAGGTCACGGCGAGCGGCCCGGCGGGGACGCCGTCGGCGTCGAGTCCGGCGCGGGCCAGCCGGGCCAGGTCGGGGTCGACGGGCTCGGCGCCGTACAGGACGGGCCCGCGGTCGGCCTCGGCCGCCACGGCCGCGAGCGCGGGGGCGAGGGGCGGCAGCAGTGCGGGGTCGGGGTTGCCGGTGGACAGGTCCCGGACGCCGGCCGGGACGGTGACCCGCAGCTGTTCCCGGCCGGTCGTCACCGGGCGGGTCCGGACCCGGCTGCCGCGGCGGCCGGCGGTCTCGATCACGCCGCGCTCGCGCAGGATGCGGTAGGCGGCCGCGACCGTGTTGGGGTTCACCCCGAGGTCGGCCGCCAGCTCCCGCATGGGCGGCAGGGCCTGGCCCGGTCGCACCTCCCCGGCGCCCACCGCGCGCTCCACGTCGGCGGCGATATCCGCTGCACCACGTCCGCTGATCCGATAGCCTCCTAGCACAAAACCAATTATGCACTAGTACAATGGAGGGCGCCATGCAGGGGACGCCGGAAGTCGAGGACACCCACGGAACGGCACCGGAGGGGTCCGGCGCCTACGCCCCGACCGACCGCACCGTTCCCACGCGCTCGGCGGAGCGGGCGTCGTACGACAGGGACCTGGTGCACGCGATACTCGACGAGGGGTACGTCTGCCACCTCGGCTTCGTCCGCGACGGGCGCCCGGTGGTGCTGCCGACGCTGTACGCCCGGGTCGACGAGCGGCTCTACGTGCACGGCTCCACCGGCTCCCGGCCGCTGCGGCTGACCGGCCAGGCCGACCCGGGGCTGCCGGTGTGCCTGACGGTGACCCATGTCGACGGGCTGGTCCTGGCGCGTTCCGCGTTCCACCACTCGATCAACTACCGCTCGGTCGTGGTGCACGGCACCGCCCACCAGGTCACCGACGAGGAGGAGCGGCGCGCCGCCCTCGACGCCCTGGTGGACCACGTCGTACCGGGCCGGGCGGCCGACTCCCGCCCCGCGAACCGCAAGGAGCTGGCCGCCACCGCGGTGATCCGCCTGGACCTCGACGAGGTCTCCGCCAAGGTGCGCACCGGCGACGCCAACGACGAACCCGAGGACCTGGAGCTGCCCCACTGGGCGGGTGTCGTCCCGCTGCGCAAGGGATACGGCACACCGGCCGCCAACGCCGACCTGGCACCCGGTGTCCCGCTCCCCGGCTACCTGCGGTCCCTGGCCGACTGAGGCATCCCGGTGCCCACGCGGCGCTCCCCCGTGTCCGCCCCGCACGGGCTCACGCCGCCACCGGCGTCTCCTCCGCCTCCGCCCTCTGCGGTGCCGACGCTCCGCGGCGCGCCCCGCGGGCCTCGCTCAGGGCCAGGCCGGTGACCGCGCCGAGCATCAGCAGGGTGCCCGCCACCGTCGCGGTGCTCAGCCGCTCGCCGAGGAACGCCACGGCGAGCACGGCGGCGGTCACCGGCTCCAGAAGCATGATCACCGACACGGTGGCGGAGCGGACGGCGGCGGCGCCCGCGAAGTACAGGGCGTAGGCGAGAGCGGTGGGGACGGCCGCGATGTACACCATCAGCCACAGCAGCCGGCCGGGGTGGGCGGTGTGCGGGAGCAGGCCCTCGTGCAGTGCGAACGGCAGCAGGACCAGGGCGGTCACCGCGAAGGCCGACACGGTGGTGCCGGCGGAGTCCGCCCCGCCGCCGCGCCCCCACCGGCGGGTCAGCAGCGTCATGGCCGAGTAGCCGGCCGCCGAGGCGAGGGCGAGCAGCACACCGGCCGGCCGTACGGTCGCCTGCGAGCCGCCGAAGGTCAGCACGGCGAGGCCCGCGACCGCCCCGGCGACCGCGAGGGTGCCGCCGCCGCCCAGCCGCTCGCCCAGCGAGAGCCGGGCACCGAGCGCGATCAGGACGGGACCGGCGCCGAGCGTGACAACGGTGGCGACGGCGAGGCCGGTGGCCTGGACGGCCGCGAAGTAGGCGGTCTGGAACACGGCCAGGCCGAGCCCGGTGACGACGGCCCGGCCGGCCCGGCGGCCGAGCGGCTCCGCCGGTGCGGGACGCCTGCGGGGGCGCAGCCGGCGGCCGGCCAGCAGCAGCGCCAGGCCGGCCGCGCAGCGCCAGAAAGAGAGGCTGAAGGCGCCCATGTCGCTGGTCCGGTAGACCAGGGAGGCGGCGGCGCCGGCGGTGCCCCAGGCGGCACCGGTGACGAAGAGGTAGAGCAGGCCACGCCCGACGGGCAGGCCTGAGGTGGTGTTCGGCACGAGAGGTCCTTCGCGACTGCCGCGGATGCGGACGTTCGGGCGGCGGCCCCGTACGTGCGGGGCGCGCGGACGTCATCTGCGGGCGGCACCGTCCGGCCCGGCGGCATGCCGAGCGGGGGCCTGTCGTGACGTTCCACGAAAGACCCGGTTCTCCGGGGCCCGCCTCAGGCGGCCGGAGGCGGAAGAACGAGCTGGTGCACGGACATGCCCCGCAGTCTAGTCCCGCAAGCCGGCTAGGCGGCCGTTCCCCGGGCGGACAGCGCCCGCTCCGGGCCGCCCGCGGCGACCGGCTCGGCGGAGCCCTTGGCGGGTGCGGCGGACTGGGCGATGAACGCGCCGGCCAGGACGACGGCGCCGCCGACGACCTGCGGCGCCGAGAGGTGCTCACCGAGCAGCACCCAGGCCAGCACGGTCGCGATGACCGCCTCGAGACAGGCCACGACCCCCGCGACCTGCGGGGAGAGCCGCCGTACGGACAGCACGCCGGTGATGTAGGCGACGACCGTGGCGACCAGGACGATCCAGGCCAGCAGCGCCACCGCGGGCACCGCCGTGCCGTCGAGCCGCGCGGAACCGGCCAGCACCGACCAGTGCATGCGCCAGGGGCGGGCGACGACCGTGAGGACGGCCGTCCCGACGAGCAGACCGTAGGCGATGACGCCGAGCGGGTCCGGCGCCCGCTCACCGCGGTCGGCGCCCTGGTCGGACAGCACGAAGTAACCGACCTGGCAGCAGGCGGCGCCCAGCGCGAGCAGCAGCCCGGCGGCGTCGAAGCTCAGCCCCGACCACACCTCGACCACACTGGCGAGGCCGCCCGCCGCGAGGACGACACCGAGCACGGCGGCCCGGGTCACCGGGCGGCGCTGCACGAACCGCACCCAACCCAGCACCAGGGCCGGCGCGAGGTACTCCACGAGCAGCGCGACGCCGACCGGGATGCGCGAGAGCGCGGCGAAGTAGCAGGCCTGCACCCCGGCGACGGCGAGCAGCCCGAACCCGGCGAGCAGCGCGGGCCGGCGGCGCGGCAGGGCACGGTGGCGCACGGCCAGCGGCAGCATCACCAGGGCGGCGCCCGCCACCCGCAGCCACACCACGTGCAGCGGGTCGAGTCCCGCCTCGATCAGCGGCTTGGCCGCCACTCCGGAGCCGCCGAAGGCCAGGGCCGAGACGAGCGCCAGACCGAGCCCGACACCTCTGCCGGGGCTGCCCTGACTGATTCCAGACGTATGCACCGGCACATGATGACAGGCGACGACATGAGCGTCACCCTCGTTGACACCTGTCTCATGAGGTGGACGGGGAGGTGCCCGGTGCCGTGATCCGCGCGGACACCCCGGCGGCCGGGACGCCGGCCCGGCCGAGAACCTCGACGGCCCGGCAGCCGGGGTCCATGACGAGCGAGGCGAGCAGATCGGTGCCGGTAGCGTGGCCGGCGGCGCGCCGCCGGGCGCGGCCGGCGGCGCGTTCCAGGGCAGCGGCCGCGGCCGGGGACCAGTCACCGGACTCCCCGGGCGCCTCCGGGCGCGCGGAGTCCTCCGGGCTGCCGCGCCAGCTCAGCCCGTAGCCGATGCTGCGCTGCACGAGGTAGCCGAAGACGCGGGCGAGCTGCGGGGCGTCGCCGAGCGCGGCGCGGGATGCGGGGTCGCACTCCAGGAGCGAGTGGAGCAGATGGGCGGTGTCGATCTGCCGGTCCCCGTCCCGTGCGGCCCTGCGGCGGGCGCCGGAGACCACCGCCGCCAGCTCGGCACCGAGCCCGGCGGCGCCGTCCGCTCCGGGGAGGCCCGGGTCACCGGCGGACCGGCGGGAGATGCGGGGGTGCACGGACACCACCCCATCAGTTCCGGCCCGCCGGGTCGTCCCCGGCGGGGAGCATTCGGGGGTCCCACGAGGAGTGGACACCGGCTCTCACGATCTCCTCCCTGGGGAGGAGATCAGGCCGTTCTCCGTACGACCGCGCGCGCCGGCTTGCCGTACGCCCCCGCGTCGGCACCCGGGCTCGGCGCAGGACGCGGCAGGGCGCCCGGCGGAGTGTTCCACCGGGCGCCCTGGCCGCCGTACGGCTGTCAGTCCTCGTCGGCGAGGATCAGGTACAGCCTCTTGCGCGCGTCGTTGATGACGGTCAGCGCCTTGTCGCGCTGCTCCTTGCTGCCGGTCTTCCAGACCTGCCCGAAGGCCTCCATCAGGCCGAAGCCGGCCTGGCGGATCTCGGCGAGCACCTCCCAGTCGACCCCGCGCGAGGCCTCCTCCCAGGGGGCGTCCGGCCCGGCCTCCGCCGTCTCGCGGCCGCTGTCGGTGAGCGTGAACAGCTTCTTGCCGCCCTCGCTCTCGCTGGCGATCAGGCCCTCGTCCTCCAGCAGCTGGAGGGTGGGGTAGACCGAGCCGGGGCTGGGCTTCCACGCGCCGCCGCTGCGTTCGGCGATCTCCTGGATCATCTCGTAGCCGTGCATGGGCCGGTCCTTCAGCAGGGCCAGGATCGAGGCCCGTACGTCGCCGCGCCGCGCCCTCCCCCGGGGACCGCCCCGCCCTCGCGGCCCCCAGGGACCTGGTCCGAAACCGGGGCCGCCGGGACCGAAGCCGGGGCCGCCCGGCCCGAAGGGGCCGAAGGCCGCGCGGCCTTCACCGAAGCCGCCGAAGCCGCCGAACCCGCCGGGTCCACCGCGACCACGCCGGCCGCCCGGGCCACCCTGCCGATGTCCACGCTCGAAACCGTGGGTACGCATTCCCCTCACTCCTTCGTCCTTCATCACCGGTCATCCGCCAATGGTTCATCCAGTTGACGTATCGCGTGTTGTCGCGATGGCTCAACGATATATCGCTGCCGATCGCATGACAAGCCCCTGCCGACGTCCCGCCGACGTGGACTCACCCAGGCAGATCCCGATGACGAAGGGCGCGCGGACCACCTCGGCCGACCTGCGGGCTTCCGGTGATCGGTACGCGTCAATAGGGTGGGCCGATGGCGTCGATCAGGAAGTTCCAGGTGACCTTCGACTGCGCGGAGCCCGAGCGTCTCGCCCGGTTCTGGTGCGAGGTGCTGGGGTACGTCGTACCGCCGCCGCCGGAGGGGTTCGCCACCTGGGACGACTACCAGGACGCACAGCCACCTGAGCAGCGGGACTCCTGGTTCGCCTGCGTCGACCCCTCGGGCGTGGGCCCGCGGCTGTACTTCCAGCGCGTCCCGGAGGGCAAGACCGCGAAGAACCGGGTGCACCTCGATGTGCGGGTCGGCACCGGACTCGTCGGTGCGGAGCGCCTCGCCGCACTCGAGGCCGAATGCGCACGGTTGACCCCGCTCGGCGCGGTCCACGTGCGGACGCTGTACGACGGCACCGATTCATGCATCCCGATGCTGGACATCGAGGGCAACGAGTTCTGTATCGACTGAGGGCTCGGAGGCCGCGGACGTGTCGGGCGGCCATACGCCGCTCGCCCCCCACCCTGCCCCGGAGCGCCCGGAGCGCCCGGCATCGCGGACTCCTGAAATCCACACGGTCGCATTCGCGAAAGGATTATCCGCGTCCCGGAACATTCCACTCGCGCCGCCGCCCGATCGCGCACCGGATTAACCGACCCCGCGCCCCGGGCGCGGAGGCGGGTGGCGACCGGGGGCCGGACCGGGCGGTGACCGCGTGCGCCGCGGGCGGCAGCGAGCAGGTGGGACACGTGATCCCCGGCACTGCCGTCCGCCCTGCCCGCCCCCGCGATCAGGACGGCGGGCGTTTCCGGTGCGGTACCATCTCGTATGGCGTAATGGAAGTCAGCGCCTGTGCAGAACCGTGCAGGTTGAGTCTGTAGTGCCTTCGCTGTCGATTCGGCCGCGCGCGCGAGCACTGTCCCCGCCCGGTGTGTCCGCTCCCCGAAGTTCCGAGGGGCGAGTTCTTCCCGTTGACGCACTGACGGCAGGTGACAATCTGCACTGCCCGCACGAGCCCGCCGACTCACAGATATCGGTTCGCAGGCTCCTTTCTGGAGACGATGTGAAAATCCTCCCCGAGATCTCTCGTACGCTGAGCGAATACCTCCTCATCCCGGGTCTGACCACTGAAGCATGCACTCCGGACAATGTGGATCTCGGAGCGCCACTGGTGCGTCACCGGGTCGGCGAGGAGTCGGCGGTCAGGATCGCCACCCCGATGGTGAGCGCCATCATGCAGGCGGTGTCCTCCCCCACGCTGGCCGTGGCACTGGCGCAGGTCGGCGGGCTGTCGTTCGTCCACCAGAACCAGCAGATCGAGGACCAGGTGTCGGACGTGCTGGCGGTGAAGCGGCACAAGGCCGGCTTCCGGACCAGCGAGGTCACCGTGACTCCCGGGACCTCTCTCGGCGAGGTCGGCCGGCAGCTGTCGGAGGCCGAGCAGGGCGTGGCGGTGGTCACGGAGAACGGCGAGCCCGACGGCACCTTCCTGGGCGTCATCAGCCTCGACGACTTCCACCTGGAGCGTCACGGGGCCGGCGAGACCGTCGGCAACCGGATGCGGGGCCGGGACGGCCTGATCACCGCGCCGTCCACCGTCTCCCTGTCCGAGGCGAACGAGCTGATCTGGCAGCACCACCTGGACGTGCTGCCGGTCGTCGACGACGGCCGCGTCGTCTCCCTGGTGCTGAAGCGGGACTACCAGGCCCACAAGACCTACCACCGCGCGACCGTGGACGGCGAGAAGCGGCTGCGGGTCGGCGCGGGCATCAACTCCCGCGACTTCACGGACCGCATTCCCGCCCTGGTGGACGCCGGCGCCGACGTGCTGTGCCTGGACTCCTCCGACGGCTACTCCGTGTACCAGGCCAAGGCCCTGGAGTTCGCCCGGGACAAGTACGGGGACGACGTCTTCGTGGGCGCGGGCAACGTCGTCGACGGGCGGGCCTTCCGCTACCTGGCCGACGCGGGCGCCGCCTTCGTGAAGGTCGGTATCGGCGGCGGCGCCATCTGTACGACGCGGGAGCAGAAGGGCATCGGCCGCGGCCAGGCCTCCGCGCTGCTCGACGTGGTCGAGGCGCGCGACGCCTACGCCCAGGAGACCGGGGTGTACGTGCCCCTGTGCTGCGACGGCGGTCTGCTCAACGACTCGCACATGGCGATGGCCCTGGCGATGGGCGCGGACTTCATCATGCTCGGCCGCTACTTCGCCCGGCTCGACGAGAGCCCCTCGCGCAAGCTCCAGATCGGCGGCCAGTGGTACAAGGAGTACTGGGGTGAGGGCTCCCAGCGCGCGCAGAACGCGGCCCGCTACGGCCAGCGCGGCCAGATGGTCTTCGAGGAGGGCGTCGACGGCTACGTCCCCTACGCGGGCAGCCTGTACGACAACGTGGAGCGCACCCGGGCGAAGCTGATCTCCACGATGATCAGCTGTGGCTCGACGAACCTGCGGGACTTCCACCGGGACGCGGTGCTGGTGCCCGTGTCCTCGGAGTCGTTCAAGCAGACGGGCGCGGAGATCGAGGTACGCCGCCCCGGCATCGACGCCGCGGAGTGACCTGACCGGACGCCAGGGCCGACGGCCCCGTACCACCGGCCTGGGAGTCGGTGGTACGGGGCCGTCCGGCGTTCTCCGGCAGCCGTCGAACGTCCGGACGGCGACCGCCGGAGATCCTGATCGTGTCGATGTGCCGATGTGCCGGTCCGGGAAGCCAGGGAGGCGTCCGGCGTCCTGGACGCGGTGCGCGGTCGTGTGCGCGGCCGCGGCGGACCAGGCCAGGACTCTCGAATTGGCCTTGGTCCGCCGCCGCCCGCTGCCCCTAGCGTCGTCGCCATGCGCATTCGAATCGTCGACGCCTTCACCGACCGCCCCTTCGCCGGCAACCCGGCCGGGGTCCTGCTCCTCGATGACGCCTTCCCGGACGACGACCGGCTCCAGAACGTCGCCATGGAGGTCAACCAGGCCGAGACGGCCTTCGCACACCCGCTGCCGCCGGGCGGTGAGGCGGACTGGGCGCTGCGCTGGTTCACGCCCGTCGCCGAGGTGGCGATGTGCGGGCACGCCACGCTGGCCACGGCCCACGTGCTGCACACCACCGGCGCCCACCAGGGCCCGGTGCGGTTCGCGACCCGCAGTGGGGTGCTCGTGGCGACGCCCGCCGAGGACGGCTGGGTCACCCTGGACTTCCCCACCGCCCCGCTCACCCCGGCGGAGGTGCCGGACGGGATCGCCGAGGCCCTGGGCGCCGTTCCGGTCGCCGCGTTCGACACCGGGCCGCACATCGGCGACCTGCTGCTGGAGCTGTCCGACGAGAAGACGGTGCTCGCCCTGGCCCCCGACCACCGGGCGCTGGCCGAGTACTCGGAGCGCGGCATCATCGCCACCGCCCTCGCCGACGACCCCGCACGCGGCTACGACTTCGTCTCCCGCTGCTTCTTCCCGCGGATCGGCATCGACGAGGACCCGGTGACCGGCAGCGCCCACACCGCGCTGGCCCCGCACTGGTCGCCGCGCCTGGACCGCACCGACCTCACCGGCCTCCAGGCGTCCCGGCGCGCCGGCCTGGTCCGCACGGGCCTGCGGGGCGAGCGCACCCTGCTGACCGGGCGTGCCGTGACGGTGATCGACGGGGAGCTGCTCGCCTGAGACCGGCGGGGGCGGCGGCTCCGGAACGGCCGCGGGGCCGGGGCCGTACGTCCCCCGCGTGGCGGGTCAGACGGTCGGCAGCCAGCCCACCTTGCCCGCGAGCAGGGCGTATCCGACGAACGCCCCGATGTCGAGCAGGGAGTGGGCCACCACCAGGGGGCCGACGCGTCCCCAGCGGCGGTACAGCAGGACGAAGACCACGCCCATCGCCATGTTCCCGACGAAGCCGCCGATGCCCTGGTAGAGGTGGTACGAGCCGCGCAGGACGGAGCTGGCGACCAGCGCGGTGCCCGGCGTCCAGCCGAGCCGGTCCAGCCGGCGCAGCAGATAGCCGACGACGATCACCTCTTCGAGGACCGCGTTCTGCAGCGCGGACAGGATCAGCACGGGGTACTTCCACCACACGCCGGGCAGCGCCTCGGGCACGACGGTGAGGTTGAAGCCGAGGCCGCGGGCGGCGAGGTAGAAGGCGATCCCGGTGCTGCCGATCACGGCCGCGATCCCGGCGCCGCGGGCCAGGTCGGACCAGGGACGGGTGCGGTCGAAGCCCAGGCTGCGCAGGCTCGCCCCCTCGCGCAGCAGCAGGTGGGCGACCAGGGCGACGGGGACGAGGGCGCCGGCGATGCCGAACAGCTGCCAGGCCAGGTCCAGCCAGGGGCGGCCGGGGGCGGCCGAGGCGTTGAGGGTGGCCGCCTGGTCCTTGAGCCCGCCGGGTTTCGTGACCGAGCCGACGAAGCTGATCAGCGCCGACACTCCGCTCGCCCCGAGCGACAGCGCCAGGACGAGCAGCGTCTCGTCCCGGAACATCCGCCGCGAGGGCCGCTCCCGCGGATAGAGACCGTCCGCGTCCGCCTCCACCTGCACCCCTGCCTTCAGCCGTGAACCCGCCCGTTGCGGATCACAGCATGCCGCACGCCCCCGCGCCCCGGCGCACCGGCCGGGTGGCAGGGGCCACGGCGGACGCGGGGCGCTCAGCTCAGCGGTGCGGGCTCCGGCAGGCCCACGGGCCAGGTGTGCACCGGCTCGCCCGCGTGCATCAGCTCGGCGTAGCGGCGCGTCGTCGCGGCGAGGGCCGCCTCCCGGCTGAGACCTTGCTCCAGCGCGCGGTGGAAGGTGTCCGCCTGCCAGGAGGCGCCGTTCACCCGCCGACGGCACCGCTCCTCGATGACGCCCAGGTAGAGATCGCGGTCGGCGGCCTCGACACCCCAGGCGTCCAGCCCCGCCGCGGCCAGCGGCAGCAGCTCGTCACGGACCAGGGTGACGGCGTCGACCTCGGCCGTACCGCCGTACCGTCCGCGCCGCGGCCACACCAGGCGGGCGTCGATGCCGTACCGGCACGCGGCGTCGAAGTTGGCCTCGGCCGCCTCGAACGGCAGCCGCGTCCACACCGGCCGCGACTCCTCGGCGAGGGCGCGGACCAGGCCGTAGTAGAAGGCCGCGTTGGCGATGATGTCCGTGATCGTCGGCCCGGCGGGCAGCACCCGGTTCTCCACCCGCAGGTGCGGGACGCCGTCGGCGATGCCGTACACCGGGCGGTTCCAGCGGTACACCGTTCCGTTGTGCAGGACGAGTTCGGAGAGCTTGGGCACCCCGCCCGCGTCCAGGACCTCGAGCGGCTCCTCGTCGTCGCAGATGGGCAGCAGCGCCGGGAAGTAGCGCAGGTTCTCCTCGAAGAGGTCCTGCGCGGAGGAGATCCAGCGCTCGCCGAACCAGGTGCGCGGCCGGACGCCCTGCGCCTGGAGTTCCGGCGGCCGGGTGTCGGTGGACTGCTGGAACAGCGGCGGCCGGGACTCGCGCCACAGTTCGTGACCGAACAGGAACGGCGAGTTGGCGCCGACGGCTATCTGCACGGCGCTGGCGGCCTGCGCCGCGTTCCACACGTCGGCGAAGCGGGACGGCGTGACCTGGAGGTGCAGCTGCACGGAGGTGCACGCGGCCTCGGGAACGATCGACTTCGAGGTGCAGGTCAGGTGCTCGACGCCGTCGATGTCGAGCAGGAAGTCCTCCCCGCGGGCGGCCACGATCTGCTCGTTCAGCAGGGCGTAGCGGTCGACCTCGGAGAGGTTGGAGGAGACCAGGTCGTCGCGGTCCAGGGTGGGCAGGATGCCGATCATCACGATGCCGGCGTCCACCTCGCCGGCCTTGCGGTCGGCGTACGCCAGCGAGGTGCGCAGCTCCTCGGCGAGCCGGTCGAAGACCCGGCCGCCCAACGGGTGCGGGGCGATGTTGACTTCCAGGTTGAACATGGCGAGTTCTGTCTGGAAATCTCGGCTGGCGATGCGTTCGAGTACTTGCCCGTTCAGCATTTTCGGTTGCCCGTCGGAACCGGCGAGATTCAATTCGATCTCCACGCCCATGAGGTTCTTGGCGCGGTCGAAGCGCTTCTCGACCAGCAGCCGCTCCAGTCCCGTCAGGCACTTCCGGAGCTTTTCTCGGTAGCGCTGGCGATCGGACAGGTCGAACGGCCCTGCCACGACCTTCTCCCCCATCTGGGCTTCCCTCCTCGGATGGGCGGGCCGCGGATCCGGCCGCCGGTGTTGTCCCGGGTCACGTGGGATGATGCCCCGCGGAAGCGATCGATAACGTCCCGCGCGGGCACGGTACCCGCTACGCTGTCGGAATGTGTCCGGAGGCACATTCACGAGGCATGCGGCATCACGCATCTGCGGGTGCCCCGATCGCCTCGTGAAAAACGCCGACGACATTCGGCCGACCGCAGGGGCCGTCGATTCCGAGGTCAGCGGCGTGCGCGGGGTCCGGAAAACGGGATGATTACCGCGAATCGGCGACCGAATAGCGACTTGTTCTACTCACCGGAAACGGCTAGCCGAAACATCGGGTGAACACGTGTCGTATAAACTTCGCGAACAAGGCAGAAGGTTGGCGCCCACGGTCCTGGTTCCTGCCGTCTAGGTGACGTGCGGCAGGCCGCCTCGTCCGCACTCCTCGTCCACCGGTCCGGAGCCCCGCCCCTCTGCCCTTTCCCGCTGAGCTGACAGCGCTGTCCGCCCCCGCCCTCGCGCCGTCGCGCCTGTCGAATGAGAGGCGACCCACCATGCCGCTGCACGTTCCCCCTGCCCCCGCGCCCGCCCTGCGCACCGTCCTCACCGCCCTCGGCTCGCCCACCGCCGTCCGTGAGGCCCGCACCCCCTCCCTGCGCACCGCACAGGGGCCCGCGACGCCCGAACTGCCGTTGCCCGTGCACGTGCTGGACCGGATCACCCCGGAAGGCGTGTCCGCCACCCGGCTCACCGGCTGGCGCTTCCTGATCCGCTGCGGCGACCGCGCGGTCGCCGCGGCGGAGACCATGCTGACCCCCGACGGCTGGGCCTTCTCGCACTTCTTCGAGGGCCCTTACATCACCTCCACCGAGCGCGCGCTGCGCCAGGCCGAGACCATGCAACAGCCGTACCAGGCACGCCTGCTGTCCATACCGAGTCTGTACATGCTCACCCTGTGGCTGCACGGCGACTGCGCGGCCGACGGCGCCGAGGGCCACCCCGCCGCCGCCGACCTGCTGGTGCCCCTGGCCCCCGCGCCTCCCGGCATCGCGGCCCACCGCCCGCACCGCGTCGCCGAGTTGCTGCCCGTCCTCACCCACCGCGCGACCCCGGTACCGCTGCTCGGCACCCCCGCCTGAGCCCCGCTCCCCCGCGCTCCGCGTACCCCGTTGCCCGCCGGGCAGCGGGGTACCGCCGCGTCCGGCGGACCCGGACTCCCCCGGTGGACTAGCCCGTTACGGCCACCGGGAACCACCCGAAGTGGCGGGCGGGCGGCGCTGAACCGCCCGCGCGGGTGACGCGTCCTCAACCTGTGAGGAGCGGTGCCACGAAATGCCTGCGGATTGACGCCCGGAGGGCAAGACTGGGTGCCGACCGACCGACAGCAAACGGGGGATGGACATGACCACGACAGAGCGAGAGATCCCACCCATGTGCCAGCACCAACCGCCGTGCCCGCAGGCCGAATCCGCCGACCGGGAGTCCGCCCGTCTCGTGGCGCACCACCCGGAGCAGGGCTGGAGCCTCCTCTGCAACGGCGTGCTGCTCTTCGAGGACACCGGTGAGCTGCTGCCCGACGGGCAGATCATCGCCCCGCACCGCCCGCTCGGCGCCGACCAGGTGATGACCGCCGCCTGACCACCGCCCGACCTGGCCCGGCCACGGCCACCGGCCGGCCGGCACCGGTGCGCCTGCGGTGTGCCTGCCGTCCCGGGCGCGCCACCCTCCGTGCGGCCCGTCACACCGCACGGCGATCCACCTGTGCGGCCCCCGCAGGCCGCACGGCGAACAGAGGGGCCGGCCGCACACCTCGCGTGCGCACCGGCCCCGACGCGTGTCCCGGCGGTCACCCACCGTGTCCCGGACGCTACCGCAGCGCCTCCCGCAGCGCGTCGTACGCCGGCTTCGGCCGCAGCTGCTCGTCCCACGGCAGGGCCGCGCCCTCACCGGGGAAGAAGGCCGGGATCCACGAGTACTTGTCGGTGTAGTCCCAGATCGTCACGCCCACGCACCGCCGCACCGCCAGGCACGCCTCGGTCAGGTCCCGGTACCAGGTCGCCTGCTCGGCCAGCGTGGCCTCGGTGGCGGGCAGTTGCATCCGCACGTCGACCTCGGTGAGCGCGGTGTCGAGCCCCAGCCGTGAGAAGCGGCGGAGGTTGTCCTCCAGGGTCGTCGGATAGCCGTACTGCAGCGCCAGGTGGGCCTGGAGACCGATGCCGTCGAGGGGCACGCCCTGCGCCTTGAGGTCCTTGGCCAGCCGGTAGTAGGCGTCGCTCTTGGGGCCGGTGGCCTCGATGTTGTAGTCGTTCAGGTAGAGCCTGGCGTGCGGGTCGGCCCGGTGGGCCCAGCGCAGCGCGTCGGCGATGTAGCCGGGGCCGAGCGTCCGGTACCAGATCGTGTCGCGGTAGGTGCCGTCCTCGTTGAACGCCTCGTTGACGACGTCCCAGGAGTAGACCTTGCCCCGGTAGTGCCGTACCTCCTCGGTGATGTGCTTCTTCAGCACGGCCCGCAGGTCGTCGGCGGTCCACTCCCGTGAGGTCAGCCAGTCGGGCAGCTGGCTGTGCCAGACCAGGGTGTGGGCGCGGACCCGCTGGTGGTGGGCGCGGGCCAGGCCGACGATCTCGTCGCCCGCGCTCCAGTCGAAGACGCCCTGCTGCGGCTCGGTGGCGTACCACTTCATCCCATTGCCCGGGGTGATCATGTCGAACTCGCTGCCGAGGATCTTCGTGTAGGCCTCGTCGGTGAGTTCGGGGTTGTCGGTGGCGCTGCCGAAGTAGCGGCCGTGGCGCTCGGCGAGCGCGCCGAGCGTGGGCGCGCGGCCGTGGGCCTGGGCGGCGGGGCCGGTGAGGACACCGGCGGCCACCAGGACGGCCGCGAGGGCGCCGGTGAGCCTCAGACGCCGGCGGGAGATGGACTTCAAGGTGCACTCCTGGTGCGAAAGTTTCGGATGGGATTCGGAGAACTGCGCCGCACCCTAAGGACGGCCCGACCGGGGTGACAACCCCTCGAACAGCCTTGTTTTGCGCCGGTCGACACCCGTCACCTCGAATCCGCAGGCCGGAGCCGTCGACCGGGCCGGGCGCCGATCGGCCGCCTTCGGCGCCACCGGGGTCCGAAACATTCGATCGCGAACCCGTCCTGGCCCCACGACCGTGCCCCACCCCGGCCGTACGACCGCACTGCGCCCCGGCCACGGGTCGCGTCGGCGGGGCGCCCGCCGGGGCCCTATCGTGACCGGCATGCAGTCCTACACGATCGGCCAGGCGGCACGGCTGCTCGGCGTCAGCCCGGACACCGCCCGCCGCTGGGCCGACGCGGGCCGGATGACGACCCACCGCGACGAGGCGGGGCGCCGGCTCATCGCGGGCGCGGACCTCGCGGCCTTCTCCGTCGAACTGGCCAAGGCGGGCAGCGGCGAGGAGGACGCTCCGTACACCTCGGTCCGCAACGCCTTCCCCGGCATCGTGACCGCGATCAAGCTCGGCGACGTGGCCGCCCAGGTCGAGATCCAGGCCGGGCCGCACCGGCTGGTCTCCCTGCTCACCCGGGAGGCCGTCGAGGAACTGGGCCTGGAGGTCGGCATGGAGGCCACCGCCCGCGTGAAGTCGACCAACGTGCACATCGACCGCGTCTGACGGTCGGCTTCGCGCGGGCGTGATCCGCGCGCCGCGCCTGCCCGCCCCGCGCCGACGGCACTCGCCGAGCGGCCGGTGGCACACGCCTCAGGGCGAACAGCTCCGTGACCCGCCCCGTACAAACGCACATGCGAGGTCATCTCCCCGCACGCACAGCTCATGCGATGCGACAGAAGACGTACGCCTCGCAGATGCGGCATTATTATCACCGCGGCGACCCCTCCCCGGCCGTGGCGACAGGACGCGACGGCATGTGCGAGCAGAACCACCCGGAGGAGCAGTTCCATGAAGGTCCGTACCGTGCGCCGGTCCCGGCGAGTGCTTCGGCTGGCCGGCGCCGGAGCCGCCGCCGTGCTGGCACTGAGCGCCTGCTCCTCGTCCGACGACTCCACCACGGCCGCGGCGTCCCCGTCCTCCTCCGGCTCACCGAAGCTGTCCGGCACGGTCACCGTGTTCGCGGCGGCCTCGCTGAAGGAGAGCTTCACCACCCTCGGCGAGGAGTTCGAGCAGCGGCACCCGGGCACCAGGGTCACCTTCAACTTCGGCGGCAGCGACACCCTCGCGGCGAGCATCACCGGCGGCGCCCCCGCGGACGTGTTCGCCGCCGCCAGCCCCAAGACGATGGCGATCGTGACGGACGCGAAGGACGCGGCCGGCACCCCCGCCACCTTCGTCCGCAACCAGCTGGAGATCGCCACCCTGCCGGGCAACCCGGACAAGGTCTCCTCCCTCGAGGACCTCACCACGTCCGGCCTGAAGGTCGTCCTGTGCGACCGGACGGTGCCCTGCGGCGCCGCCGCGCAGAAAGCCCTGGACGCCGCCAGGCTGAAGCTCACCCCGGTCTCCTACGAGCAGGACGTCAAGAGCGCCCTGACCAAGGTGGAGCTGAAGGAGGCCGACGCCGCGGTGGTCTACAGGACCGATGTGAAGGCCGCGGGTGACAAGGTGGAGGGCGTGGAGTTCCCCGAGTCGTCCGACGCGATCAACGACTACCCGATCGCCCTGCTGAAGGACGCCCCCAACGCCTCCGCGGCAAAGGCGTTCATCACGCTCGTGCGGTCGGCCGAGGGCCGGCGGGTGCTGACCGGGGCGGGCTTCCTCAAGCCGTGACCCCGCTCGACAGGACAGGCACCGCGGCCGGCCCCCGCACGGGCGGGCCGCGGCGCCGCCGTGTCCGCACCGGCGGGCGCGGGGTGCCGCTGCCGCTGCTGGTGCCGGGCCTGGTGGCGCTGGCCTTCCTGCTGCTGCCCCTGCTCGCGCTGCTGCTGCGCGCCCCCTGGGGCAGCCTTCCGGACGAGCTGACCAGCCCGGAGGTCTGGCAGGCGCTGCGGCTGTCCCTGATCAGCGCGACCGCGGCGACCGCCGTGAGCCTGGTGCTCGGCGTTCCGCTGGCCTGGCTGCTGGCCCGCACGGAGTTCCCCGGCCGCGGCCTGCTGCGCGCCCTGGTCACCCTGCCCCTGGTGCTGCCGCCGGTGGTCGGCGGTGTGGCCCTGCTGCTCGCCCTCGGCCGCAACGGGGTCGTCGGGCAGTGGCTCGACGCCTGGTTCGGCATCACCCTGCCGTTCACCACCGCGGGGGTGGTGCTCGCGGAGGCCTTCGTCGCGATGCCGTTCCTGGTCATCAGCGTCGAGGGCACCCTGCGCGCCGCCGACCCCCGCTTCGAGGAGGCGGCCGCGACCCTGGGCGCCTCCCGCTTCACCGCGTTCCGCCGCGTCACCCTGCCGCTGATCGCCCCCGGCATCGCGGCGGGCGCCGTACTGGCCTGGGCCCGGGCGCTCGGCGAGTTCGGCGCGACGATCACCTTCGCCGGCAACTTCCCCGGCCGCACCCAGACGATGCCGCTCGCCGTCTACCTCGCCCTTCAGGACGACCCCGAGGCGGCCATCGCCCTCAGCCTGGTCCTGCTGGCCGTGTCGGTCGCGGTGCTGGCGGGGCTGCGCGACCGCTGGATGAGAGCGTCATGACGGGCGAGATGACGGGCGACATGACGGGGCTCGACGCCCGTCTCGTCGTCGAGCGGGAGGACTTCCGCCTGGACGTGGCCCTGACCGCGGCACCCGGCGACGTCGTCGCGCTGCTCGGCCCCAACGGCGCGGGCAAGACCACCGCGCTGCGCGCCCTCGCCGGCCTCCTCCCGCTCACCGGCGGCCATCTGCGCCTGGACGGCATCGCGCTGGAGCGCACGCCCCCGGAGTCCCGGCCGGTCGGCGTGGTCTTCCAGGACTATCTGCTCTTCCCGCACCTGTCCGCCCTGGACAACGTGGCCTTCGGGCCGCGCTGCCACGGCGCCTCCAGGAGCGAGGCCCGCGCCCTGGCCGCCGCCTGGCTGGACCGCATGGGCCTGGCCGGGCACGCCGCCGCCCGGCCCCGCCGGCTCTCCGGAGGCCAGGCCCAGCGCGTCGCCCTGGCCCGCGCCCTGGCCACCCGTCCCCGGCTGCTGCTGCTGGACGAGCCCCTCGCGGCCCTGGACGCGCGCACCCGCCTGGAGGTCCGCTCCCAGCTGCGCCGCCATCTCGCCGAGTTCGAGGCGGTCGCGGTCCTGGTGACCCACGATCCGCTGGACGCGATGGTCCTCGCCGACCGGCTGATGGTCGTCGAACATGGCCGGGTCGTCCAGGAGGGCAGCCCGTCCGACATCGCGCGCCGGCCCCGCACCGACTACGTCGCCCAGCTCGTCGGCCTCAACCTCTACCGCGGGCAGGCCGAGGGCCACACCGTGCGTCTCGACTCCGGCCCCGCGCTCACCACCACGGAGGAGCTGACCGGGCCCGCCTTCGTGGCGTTCCCGCCGGGCGCCGTCACCCTCTTCCGGGACCGGCCCACCGGCTCCAGCGCCCGCAACCTGTGGCGCTGCGAGGTCGCCGGGCTGGAGACCCACGGCGACCAGATCCGCGCCGCCCTCACCGGCGAACTCCCCCTCGCCGCCGACCTCACCGCGGTCGCCGCGGCCGAACTCGACCTGCACCCGGGCGCCCCGGTCTGGGCGACGGTCAAGGCCGCCCAGACCCACGCCTACCCCGCCTGACCGCCTCCCGCGACGACTGCCGCCGCCCGGTACGGCGTCCCACCCGTGCACGGGGAGAGCCCCCGCCCGGTACGGACAGGGGCCCTCGGCCAGCTCACTCGCGCCGCTTCGCTCAGTCCTCGTAGGCGTCCAGCGGCGGGCAGGAGCAGACCAGGTTGCGGTCGCCGTAGGCCTGGTCGATGCGGCGCACCGGCGGCCAGTACTTGTCGGCTGCCGAGACCCCGGCCGGGAAGACGGCCGCCTCACGGCCGTAGGCGTGCGTCCACTCCCCGCCGAGCGCGGCGGCCGTGTGCGGGGCGTTGCGCAGCGGGTTGTCCTCGGCGGGCCACTCGCCGGACCCGACCTTCTCGATCTCCGCGCGGATGGCGATCATCGCCTCGCAGAACCGGTCCAGTTCGACCAGGTCCTCCGACTCGGTCGGCTCGATCATCAGCGTGCCGGCCACCGGGAAGGACATGGTCGGCGCGTGGAAGCCGTAGTCGATGAGCCGCTTGGCCACGTCGTCCACGCTCACGCCGGTCGCCTTGGTCAGCGGACGCAGGTCGATGATGCACTCGTGCGCGACGAGACCGCCGGGGCCGGTGTAGAGCACCGGGTAGTGCGGCTCCAGGCGCTTGGCGATGTAGTTGGCGGACAGCACGGCCACCTGGGTGGCGCGCTTCAGCCCCTCGCCGCCCATCAGCCGGACGTACGCCCATGAGATCGGCAGGATGCCCGCGGAACCCCAGGGCGCGGCGGAGATCGGGCCGACGCCCGTCTCCGGGCCGGCCTCCGGCTGCAGCGGGTGGTTGGGCAGGTACGGCGCGAGGTGCTCGCGGACCGCGACCGGGCCGACGCCGGGGCCGCCGCCGCCGTGCGGGATGCAGAACGTCTTGTGCAGGTTCAGGTGCGAGACGTCGCCGCCGAAGTGGCCCGGCTTGGCGAGGCCCACCAGGGCGTTGAGGTTGGCGCCGTCGACGTAGACCTGGCCGCCCGCCTCGTGGACCTGGGCGCAGATGTCGGCGACGTGCTCCTCGAACACGCCGTGCGTCGACGGGTAGGTGATCATCAGCACGGACAGTTCGTCGCGGTACTGCTCGATCTTCGCCCGCAGGTCCTCGACGTCGATCTCGCCGTCCCCGGCGGTCTTGACGACGACGACCTTCATGCCCGCCATGACCGCGCTGGCGGCGTTGGTGCCGTGCGCGGAGGACGGGATCAGGCAGACGGTCCGCTGCTCGTCGCCGTTGGCGCGGTGGTAGCCGCGCACGGCCAGCAGGCCGGCCAGCTCGCCCTGCGAACCGGCGTTCGGCTGGAGCGAGACCTTGTCGTAGCCGGTGACCTCGGCGAGACGTTCCTCCAGCTCGTGGATGAGCGTGAGGTAACCCTGCGCCTGCTCGGCCGGGGCGAAGGGGTGCAGCTGGCCGAACTCGGGCCAGGTGACCGGCTCCATCTCCGTCGTCGCGTTGAGCTTCATGGTGCAGGAGCCCAGCGGGATCATGCCGCGGTCGAGCGCGTAGTCACGGTCGGCCAGCTTGCGCAGGTAGCGCAGCATGGCCGTCTCGGAGCGGTGCTCGCGGAAGACCGGGTGGGTGAGGTAGTCGTCGGTGCGCAGCAGAGCCGCCGGCAGCGCGTCGCCGGCCGCCGCGTCCAGCGCCTCGACGTCGCCGCGCACGCCGAAGGCGGCCCAGACGGCGTCCAGCTGGGCCCGCGTGGTCGTCTCGTCGCAGGCGAGGGACACCTGGTCGGCGTCGACGAGGTGCAGGTTGACGCCGTTGTCCCGGGCGGCGGCGACGACCTCGGCGGCCCGGCCGGGCACCCGCGCGGTGAGGGTGTCGAAGAAGGCGCCGTGCACGATCTCCACCCCGCCGGCCCGCAGGCCCTCGGCGAGGATCGACGCGTAGCGGTGGGTGCGCCCGGCGATGGCCCGCAGCCCCTCGGGACCGTGGTAGACGGCGTACATGCCGGCCATCACCGCGAGCAGCACCTGCGCGGTGCAGATGTTGCTGGTGGCCTTCTCCCGGCGGATGTGCTGTTCACGGGTCTGCAGGGCGAGCCGGTAGGCCTTGTTCCCGTCGGCGTCCACGGAGACGCCCACGAGGCGTCCGGGCAGGCTGCGCGCGAACTTCTCGCGCACCGCCATGTAGCCGGCGTGCGGTCCGCCGAAGCCCATCGGCACGCCGAACCGCTGGGTCGTACCGACCGCGATGTCCGCGCCCAGCTCGCCCGGGGAGGTCAGCAGGGTCAGCGCGAGCAGGTCGGCGGCGACGGTGACGAGCGCGCCCAGCTCGTGCGCCTGGTCGATGACCGGCTTGATGTCCCGTACGGCACCGGAGGCGCCCGGGTACTGGAGCAGCACGCCGTTGATCTCACGCTCGGCCAGGCCGGCCGGAATGCCCCCGGAGAGGTCCGCCACGACGACCTCCACCCCGGTCGGTTCGGCCCGGGTGCGGATCACGGCGACGGTCTGCGGCAGCACGTCCGCGTCGACCAGGAACAGGCCCTTCTTGTTCCGGCCCATGCGCCGGGACAGCGCCAGCGCCTCGGCGGCGGCGGTGCCCTCGTCGAGGAGGGAGGCACCGGAGGTGGGCAGGCCGGTGAGGTCGGCGACCATGGTCTGGAAGTTCAGCAGCGCCTCCAGCCGTCCCTGGGAGATCTCCGGCTGGTACGGCGTGTAGGCCGTGTACCAGGCCGGGTTCTCCATGACGTTGCGCAGGATGACGGGCGGCGTGAACGTCCCGTAATACCCGAGCCCGATCATCGAGCCGAGCACCTGGTTGCGGTCGGCGAGCGAGCGCAGCTCCGCGAGCACCTCGGCCTCGCTGCGGGCGCCGGGCAGGTCCAGGGCGTCGGCGTTCTTGATCACGTCCGGCACCGCGGCGGCGGTCAGCTCGTCGAGGGAGCCGTAGCCGATGTGCGCGAGCATCTTGGCCCGCGCCTCCTGGTCGGGCCCGATGTGGCGCTGCTCGAAGGGGATGCCCTGTTCGAGTTCGGAGAGCGGGATGCGCTGGGCGGTCATTGCGGAGGCCTCCTGGTCTGACGCGACCTTCGAGGGGCACCACGGCGCGGGTGCCCCGACGGCCTCCCCCTCTGTCATCTCGACCTGAGAGCTTCACCGGGCACCCGAAGGCCCGGCTTTCACCGTCGGTGAGAGCGGGAGCCGTCGACACCCGCTCTGCTTTCCAGAGTGACCTCGTCCGTGCGGTACGTGGGCCTGAGAGATTCCGGGGAGGATTTGCTCCTTCGGCGCCTCCGGTTCCTTCCGGAGGACTCTCCCGCACGGGGTCAGCAGCCATTGGCCAGCCTACCAGCGGGGTCAACGCCTGCGTCTTCGAGTGGCCGCCTCCTTGATTGTGCTCTTTCGTAGTGCTTACGGATGATTGCGACCAATGGAGGGACCGTGCAGACCGACATCGATCCGCGCAACCTGATCGGCCGCAAGGCGTTCGACCGCAACGGCAGCAAGATCGGCACCATCGACGAGGTGTACCTGGACGACGCGACCGGGGTGCCGGAGTGGGCCGCCATACGCACCGGCCTGTTCTCCCGGGACGCCTTCGTGCCCCTGGAGCCGAGCGAGCTGGTCGACGGCACCCTCCACGTCCCCTTCGACCGCACCCTGATCAAGGACGCCCCGGACTTCGGCGTCGGCCGCCACCTCTCCCCCGACCAGGAACTCCAGCTCTACCACCACTACGGCCTCGACCTCGCGCCCCCTTTCGCGGTGCCGGACCACGACTTCGGCGCGGTGGCCGGCCCCGACGAGCCCTGAGGCCCGCCGGACGTCCCACCGCCGCCGGACGCGGCGCCCTCGCCCGGCACGGCCCCCTGCGGCCCCGGGACGTCCCCGCCGCCCGCCTCCGCGCCGCTCACCTCCGCCGGGACCAGCGGCAGCGGGTCCGCCGGCTCCAGGTCGGGGTCGTCCGTCCGGAAGGTCCGCACCCGCCCCGGCCCGGCATACGGCGTCTCGAAACGCACGGTGACCCGGCCGAGGCCGCTGCCCTGCACCCAGCCGTGGCCGAACCCGGCGTGACGCACGTCGTGGCCGGCGGGCCAGTGCCGTTCGACCGGCACCGGTCCCTCCTCGACGGGGCCGGCCTCGGCCTCCTCCGCCGTCTCCGGGGTCTGCTCGCCCGCCGCCTGCGCGAACAGGTCCTCCTGGGTGTAGTCGGCGAGCCCGGACACGCCCACCCCGAGCAGCCGCACGCCGCCCGTGGTGTCCACGGCCTCCAGCAACCGCGCGGCCGCCTCCCGCACCACCGCCGGGTCGTCCGTCGGCCCGCGCAGCGTCTCGGAGCGGGTCAGCGTGGAGAAGTCGTACCGCCGCACCTTCAGCACGATCGTCCGCCCGGACAGGCCCGCCCCGCGCAGCCGGCGCACACACCGGTCGGCGAGCCGCTGCACCTCGAGGCCGACCCGCGTCCGGTCGTGGATGTCCACGTCGTAGGTGTCCTCGACCGACACCGACTTCGCCTCCCGCTCGGCGACCACGGGCCGCTCGTCGTGCGCCAGCGCCATGGCGTGGAGCGCGTGCCCGTGGGCCTTGCCCAGCAGCCGCACCAGCTCGTCCTCGCCCGCCTCCGCGATGTCACCGACCGTGGTGATCCCGGCCCTGCGCAGATGGTCCCCGGTGGCCGGTCCCACCCCGGGCAGGGTCCGCACCGACATCGGGGCCAGCAGCGCCCGCTCCGTCCCGGGCTCGATCACCACCAGCCCGTCCGGCTTGGCCTGCTCGGAGGCGATCTTGGCGAGCATCTTGGACGCGGCCAGCCCCACGGACCCCGTCAGCCCCGTGACGGCCCGGATGTCCGCGCGCAGGGTGGCGCCGGCCGCGCGTGCCGCCGCCTCGTCCGCGGCCGTCCCGCCGGCCTCCAGGTCCACGAACGCCTCGTCCAGGCTGAGCGGCTCCACCAGCGGCGACAGCCGCCGCAGCAGCGTCATCACCTGGTCG
The DNA here is from genome assembly GCF_055592085.1 of Streptomyces sp. NPDC041135. Classification (NCBI taxonomy): domain Bacteria; kingdom Bacillati; phylum Actinomycetota; class Actinomycetes; order Kitasatosporales; family Streptomycetaceae; genus Streptomyces; species Streptomyces sp. NPDC041135. Next base: position 476,154 of record NZ_JBVIYZ010000005.1, read on the forward strand.
CTGATCGACCGGTACAGGGCGAAGCGCGGCACCAGGTAGGCGGCGTTCGGTGCCAGCCGGCGCGCCTGGGCCATGGGCATCGCCGAGTGGACACCGAAGACCCGCGCCTCGTAGGAGGCGGTGGCCACCACCCCGCGCGGCCCCAGTCCGCCCACGACGACGGCCTTGCCCCGCAGGCTCGGCTTGGACGCCTGCTCCACCGAGGCGAAGAAGGCATCCATGTCGAGATGCAGGATCGTGGGCGCGTTTCTCACTCCTCGATGCTGCACCACGCCACTGACAATGCCCTGCCCGGGTCGCGCGGGCGAGGACCGGCGGGCCGGGAGCGGCGTACCGGCGGCTCAGACGGCCCGGTTGCGCCGTCGTGCCAGCTCGTCCGCCGGGTTGTGCCCGACCAGGGTTTCCCCCGTGTCGATGCGCTCGCCGTGCAGCTGGGAGAGCGCGCTCTCCACGTCCCGCCACACCACGCCCACGGCGATCCCGAAGACGCCCTGACCGCCCTGGAGCAGGGCGTGCACCTCGTCGGGCGAGGTGCACTCGTAGACGGTGGCGCCGTCGCTCATGAGCGTCATCCGCTCCAGGTCGCAGAAACCGCGTTCCCTGAGGTGCTGCACGGCCGTGCGGATGTTCTGCAGGGAGACCCCGGTGTCCAGGAACCGCTTGACGATCTTCAGGACGACGACGTCCCGGAAGCTGTAGAGGCGCTGCGTACCCGACCCGTGGGCGGGCCGCACGCTCGGCTCGACCAGACCGGTGCGCGCCCAGTAGTCGAGCTGCCGGTAGGTGATGCCCGCGGCGGCACAGGCCGTGGGCCCGCGGTAGCCGATCTGCTCGGACGTCATGGACGCCACCCCTCCGCCGTTCCGCACTGCCGTGGGCTCCGGCGGAGCGTGATCGACCGCGCTGCCGTGATGAGGGAACCCCCTGCTCGAGCGCAGCCGGGAGCTGGGGGAAGGGTACGGCCCGCTCGCCCCGGGATCGCGTCCGGGGGCACCCCCGGCCGTACCGTCGCCGCTGCTGCTCACGCCGACCTCCGTCCTTGACCTGCCTCCTCGACGGTAGGCAGTCACCAGGGGTGCGTCAACGATCGCCACACTCGGCACGCCGAGTGATAATCACCCCAGGAGTGGTTTCCCGTGCCCCACCGCGGGGAAAGGCTAGCCGAATGCGCTCTCCGGGAGTCGTAGGACGCTCTCACGGGCCGTTGGCAATTGCCACCGCCGCCGGCGCGCCGCCGGCCCTGCTCGCCGGATCGAGGCCGGCCCCGCACGGGCCCGGAAACCGCCGGCCGGAGCGGCTACTGGCTGCTGGTGCCGAAGTCCTCGGGCGAGATCTGGTCGAGGAACTCGCGGAACTTCTCCACCTCGTCCTCCTGCTCGTCCGGGATCGCGATGCCGGCGTCGTCCAGCACCGTGTCACTGCCGTAGATCGGCGTACCGGTGCGCAGCGCGAGCGCTATGGCATCGGACGGGCGGGCGCTCACCTCGACCCCGCTGGCGAAGACCAGCTCCGCGTAGAAGACGCCCTCACGCAGGTCCGTGATGCGCACTTCGGTCAGCTCCTGGCCGACGGCCTCCAGCACGTCCTTGAACAGGTCGTGCGTCAGCGGTCGCGCGGGGGCCATGCCCTGCTGGGCGAAGGCGATCGCCGTCGCCTCCCCAGGCCCGATCCAGATGGGGAGGTACCGGTCGCCTCCCACTTCGCGCAGGAGCACGATCGGTTGGTTGGAGGGCATTTCCACCCGGACACCTACGACATCGAGCTCGTTCACACAGCAACCCTAGGCCGTGGTCGGGACGTTTGGGTAGTCGGGCCGGGATCGGGCGCCCGATCCAGCCGTCGGCACACCCCGCCGCTCACGGCAACCGCACCCCGAGAGCGGTCTGCACCAGGGCCGCGTGCAGCTTCACGGCCAGCGCCGCCAGCTCCTTGGTACGGGCCTGGGCCAGGGCCCTGGTCTGCGGGTTGCGGTGGCGTTTGAGGGGGGCCACCACCTGGTCGATCAGCCCGGCCTCGCGGTCGGCGGCGGCCCGCATCGCCCGCAGGTGGCGCGGCTCGATCCCGAACCGCCCCAGCTCGGCGAGGAGCGAGGCCACGGTGACCGTCTCGGCGTCGTACACCCCGTCCCCGAGCGGAACGACGAGCCCGTACGACTCCCACTCCTTCAGCTGGCCCTCGCCGACGTCGGCGGCCGCGAGCAGCTCGGCGCGCCCGATCCGGGCCACCGTGGGCCCCTCGGAGGCCTCCGGGAAGCTCTCGCCGTCCCGCTGCCGTCCCACGAGCGGCAGCTGGATGCTCTCCCCGCGCTCCATGGCGTCCAACTGCTCCCGGATGACCTTGAGCGGCAGGTAGTGGTCCCGCTGCATCCGCAGGACGTGACCGAGGCGCTCGACGTCCCCGGCGCTGAACTTGCGGTACCCGGAAGGGGTCCGCCGCGGCTCGATGAGCCCTTCCGACTCCAGGAAGCGGATCTTGGAGATGGTCACTTCGGGGAACTCGTCGCGCAGCACGTTCAGCACCGTGCCGATGCTCATCAGCCCATCCGCGGCGGCGGTACCGTGCCCGGCACCGCCGCTCGGTGTTTGAAGCATGGACCTTCCCTGGGGGGTTCCCGGACTGAGCCGGGGGAGGTCAGATGCCCTGCCGGCTCGCGTAGAAGACCAGCCGGTACTTGCCGATCTGCACCTCGTCACCGTTGGACAGGGCGACCTGGTCGATCCGCTCCCGGTTGACGTACGTGCCGTTGAGACTGCCCACGTCCGCCACCGTGAAGGAGCCGTCCGCGGCGCGGCGGAACTCCACGTGCCGGCGCGAGACCGTCACGTCGTCCAGGAAGATGTCGCTCTGCGGATGGCGCCCGGCCGTGGTGAGGTCGCTGTCGAGCAGGAAGCGGCTGCCGGAGTTGGGTCCCCGGCGCACCACGAGCAGCGCCGAACCCAGCGGCAGCGCGTCCACGGCCGCCTGGGCCTCGGGCGAGAGCGTCGGCACCGGCGTCTGGCCGGTGACCTCGGCGTCGTAGGCCTCGAGGCCGGAGATGGAGATCGTGGACGTCGTCTCCGAAGGCCGCTCCGGCGTGGCGCCGGCCCGCAGGGGCGCACCGCAGTTGGAACAGAAGCGGGCGTTCTCCGCGTTGCGGTTACCGCACCTCGTACACACCAGGACCGACATGGACGGATCCTCCTGCCGCGGCTGCCCCGCCGGGGCGTTGGACGGGTACGGGGCAGGGGCAAACCCTCCATCCGTACCTGAGGTTGACGGTTGCCCGAAACCTATGCCGCCCGACCGGCCAGGGTCAACTGACGCCGCGCCCTGACCACCGGAAATGTCACCGCCCGGACCAGCGACCTGGTCGCGGAACAGCGGGCGCCCGCCCTCCGCGTCAGGCTGTGCGCGATGGCGCGCGGTCGCGTTCTCGCCGCCGTCTCGCGCACTCTTGCCGAACAACTTCTGAAACAACTTCACGGGCGATTCCCCTTGACCGAAACAGACCCGCCCGTGGGGCAGGACGAACCCTGATTGCATTCACCGGCCGACCCGGACATCCTCACAACGTCCGTATCCGCCAAACAGTTTCCACCACGCACCACCTCTTCGGTGCGCCGACCCCCCGCATCCTCATGCCCCTGCCGGACGTCGCCCATGCGCCACCGGATCACTGCGAGGACGACCGAGCGTAGTCAGGCCGCTTCACCGGCCGCAAGGCGTCCACGACGATCTTGGTGGACCGCTCCACGGTGACCGTGGCCTGCTCCTTCTCCAGAGTCTGCACCACACCTCCAGGGATGTTCAGCGCCGGCTCGAGGTCCTGCGGATTGCCGATGACCTGGAAACGATAGGGGGCGGTGATCTTGTTCCCGTCGACGCCCACGCTCTTGCCGGAGTCCGTCACATAGGTGTTGGCGACCACGCGCACACCGTTGACCTGGATCGCCTCGGCACCGGCCGCGCGCAGTTCCTGGATCGCGTCGAGCAGCATGTCCGCCTTGACCGTCCCCTTCGTGTCCCCGATCGTCACCGTGATGCCGGGACCCTGCGCGGCCACGGTGCCCGCGAGGATGCCGAGTTGCTTCTCCTTCTCGGCCGTCTGCCTGCGCGCCTCCGCCGCCTGGTCGGAGCTGCTCTGCAGCTCCTGGCGCTGCTTCTCGAGTCCCTGCTTCTCGTCCTCAAGACGCTGAGTACGGTCGTCCAGTTCATCGAGGATGCGGACGAGATCTTCCTGACGTGCCCCGCGCAGCGCGTTGTCGCTGTCGGAGTTCGACGCCACCTGCACGGCCAGGCCGAAGCCGAGACCGAACAGCAGAACGGCGACGATGAGTTGGGCCCGGCTCAACCGCGGCGGCCACAGCCCCTTCACCAGCCGCTGCCGGCCCGTCAGCGGCCGCGGTGTCTCCTCCTCGGCGGCCCGCCCGGGCACACCGGTCTCCTCGGGCGCGCCGGCCCGCTCGGGCACACTGCCCGCGGCGGGCGCGGGCACCTCGTCGGGCAGTTCCCTGCGCAGCCTGTTCTCCGGCTGCTCGTCCTGGTCGCTCATCGCCCTCACGCCCGGAACACGTGACGCCGGATCGCCGCGGCGTTGGAGAAGATGCGGATACCGAGGACCACCACGACACCCGTGGACAGCTGGGCACCCACACCCAGCTTGTCGCCGAGGAAGACGATCAGGGCGGCCACCACCACGTTCGACAGGAACGACACCACGAAGACCTTGTCGTCGAAGATGCCGTCGAGCATGGCCCGCAGGCCACCGAACACGGCGTCGAGCGCCGCGACGACGGCGATCGGCAGATACGGCTCGACGACCGCCGGAACCTCGGGCCGGACCAACAGGCCGGCCACGACTCCCACGACGAGGCCCAGTACGGCGATCACGATGTGCCCTTGCCCTTCTCAGTCTTCTCGGTGGTCGGCTGCGCTGTGCGGACGATCACACTGGGTGCGGCGGGCAGCCGGACGTCGCTCTCCGTGGAGATGGTGGCCCGAATGCCGTAGTTCTCCCCCAGGGCGTGCAGATACAGCCCGTCCGCGCTGTCCTGGAACGTGGTGCTCAGCCGGTCCCCGTCCCCCACGGCCAGCACGGTGTAGGGCGGTACGAGCGGCTTGTTGTCGACCAGTATCGCGTCACCCGCGGCCCTGATCGCCGACAGGGCGGTCAGCCGCTGCCCGTTGATCGAGACGGCCTCGGCGCCGGAGGCCCACAGCCCGTTCACCACGCGCTGCATGTCCCGGTCGCGCACCCGCCCGGTGTCGGAGAAGCCGGACGTCTCCCGGGGATCGCCGTCACCGCCCGTGGTGGCTTCCTTGGCGTCGTTCACGACGAGCCGCACACCCGGGCCGTGCACCGCCGTGGCACCCGACAGGACGCCCACCAGGTCGGCCCGGCCGCTGCCGCCGCTCTGCTTCAGCGCGGCCCGCTGACGGGCGCTGACGTCGTCGCGCAGGGCGTCGACGCTGCCCTCCAGCTTGTCGGCGGCGGAGGTCTCGCTGTCGATGCGGTCCAGCAGCTCCTGGCGCTCCTTGGCCACCACGGGCGCCGCCACCCGCGCCTGGGCCGCTCCCACGGTCACCACGAGCGCCGCGAGGACCAGCCCGGCCGCCAGGCCGAGCCTGGCCCTCAGAGTCTTCGGCATGCCGCTCTCGCCCCGGCTCCTGCGGCGGGCGGCTGCCTCGGCGTACCCGTCGTCGAGGCTGTGGTCCATGACGTTGGTGATCAACGACATGGAGGCGTCCGGGCGCTGCGGCCGCGTGGGGCTGCTCCGAACGGGGGGTTGCTGCGGCATGCCGCACATCGTCGCACGTCGCCGGGAATACCTCCGAACGGCCCCACCGGCGTGCCGGACAGGCACCCCTGAGGGCACGTGTCCGGCACGCGCGCGTGCGGGTGTCTCCCTACCGGCCGGCGCTGTCCACGACCGCCGCCCACTCGTCCAGCAGGGCCTGCGCGGAGGCGTCGTCCGGGCCCTCGGCCCACAGGTGGGTGACCGCCTCGGCCGGGTCCGGCAGCACCATGACCCAGCGGCCGTCGGCCTCCACGACCCGCACCCCGTCGGTCGTGTCGACGGAACGGTCTCCGGCCGCCTCGACCACGCGGCGCATCACCAGGCCCTTGACGGCCCACGGGGTCGCCAGGTCCCGCTTGAGGACGTGGGCCCGCGGGATGCGCGCGTCGATCTGGCTCAGCGTGAGCTGGGTCCGCGCCACCAGACCGATCAGCCGCACGAACGCCGCCGTGCCGTCGTAGACGCTGCTGAACTCGGGGACGATGAACCCGCCCTTGCCGTCACCGCCGAAGATGGTCCCTTCCTCGCTCCCCACGCGCGTGAGGTCGTCCGGAGAGGTCGTGGTCCACTCGACCTGCGTGCCGTGGTACGCGGCCACCTGCTCGGCGATCCTGGTCGTCGTCACCGGCAGCGCCACCCGGCCGCTGCGCCGCTCGGCCGCGACCAGGTCGAGCATCACGAGCAGCGCCCGGTCGTCCTCGATGATCCGGCCCTTCTCGTCCACGAGCGACAGCCGCTCGCCGACCGGGTCGAACCGGACACCGAACGCGGCACCCGAGGACGCCACGATCTCGCCGAGCCGCACGAGCCCGGCGCGGCGCATCTCCTCGGTCTCCGTGGGCCTGGACTCGTCGAGACCGGGGTTGATGGTCAGCGAGTCCACGCCCAGCTTGCCCAGCAGGCTCGGCAGGAGCAGGCCGGCGCTGCCGTTGGAGGCGTCCACGACGACCTTCAGGCCGGACTCGGCGATCCCGGTCGTGTCGACGTTGCGCAGCAGCGACCCGGTGTACGAGTCGAAGACGCTGGACGGGAAGTACAGGTCGCCGATCTCGCCCGGGAAGGCACGCCGGTACTCCTGGCGCGCGAACACCCGGTCCAGCTTGCGCTGGCTGCCCTGGGACAGGTCGGCTCCCTGTCCGTCGAAGAACATGATGTCGACGGAGTCCGGCACGCCGGGCGAGGTCCGGATCATGATGCCGCCGGAGCTGCCCCGCGCGGTCTGCTGCCGTGCCACCGGCAGCGGCACGTTCTCCAGGTCCCGTACGTCGATGGCGCTGGCCTGGAGCGCGGAGATCACCGCGCGCTTGAGCGCACGGGCACCGCGGGAGTGGTCACGGGCCGTGGTGACCGTGGTGCCCTTCTTCAGCGTCGTCGCGTAGGCACCGGCCAGCCGGACGGCCAGTTCCGGTGTGATCTCCACGTTCAGGATGCCGGAGACGCCGCGCGCGCCGAAGAGGTTCGCCTGGCCCCTGGACTCCCAGATGACCGAGGTGTTGACGAAGGCACCGGCCTCGATCGTCTTGAACGGGTACACCCGGACGTTGCCCTGCACGATCGATTCTTCACCGATCAGGCACTCGTCACCGATGACCGCGCCGTCCTCGATCCGGGCCGCACGCATGATGTCGGTGTTCTTCCCGACGACACAGCCACGCAGGTTGCTGTGCTGGCCCACGTACACGTTGTCGTGCACGACGGCCCGGTGCATGAAGGCACCGGTCTTGACGACGACGTTGGAGCCGACGACCGTGTGCTCGCGCAGTTCCGCGCCGGCCTCCACCTTGGCGTAGTCGCCGATGTAGAGCGGCCCGCGCAGGACGGCGTCGGGATGCACCTCCGCGCCTTCGGCCACCCACACGCCCGGGGAGATCTCGAAGCCGTCGATGTCGACGTCGACCTTGCCCTCGAGAACGTCGGCCTGCGCCTTCACATAGCTCTCGTGCGTGCCGACGTCCTCCCAGTAGCCCTCGGCGACGTAGCCGTAGATCGGCTTGCCCTCCTTCATCAGCTGAGGGAAGACGTCGCCGGACCAGTCGACGGGGACATCGGGGTCGACGTAGTTGAAGACCTCGGGCTCCATCACGTAGATGCCCGTGTTCACCGTGTCGGAGAAGACCTGCCCCCAGGTCGGCTTCTCGAGGAAGCGCTCGACCTTGCCCTCCTCGTCGACGATGGTGATGCCGAACTCCAGCGGGTTGGGGACGCGGGTCAGGCAGACCGTGACCATCGCGCCCTTCTCCTTGTGGAACCGGATCAGCTCGGTGAGGTCGAAGTCGGTCAGGGCATCGCCGGAGATGACGAGGAAGGCATCGTCCTTCAACGCCTCTTCGGCGTTCTTGACGCTTCCGGCGGTACCGAGTGGCTTCTCCTCATTGGCATAGGTGAGCTCCATGCCGAGCTCTTCACCGTCACCGAAGTAGTTCTTGACGAGCGACGCCAGGAACTGCACGGTGACGACGGTCTCGGTGAGCCCGTGCCTTTTGAGCAGCCGTAGCACGTGCTCCATGATCGGTCGGTTCACCACCGGCAGGAGCGGCTTGGGCATGCTCGAGGTCATGGGGCGCAGGCGTGTGCCTTCGCCACCGGCCATCACGACGGCCTTCATGTCGGAAGCGTCCTCCTCCAAAGAGACGACGGTCTAGCCGACTTCACCCGACAAGATTGTCCCGCACTTTTCCGCCACGGGCCATCGGGGCAACTGGGTCAGGACAATCCGCCGAGCTCAATCGGCCATGGCGTCCGCGCGCACCAGACGGCGGACTTGTACCACGTAGAGCACTCCTGCCCACCAATAGAGGGTTGTACCCCATCCGGTGAACGCCCATCCGAAAATCGCACCGAGTGACGCGATCCAACCACTTCCGTCACTGAGGAGCAGGAGGGGGAAGGCGTACATCAGGTTGAAGGTGGCCGCCTTCCCCAGGAAGTTCACCTGGGGCGGCGGGTAGCCGTGCCGGCGGAGGATGCCCACCATCACCAGCAGCATCAGCTCACGCGCCAGGAGCAGGCCGGTGAGCCACAACGGCAGGATTCCGCGCCAGGTGAGGCCCACGAGCGTGGAGAGGATGTAGAGCCGGTCCGCGGCCGGGTCGAGCAGCCGGCCGAGGCTGCTGATCTGGTTCCAGCGCCGTGCGAGCTTGCCGTCCAGATAGTCACTGATCCCGCTCAGTGCCAGCACCAGCAGCGCCCAGCCGTCGCTCTTGGGTCCACCGAACTCCGGCCGGAGGATCAGCCACAGAAAGAGGGGTACGCCGACGAGCCGAGCCATGCTGAGGATGTTCGGGATGGTGAGGACCCGGTCCGTCTGAACACGGGTCTCCTGGACCTCCACCCGGGGGCCTCCTGTGGGAAACGAGCCAACGATGCCCCCTGACCCTACCGCAACGCAAAAAAGCTCCGGCCCCTGGGCTGATTGCCCAAGAGCCGGAGCTGTAAAAGGAGTTCGGCGGTGTCCTACTCTCCCACAGGGTCCCCCCTGCAGTACCATCGGCGCTGTGAGGCTTAGCTTCCGGGTTCGGAATGTAACCGGGCGTTT